>JABDDQ010000003.1 GCA_013287545.1 Bacteroidota bacterium | reverse complement strand
CTTTGCTTTTGATAAAAAAATATGCTTCACATCTTTTAATGAAACAAATGGGCTCCCGTCAAATGAAATTATTAAAATCTCCGCTTTTGGTAATAGAATATTTTGCGCTACAAGAGATAGGTTATTTTTTTTCAATACTTTAAACCTGACAAAAAATCTTGTTCCACCACCAATAATGGTTTCTAATTGCACAATAAACGGATTAGATTACGATTATAAAAAGGTTAGCCCGCTAAAATATTATGAAAACAATCTAAAACTTATTCTTAATAGATTATCTTATAAAGGCAGTGGCCATTATAATTACATGTATAAACTTTGGGGATTTGATTCTGATTACAATTATTCCAATTACAACACTATCAATTACAATAATCTTCCACCGGGAAATTATACTCTTGAAATTTACGCAATAAATAATGATGGAATTAAAAGCAAGACGCCAGTTAAAATCATATTCTTAATTGGTCCACCGTTTTGGCTAAAATGGTGGTTTATATTGTGTGAAATAGCTACTGTTCTTTTCTTGATATATTTAATTATAAAATGGCGTGTCAATGGTATCGAAAAACGTGAGATGGAAAAAACGATATTGAATAAGAAGATTGCAGAACATCAAATGAATGCCCTTAGAGCACAGATGAACCCGCATTTTATATTTAATGCTATTAATTCCATTCAGCATTTTATACTTGAAAATAATAAAGAACTGGCCTATCATTATTTAGCTCAGTTTTCAAAATTAATACGTCTTGTTCTCGACAATTCAAGAAAGAATGTCATCCCTTTGGCTAAGGAGATTGAAACTATAGAACTTTACATTGATTTAGAAAAAATCAGGTTTGAAACTCCTTTTACATTTCTTCTTCATATAGAAAACGATATTGACATTGATGAGATATTAGTTCCACCAATGCTTATTCAGCCTTTTATAGAAAATTCTATTCGACATGGTCTTTCTCCTAAGAAAGAAGATGGTTTATTAAAGTTAAATTACCGAATAAGTAATGATGAGCTTCATATAACATTAATTGATAATGGAATCGGACGTGAAGCAGCAAAAACAGCTAACCAGCCAAATAAGAAACACATATCTGCAGGATTACCTATTACATTTGATAGAATAAATCTTCTCAAAGAAGAATATAGAACAAATGCGAAAATAGAAATTGTTGACTTGTACAATGAAAATAATCAGCCCTTAGGAACAAAAGTAGAAATAGTTCTTCCCATTGATTTATGTTAATTTATAGTTTAAATTCAACCTTATAAATAATTAACTTGCGCTTGATGGGTTTCTTAGAAGTAATAATTATAGATGATGAACATAAAAGTCGAGAAGTTCTAAAAGCTTTATTGAGGGCATATTGTTCTGAAGTCAAAATATTAGCTGAAGCAGCTAATATTAATGATGCTGAGAAACTTATTAAATTACATTCACCCAATCTTATTTTTTTAGATATAGAAATGCCTGGTGGCGAAGGATTCAAATTATTAGAACGATTTCAGAATCCACAATTTGAAGTAATATTTGTTACTTCATTTGATCATTATGCCTTACGAGCTATTAAATTTAGCGCTCTTGATTATTTACTCAAACCTGTTTTAGTCCCCGATTTGAAGCAAGCGGTCGAAAAAGCGATTAAGTTAAGTCAAAATTTATTGGGGTTTCATAAAAGGTATAAGATGCTTTCCAGCAACTTAAGTGATTTTCCTACTCCCCAGAAGCTTTGCCTTAATAACAAAACCAAAACAGAATATGTTATGGTTAATGAGATACTATATTTACAGGCTGATATTAATTACACAAATATTTACCTGTTAAATAATCAAAAGTGCATAACACCAAAGTCTTTGAAAGAGTATGATGAGCTATTATGTTCTCCTGAAATTGGTTTTGTAAGGATTCATAAATCGACTATTGTAAACAGTAAATTTATTTCAAAATTTGTTAATCAAAGTGTCCCTCACATTTTACTTACAAATAATATTTCCCTTGAGGTTTCACGAAGAAAAAAAATGGAAGTCGCCTCTATATTATCGACTTTACCGAATAATAAAAATTAGATCTTTTCTTTCAACCTTAATAGCGGTATTTTTTTATAAAAACAACACACTATAATAAAGATTTATCATAAAAGTATTCTCTCTCTTAAATTCTTAAAACCCTGCATTTGCAAGGTTTTTCATTAAATAATAGATACTCCATTAGCATCTGTAGTAAGCAGCTCGCTCATATAATTGAAAAAAGGGCGCATTTTTTTAAAAACATCATTTACTTTATATACAAAATCGGCGCTAAGCACCTCTTTGTCGGTAAACTCATGTCTAACACGAAATTGTTTGTAGCGCAGCAAATCAATGGCAGGGTGGTCCTTAGCGTAACCTCGTGGAGCTGAACTTAACTGCTCTCCAACCATGCTTCCAAATGTTTGTACCATTGTTTTATTAGCGAATAATTTTCTCCAATAGTCGTAATTTAAATCAATGTCCTCTCTTATCCTCTGTAAATCGTGAGGTTCCGGTGCCCAAAAACCTCCGCTTACAAATGAGTTGCCGGGCGCTATATTAAAATAGTAGCCTCCGCGTAATTTTTTTGTAGCCCTTTTAAAGCCGCCACTCCAACGTGCGTTATAAGGTGTTTTATCTTTCGAAAAACGTACATCTTTATAAATTCTATGCAGGCTTTTTTTACCTGATGGAGTTTCAATGTGGTCGTGCTTATTCATTTCAATTAATAAAACATCGGCAAAGGCAATAATGTTTTCGTTGGCTTTAGTATAAAGTTGTTTATGCTCAGTAAACCAATCTCGGTTATTGTTTTTTGAAAGAATTTTTAAAAAATCAATCGATTCTTTTTTTATGCTAACTGTTGCCATGTTGTATCTGTTTTTAGGCTAAATGTATGTTTAAGCCAATCTGATTTTAAAAGTAGTTATTTTTTGAGTTTATGCTTGTTTACTGTAACTAAAACTAATTTAAACTACCTTAGCCTCCGTTATATAAAAATAATATGCCATTTTCTTCTTTAGGTTTATCTCCTTCTTTACTAAAAGCATTAGCTAACCAAAATTATACGCAGCCTTATCCTATTCAGCAAGAGGCTATACCGGCTATTTTAAACAGAAAAGATGTATTGGGCATTGCGCAAACAGGTTCGGGTAAAACAGCCAGTTATGTATTGCCCATTTTAATGAATTTGCAAGGTAAAATTACCTCTAAAAACCGCCATGTAAATGTTTTAGTATTAGTGCCTACACGTGAGCTGGCTGTGCAGGTAGAAGGGGTGTTTAAAATGTTTGGTGTAGCACTACCTACGCCTGTAAAAACCTTGGCGGTATATGGCGGGGTTTCTATTAACCCACAAATGATGGCATTGCAAGGCGTTAATGTATTGGTGGCTACACCAGGGCGTTTGTTAGAGTTGGTTGAATCAAATTCGGTGCATTTAACTACGATAGATACATTGGTGTTAGATGAGGCCGATAAAATGCTTAACCTTGGTTTTAAGGAGGAGGTTGACCGTATATTTGCACTACTGCCTAAAAAACGTCAAAATTTATTATTCTCGGCAACACTAAGTAATGATGTAAATAACATCAACCAAATTTTATTGCACGACCCTTTAGTTATTAAAATTGAAGTAGAAGAAAATAATATAGACCTTATTACTCAAACTGCTTATAATGTAAGCGAAGAAAAAAAGGGCCCTTTACTTCGCTATATAATTAAAGACAAAGAATTGAAACAAGTGTTAGTTTTTGCGTCATCTACTTATAAAGCAGATAATGTAGCTGATAAACTACGCAAAAACGGAATAGATGCTATGGCCATGCATGGCAAAAAAAGTCAGCAGGCGCGTACCGATGCTTTAAACAAATTTAAAACCGGTACACTTAGGGTTTTGGTTGCAACCGATTTAATTTCACGAGGCATTGATATTAAACATTTGCCTTGCGTTATAAATTACGAATTGCCACGATCACCTAAAGATTACATTCATCGTATTGGAAGAACAGGCAGGGCAGAATCGTCCGGACAAGCAATTTCTTTCATTACTCCCGAAGACCAACATCATTTTAGGGTCATTCAGAAAAAAATGGGCAAATGGGTAACCATGATTGATGCCGAAGGCCTTAAATTTTAATCTCCTTATAAATTCATTTTAATAAAAACATTATGGCTAAAACAAAAATCACAGTAAACAACAACGGCTCTTTACGCATAGAAGGCGACATGGAAGTAGTTGATAAAAATGGAAATGCTTACGATTTAGGTGGCAGAGAAATTGTTTCTTTTTGTCGTTGTGGGTTGTCTAAAAACAAACCTTTTTGCGATGGCTCTCATAACGGTCATTTTGAACACGATGCTGTAGCATTTGCCTTGCCTCCAAAAAAACAATAAGAAGAAAATTTATTTTGAAACGCGTTCTACGTACTCGCCTGTTTCAATGTTTATTTTAAGCTTATCGCCCATGGCAACAAATATGGGTACTTGTATACTAATGCCACCTTCAACTTCGGCAGTTTTTACTGATTTACCTTTGTTGCCATCTTCGGTATAAGTAACTACTAACTCAGTGTATTTCGGTAGCTCCCCGTTTAATGGTTTTTCATTTTCATCAAAACGAATAGTAAGTATCATGCCTTCCTGCAAAAACTTAATAGTATCGGCAAACAGTATTTTTGGAATGTGTACTTGATCAAATGTTTCCTGATTCATACAAACCAAAAATTCATTCTCTGCATAAAGATATTGCAGCTCCATTTCATCTACTCGCACAAGGTCTATTTTTTCGCCCGAACGAAAACGAACTTCACTTTGTTTGCCGGTTTCTATATTGCGGCATTTAACCGAATAAATAGTGTTGCCTTTGCCCGGAGTAATGTGATCGTACTCAAGTACTTTTAACAACGTATTTTCATATCTGATAAAACAGTTTTTAGAAATATCTGAAGTAGTTGCCATAGTTATTTTTTTTAAAGAGAGGAAAAGTACGGCCTTATATTGGGATGAGCAAACTTATTAGACTTAAATAAAATAATAACCTAAAATTCTATCTTGTATATAACTCCACTTGAGCTTTCCATTTTCATACTACCATTAAGCTGTTCCGTTAGCATATGAATAAGCTGCATGCCAAGATTGCCATCTTTTTCTTGATTAAAACCTAAGGGCAGTCCTTTGCCATCATCTTCAACAGAAAGGAAATATTTAGAATTCATTTGGTTTAATAAAACAGAAATAGTTCCTTCATTAGTATCAAAGGCATACTTTAATGAATTACTTATTATTTCATTTAAAATCATCCCCAAATGTATCATGGTATCTATTTCTAAAGAAATATTGACAGGTATATGAATAAAGAAATTTATCTTCATATCTGGTTTTTTATACGATTGGTAAATGCTTTTGCATAGGGTAGTTGTATAGTCTTTGAAATTTATTTTACTAAAATCAGTGGTAGCATATAACATTTCATGTACAAGCGCCATCGAATTAATTCTGTTTCTACTTTCGGTTATTAGGGATAGAAAATCTCTATCTTTTACGTTGTGTGTTTGTAAATTAAGTAAGCTTGAAATTATTTGCATATTGTTTTTTACGCGGTGATGTATCTCGCGTAATAATTGTTCTTTTTCTCGTAACGATACAACCGAACTTTTTAGCTCTTCGCCAAGCATGTTAACTCCGGCACCAATGGCATCGTATACATCTGCTTTATCACTTATAATAGTTTTTTCACTAAAATCAAGGCGAGCATAACTCATAATTACTTCAAGAATTTTCTCGCTCCTTATTTTAGCAGAATCTGTTTCTATTTCATTTGACGACATACTCCTTACAAATATTGTTTTAGCCACATAATGGCATCTTGTTCGTTATTAAAAAGTTTGGCAGGAACACTGGGTTTATTTAAACCCATAAAAAAATTACCTATAATACGGCTTAAAGGTGAATCTATAATTACGGCAAAAGAATTAATATTGGTAGAACGATTTTGAATAGAAAAAAAATCTCTGGCTTCTTTACTTATTGATTTTATATTCCGAGCGTCAATTAATAACGGAAATTTTTTGGTTGTGTATAATCTATTTACAGCAGCAGAATTTTCCATAGATTCTGTTATCGTTACTTCTGCTCGTGGTTTTACTTTGGTACGTCCAATGCCATCTGAACCCATCCAAGTCCAATAACAGGTTAAATCATATATCTGGCAATTATCGGGTACCTGCATCTTAAATTATTCTGTTAAATATAGAAAAAATTAAGAATAAAAAGGTTTAGGTAAAAAAAAATGATGATAAAAAGTAAGTTATTAGTTGTATTGAGATAAGCCATTACGGTTGCATTTCGGCAACTTTATGTGCTACCGCTAAAAATCGTTTAAACCAGTGTGCAGATTCTTTTAACACTCTTTGCTGAGTTTCAAAATCAATATACACAAGTCCGAAACGTGGACGATAACCTTCGGCCCATTCAAAATTATCAGTAAAACTCCAGCTAAAATAACCTTCTACTTTTACCCCTTCTTTTTTTGCCTTTAAAACTTGTTGCAGGTAATTGTTATAAAAATTGATGCGATAACTATCATTTACTTTTCCATCAATTACTTCATCATGAAAGGCAGCTCCGTTTTCGGTAATAATAATTTTTTTTATGCCGGCATACTCATTATACATTTTTAAAAGATGATAAATTCCTTCCGGATAAATTTCCCAGTTCATAGCTGTAAGCGGTACATTTCTTTTTTCTGCCTTAACAACAGATGCTTTAATAAAAGGAGTGAAAAAAGAATGTTTCACAATTTCGCGTGTATAGTTTTGTATGCCTATAAAATCGAAATCAAAAGCCAATAATTTTTCATCATCCGCTTTCATGTATTTTTCAATGCGGTTAATTAATGGAATTTTTTTGAAAGGATAACCCATGCCTAAAGCCGGTTCAATAAACAAACGATTTACTAAAACATCTATACGGCGTGCGGCTTCTATATCTTTATTGTTTAACCTGTAAGGCTCAATATGCGAACATGAAAAAGTGGTGCCTATATTTGCGTTGGGGTAAATGTTTTTTATCACCCTTGCTCCTTCAGCCTGACAAAGTGTTACGTGATGCGTGGCTGCTAAAAAATTAGCTAAACCTTTTCTGCCCGGGGCATGTATGCCTAAAAAATAACCTGCACCTGTAAACACCAAAGGCTCGTTTAGCACCATCCAGTTTTTAACGCGGTCGCCAAATTTGGTTACACAAATTTCTACATAATCAGTAAACCATCCAACAATATCGCGGTTAGTCCAGCCACCTTGTTTTTCTAATTCTAAAGGGAGATCCCAATGATAAAGTGTTACCCAAGGTGTAATGCCATATTTTAAGCATTCATTAATTAGCTTGTTATAAAAATCAATTCCTTTTAGGTTTACTAAACCTCTGCCATAAGGCAATATACGTGACCATGAAATAGAAAAACGGAAATTTTTAATGCCTAAGCTGCTCATTAGCTTTAGGTCGTTACTATAGTGCTCATAAAAATTACAAGCTACATTGCCATGATGGTTATTTGCGATGGCATTTTTCCTGGTAGAAAATTCATCCCATATAGATAAGCCCTTATGGTCGGTAGTATGAGCTCCTTCTGTTTGATAGGCAGATGTAGAAACACCCCAAATAAAATCTTTGCCAAAATCTTTACTGTTAAGTTGCAAGGGAGTATATGTTTAGTGTGAAAAGGTGAAATTATTATTTTCTTTACCGGCATGTGTATCTACTATTTTTTCTAAAATAGAAGCCGTAATATCAGGGTAATTTACATCAATAATTTTGCCTTTGTTAAGCCATTTTTCAATTACATCTGCATGTTTTTTCTTAAGACTTTTCATAACCGGTACATCCATTGTTTTTAAAACGGTTGCATTACAAATTTGCTCGTACTGGGCTTTCATGGGTATAACCAATAGTTTCTTTTTTAAAAACAACGCTTCAGATGTAGCCCCGAAACCTGCTGCACATAAAGTGCCTGTGCAAGAAGATAAGCTTTTTAAAAACGCTTTTTGATTGATGGGGTATATGTTAACGTTTTTATGCTTAGATGCGTTTTTATTGTGTTTAGAGAACACCTCCCATTTCACATCCTTAAAACGAGTTAGATTTTTTAATAACCGCTCATCATCATAAGCAGGTAAATAAACGGTGTAATGACCTTTATCTGTTACATCTAATTCACGTACTTCTTTTCGTATTACAGGTGTAAAAATATTTTCGGCGAAATTTTTAAACTGAAAACCGTATTGTGAGGTTGAGGGGGCATAATGTTTTAGTACAAAAACACCCAGTGGGTCTTTATGCTTAGGTTGAGGAACTCTTGGAGATAGGGTAGCACATTGGTTGCTTAAAGCAATGCAGGGCAATTTTTTTACGTTAGCTGCCCAGGCAGATACAGGTTCAAAATCATTAATTACTAAGTCATATTCTTCAATTGGTAATTTTCTTATTTCGTTCATTAAACGAAACGTATTGCTTTTCATGTAGGTTTTGAAATAATCAATGCCACCTTTTTTGCCAAATACAAAACTCAGGCCTTTAAATTTATATTTTACATCAAAAGGTAATTCAATATCAGCTTGTATGCCGCTAACTAAAATATCTGTTTTGCCAAATTTTTTAAGATGAGGAATTATTTCTATGGCACGACTCAAATGCCCATTGCCTGTGGCCTGCACAGCATATAATATTTTCATCAGGTGGCGGGGTTAATTTTAAATTCACTCAGCATGTTTTCAAAAAGCTGTTCTGAACTTAAGTAAGCATTGTTATCTTCTTTTAATTTTATGTTTTGTGCAACTGGGTCATCTTGGTACTTGTAAAGTGTCCATGCTTTATCGTTGTATTCAAGCGCGGTTAAATTTTCTACCCAATCGCCTGAATTTAGATAAGTGATTTCTCCTTTATTGGTTTTTATTTGCCGTATTTCAGGATGGTGTATGTGGCCACAAACGGCATAATCATATCCATTTGCAATGCCAATATCCGCCACTGTATCTTCAAACTTATTGATAAACTTTACGGCAGTTTTTACGTTGTTTTTTATTTTTTTAGATAAAGATAGTTTACCGTAACCCAGCTTAACCGAAAAGAAATTTACAACCCTATTAAGTATAATAAGTGCATCGTAACTATGTGCACCCAGTTTGGTAAGCCATTTAGAATACTGCATGGTAACGTCAAATACATCGCCATGAAAAATCCATGCTTTTTTACCGTCTAAATTTAAAAGTACTTTGTTTACTATTTTTAATTTACCCAAGCGAAAACCTACAAATTTTCGCAGCAACTCATCGTGATTACCGGTAACATAATATACTTTAGTCCCTTTGGCAAGTAACTTTGTAATATGTTTAATAACCTGCATATGCGATTTTGGCCAGTAGCGTTTACTAAACTGCCATATATCTATAATGTCACCGTTTAAAATTAGTACTTCGGGTTTTATAGATTTTAAGTAGCGTAGCATTTCAGTAGCATGGCTTCCGTAGGTTCCTAAATGAACATCAGATAATACGGCTACTTTTACTTTTCTTTTTTTAGCCATGATATTGTTTTTTAGAAAAAGAGCAGAAAATAAATACACGAAGCATAATGCATTCGCATATATAAAGGAAATTTTGGATAGGTTTTTTTGTTGGTTTTGTCATGGTTGTTTTTTTATTATAACAAAGAAATAGTACAGAGTTAAACTCAATTTAAAGCCTGTGTTAAGAAAATAGTTTCTGTAAACAATGGGGTGTTAATTACATTAAAAATTCATTGTAGTAAAGTTACGTGCTTGGCTGTAGTTACATGTTACACCCCTTTTAAGCTATTGTTAATAAAATGTAAAGCACTTATTTTCTACCCAAAAAACTTAACATTGGAAGTAGATAATTCAATTTATTTTCGCTAAATCTAATGGTGAACATCCTATGGAGAATCCCTCCTAACCGCGTTTAGATTAATGGATGTTTAATTCAATATTTTTTTAACATGACCTTAGAACACGCTATTCATAAAGCAACTGGGTTTTATGATTTGATTGGAAGAAAAGTAAAGCATACTAAAAAAGGAAAGATAAAAGTAGTTAGTAGAGTTACGGCTTATAAAAAAGATACCGGCACCTGGGATGTTGCTATTTTTTTTGAAAGTAAATATAAAGGTGTTTATACGCTTAAACCGGATTGTTTTTTAGATAAATTTACCAAAGACTATGAAGCGGTTTCTACTGAAAAAAGTAAGAAGTAATTTAAAGTTTAATGCCCATTAA
Source organism: Bacteroidota bacterium (assembly GCA_013287545.1). Lineage (GTDB taxonomy): Bacteria > Bacteroidota > Bacteroidia > B-17B0 > Aurantibacillaceae > PALSA-968. Next base: position 88,721 of record JABDDQ010000003.1, on the reverse strand, counting down.
ACATACATCATCTGTTTGCTCTTCTATACTCTTCCATGATATAAATTCTTTTTCCGCTATTATTTTTTGATTTGACATGGGGAGTTTTACTATCTGTTTTAAAAAATCTTTTAATCGTCTGCTGCCATATCGCTTACCGGTTTTATAACCAAACTGGTCTTTAAAACCATCAGATGAAAGATAAAGCGTAGTGTTTTTTGGTAGAATTATTTGATGCGTTTTAAACTTTCGCTCTTTTTCTAATTGCCAGCCACCTATAGGATATTTGTTGCCAACCAGTTCAACCAATTCATCTTCTACAATGTAGGTTAATTTACTAAAAGCACCTGCATATTGTAACTCTCTGGTTTCTGTATTATAGGCACCAATGCCTATTTCCATCCAATCGTTGTTATAACCTAACTCTATGCCTTGCTGAAAAGTTTCAATCCATTTTTTATCCATTTCATCCAGCACTTCACCTATTAAAGTAAAATCTTTACCCAAAACAATATAATTTAAAAAACTAAGTGCCAGTACGGAAAGCATGGCTCCACTTATTCCATGTCCGGTACAATCGCCAACAGCAAAAATTTTTAAATTGCCTTTTTGCCCTACCCAATATAAATCGCCACCAATAATGCTTTGAGGTTTATACATGATGAAGTAATCAGAAAACAATCTTTTAAAATGCCGTTCTTGCGGCAAAATGCCTTGTTGAACAAAGGCTGCATAGTGCATGCTATCTAAAAGACCTTTGTTGTTTTTGTACAGTTTCACATACTCAGTATGTAATTCTGTATACGTGATTTCTTCTTCAGTATAATTCATCTTCGCCGTTGTTAATCATGGTGAAAATACAGCACGACTATTAATTATAAGCCAAGCCAATTTTAAGAAATTACTATGTTAGATAAAGTAGAGCTTAGTTACGTTTAGAAGCATAAATGCTCCGCTGAACTTAATTTTAAAGTAAAAACAGATTAAAACATTTTTTGCTTACCGTTTTCTTTACTGTTTTTTTTTACAGAAACAGTAACAGGTACTTTATGAAAATCTTTTAAAACACTGCCCAATTGTTGCATGTCTTCGTCGTCGGCCATATAAAGCCATTCTATAGCAACAGTTTTTCCGGTTAAAAATAATTCATCTAATTTTTTTAATATTTCATTAATAAACTTTATGGATGTAGAGTTTACATATATTAAATCAAGAATAAGTTTTGTTTCGGTATTAGGGTTTTTGATATATTCTTTAAACCAGTCTATTATCTCACTATAAAATTCAAGAGCCTCGTCAGGATAAGAGTAGCCACGTATCTCGAAAATAGAATTTTCTTTATCCAAAATTATCAAAGGTGTTTGGTCTCGGGCTGCTATTTCAAGCTTTTTCATATAGGGCAACTATTTTACCTACAAATATAATTAAACTTTTTTGTTGCCGCTTTTAAAATAAAAAGGCTTTTGCATAAGCCAAAAACCTCTAAATTTGTTATGTTAATAGTAATTAAATTAAATAAACATGTCACATATAGCACATCTGTTTCATAAACATCATACACCCACATCGCACCCCGATGTAATTTTAATTGGTGCCGGAATAATGAGCGCTACTTTAGGCATTATGCTTAAAGAGTTGCACCCATCTTTAAAAATTGAAATATATGAACGATTAGATATAGTTGCCGGCGAAAGTTCCGATGCGTGGAATAATGCAGGTACAGGGCATTCTGCCTTTTGTGAGTTAAACTACACGCCTGAACATGAAGATGGTTCGGTTGATGGTAGTAAGGCTTTTAAAATTGCTGAATCGTTTGAAACATCGAAACAATTTTGGTCGTATTTAATAGAGAAAGGATATATAAAAGACCCGCATGCGTTTATAAATTCTATACCGCACATGAGTTTTGTATGGGATGAAAATGTAGCGTATCTTAAAAAAAGATATGATGTATTAAAAGACCATCCGCTATTTAAGGGCATGGTTTATTCAGAAAATAAGGAGCAACTTACCGAATGGATGCCACTTATAATGCAAGGGCGCGCTAAAGATCAAAAAGTAGCGGCTACCCGCATGGATCTTGGTACCGATATGAACTTTGGTGAACTAACCCGTTTATTATTTAAGCATTTAGAAACGCTGTCTGATGTTAGTTTATATTTAAACCAAGAGGTTAGTTTTTTAGAACAAAGAAAAGACGGGCATTGGGAAGTTGAAATGAAAGATTTAAAAACGCACACCAAAAAAACTATAGAAACTAAATTCTTGTTTATTGGTGCAGGAGGTGGTGCGTTGCCTTTATTAGAAAAAACAGAAATTCCTGAAGCTAAAGGCTACGGCGGTTTTCCGGTAAGTGGGCAATGGCTTATTTGCCAAAACGAAGAGATAGTAAAACAGCACGCGGCAAAAGTATATGGTAAGGCAGAGGTTGGTGCTCCTCCTATGTCGGTTCCGCATTTAGATACCCGTGTTATTAATGGAAAAAAAGCTTTATTGTTTGGTCCGTACGCAGGTTTTTCAACTAAGTTTTTAAAACATGGTTCTTTAATGGACCTTCCGCATTCGTTACAAGTAAATAATCTTATACCTATTATGTCGGTGGGTATACATAATATTCCGCTTACAAAATATTTAATAGAACAAGTTCGCCAGTCGCCAGAAGATAGGCTAGAAGCCTTGAAGAAATTTGTACCTACTGCCAAATTAGATGATTGGAAATTAGAGGAAGCAGGACAGCGTGTGCAAATTATTAAAAAAGACCATGACCATGGCGGGGTTTTAGAGTTTGGTACCGAAATAGTAAGCTCGGCCGATGGTTCGGTTGCTGCTTTATTGGGGGCTTCACCGGGTGCATCTACAGCAGTATCTATTATGCTCGATTTATTGAAAAAATGCTTTAAAGACCAACTAAACACAGAAGAGTGGCAATCTAAATTAAAAGAAATGATTCCTTCTTACGGAAAATCGTTGGTAAATAATGGTGAGTTATGCGAAGGCATTAGAGAAAGAACAAGCAGAGTACTACAACTAAATACAGCTAAACACGCCAAATTAGTTTAAAATTTAGTTGGCTCACTTGTATGTTGCTAATTGCAGAAAAGGATTAAATTTGCTTGAATCAAACAACAATAAATAGTTTTAAATGAAAAAAATACTTTTAACGTTAACATTAATTATTGGGTTAGCGGTAAACTATGCCACAGCGCAAAAAGAAACAAAGTATAAAGATGCCAGAGTAGAATCGGATTATGTGGTTATTGATTTGGTTGATGGAGTTTCTACCGATGGGGGTACAAAATTTAAACTAAAAATTCAGAATAAAACGGCTGATTACATTATTTATAAAGCAGAAGAAAGTAAGTTTATTATAAACGGCACAGAAGTTCATCCTAAAGAAAAAACATTAATTCTTGAACCTAACGAAACAGGCTCAAGAGTAATTAATATAAAAGGCGTTTATAATGCAGTAAAAAGCTACTCGTTTGTAGTAGATGGTTTATACAAAGTATCGCCTAACGGAGGTGCTATTTCTGTGCCCGATTTTAAGTTACCTGCTTCACAAAACTCTTTCAATGCAGGAAACTTTAATTGTACGATGGTTGATTTAGATAAAAAAACAGCTAAAACCGATGTGAAATTTAAGTGCATTTATAACGGCGATAAAATGGGTTTTATTTATTTATCAAAAGCTGCTGTAAAAATGCCCGATGGTAACGAATATGCAAGCACTCATACAAGAACAAAACCAATTTTATTTAATAAAGGAGATGATGATAGGTTTGTACTTGTTTGGGAAAAAATGAAAGGCGGAAGAGACATGGATATGCAATTGGTAGATATGACTATACTATGGCATAATGTGTTTATAGAAGCAACCCCGCAAAAAATAAAAGGCGCTACGGTTGAAATGCAAGATGGCTCAGGCACAGCTAATACGGTGAAGGTTACAGAAGATAGAACTACATCTACACCCGTTGCTTCAAATACAAACCCTTCTCAAAATCAAAAAACAAATACGCCATCTCCAAGCGCGCCGGCTAATCAAGATAACGCTACGCAATATCGTGGCAGTGGCGACCCACTTAAAGGCTTGAATGTTGACAAATCAACCACCTTACAAGTAGGTGATTACTATGCGTTGATTATTGGCGTTGATAAATATGGCGGAAGCTGGCAACCGTTAAAAAACGGTGTAAAAGATGCCAAGGCAGTTGAAGCATTATTAAGACAGAAATATAAAATAGATGTTTTTAAAACATTGTACGATGTACAGGCAACTCGTAAAAATATTATTACTACCATGGAGTGGCTTGCCGCTAATGTAAAGGAGAAAGATAATGTGTTGATTTATTTTTCGGGACATGGAGAATATAAGCAACAATTGGGCAAAGGTTATTGGGTTCCGGTAGACGCGCAAACTACATCTACATCCGATTATATTTCTAATAACGACATTCAAACTTTTTTAACAGGTATAAAATCAAAACACACCTTATTAATTTCTGATGCTTGTTTTAGCGGCGATATTTTTAGAGGAAACACCATTGGCGTTCCTTTCGAAAATTCGGAGAGATATTATAAAGAAGTAAATAATTTGGCTTCTCGTCAGGCACTTACTTCAGGTGGCATTGAGCCTGTAATGGATGGAGGAAAAGAAGGGCACTCGGTTTTTGCGTATTATTTTTTAAAAGCCTTAACGGGTAACACCAGTAAGTTTTATGATGCCAGTCAGCTTTACTCAACCATAAAAATTCCGGTAACTAATAACTCAGAGCAATCACCACAGTTTCAGGCTATAAAAAATACGGGAGATGAAGGTGGGCAGTTTATTTTTATAAAAAAGTAACCTTTTCTTTTTTCAGTACGTATCTTTTTTGTTTATTACATTTGTTCTTTACCGTACATGATAAGGAAGAGACTCATATATTGTTTACTGTTTTTTACATTTTCCTTTACTTTATTTGGGCAACGCAATAATTTTCAGGTTTATTCTATTGAGCAGGGCTTGCCTCAGGCAACTATTTACTGTATCGTTCAGGATAATAATGGTTACTTATGGCTCGGTACAGAAGGTGGCGGGCTTTGTCGTTTTGATGGTATAAACTTTAAAACATTTTCAAAAAGAGAAGGTTTTTCAGGTGATATAGTTCGTAGTTTGTTATTAGATAAAAAAGGCAGATTATGGGCAGGTACAAAAGATAAAGGACTTATTGTCTATGATGGTTTAAAATTTAAAACTATCGGTAAAAAAAATGGCTTATCGGGCACTACGGTTTTATCAATTATAGAAGATGAAAAAGGAAATATTTGGGCGGGCACCGATGATGGGGGGGTAAACAAAGTTACTCAGGTGGCTAAAGATTCGTTTCGTGTACAGGTTATTGATGAGCATAGGGGATTGAGTAATAATTCTGTATTCAACATCCATCAGGATAAAGCAGGGCATATATGGTTGGCTACTTTTGGTGGCTTAAATATTATTACACCCGAAAAAGATTCTTTTAGAATAGACCAGCTTAGAGGTGGAAAAGAAATACCAAGCGATTTTATTCTTTCAATTGGCGAAGATAATGAGGGTACTCTATGGTTTGGAATGCTTGACGAGGGAGTGTTTAGCATTGCTCCTGCAAAACAATCAAGTAAAAATGATTTTTGGCTTGAGTTGCTTTCACGAAAAGTTACTGTATTTAATCACGATAATGAATTTACTGCCAAAAAAGTTTGGGGCATTTTTAAATCGAGCAAAAATGAAATGTGGTTTGCTTCGGCAGAAAATGGAATTATAAGAAACCGTGTTACTTCATCTAAACATCTGTCAAAATTTAATTTAGACCATTATACCGATAAGGAAGGCTTGCCTGGTAACCAAATGTTATGTGTGTTTGAAGACAATGAAGAAAATATTTGGATTGGCACCAATAGTGAGGGATTATGTAAATATATGGGCGACAAGTTTTCTCATTACAGAGAAAAAGATGGGCTTCAAAATAATATTGTGCAGGGCATAGACCAAGATTCGGTTGGAAACTTTTGGCTGGCTACCGCAGGCGGAATTGTGCAAATGAATTTCGATAAAACAGTTCCCCAATTTAAAAACTACACTACGCATGATGGCTTAATGGGCAATAATATACTTTCTATTTCAGCAGGTAAATCATCTAAAAACCCAAATATTTGGGCTGCTATATCTGATGCCGGAATAGCCAAGTATAACGGAAAAACATTTACTAACTATTCGGTTGAACATGATTTATTGGATAATAGTGTTTATAGCATTTTAGTTGATAAAAGCGGCAAAGTGTGGTGTGGTACTAAACAGGGCATTAGTTTGTACGATGGCGTAAAGTTTTTAAATACAGATATGTCAACGCTTATGATGAGCGATAAAGACGTCAATGCCATTATTCAGGATAAAAAAGGAGATATTTGGTTTGGTACCGGTGGTGGCTTAGCCAAGTACGGTGGAGGAGGAGCAATTACCACATACGATGAAGCGGAAGGTTTGCTTCATAAAAATACCAAAGCATTAACTGAAAGCGTAGATGGAAATATTTGGATAGGCACAAATAATGGAGGGCTTTATATGTTTGATGCGCATGCTCAGGGTAAAATAAAAATAAGGTTTGTTGCTAACGATAGTTTGCTGGGTTCTAACTCTATTAAATCGCTTGTCTTTCAGGATGCTAAAAACCTGATTGTTGGCACCGATAAAGGCTTTAGTAAAATTACGTTTGGCGATGCCTGGAAAATAAATTCGGTTAAAAATTATAACGCTACCGATGGCTTTACCGGAGTTGAGTGTAATGATAATGCCATATATAAAGACAAGCAAAATAATATTTGGATTGGTACTGTTAAAGGGCTTACTTGTTACGACCCAAGCGCAGATAAAGAAAACCAAAAATCACCACAAACACATATTACTTCGGTAAAACTATTTTATAATGATGTTGATTGGACAACCAAAGCAGATTCTGTAATGCCATGGTTCAATCTTCCTTTCAAGCTTAACCTTCCTTATTCCGAAAATCATTTGTTGTTTCAGTTTTCGGCAATTTCACTTGGCAATCCACAAAAAATAAAATACAGGTATCAGTTAGAAGGTTTAGAAAAAGATTGGTCGCCCATTACAACGCAAACCGAACGTGATTATCCGGGGCTTGCACCTGGCACTTACACCTTTAAAGTAAAAGCAATGGGTGCTAATGGAGTTTGGAATGCGGAACCAACTACGTTTACGTTTACTATTTCTCCACCTTGGTACCGTACTATTTGGTTTTATATTATATGCGCTATTTTATTTGTAGTAGTAGTGTATGCTTATATAAAATTTAGAGAGCACAAATTACTTAGTGAGAAAAAAATATTGGAAGATAAGGTACTTGAACGTACTGCCGAAGTGGTAAAACAAAAAGAAGAACTTGAACAGCAAAAAGAAATCATAGAAGAAAAAAATAAAGACATTACAGATAGCATTAACTATGCTAAGCGTATACAGGATGCTATTCTTCCGCCCATTGAATTAATTCGGCAAAAATTACCGAATACTTTTTTATTGTATAAACCAAAAGACATTATTGCCGGCGACTTTTATTGGATGGAGGAGATTGAGCATATTATTTTTATTGCCGCGGCCGATTGTACCGGGCATGGCGTACCGGGTGCCATGGTAAGTGTAGTGTGTAGTAATGCGCTTAATAGCGCCGTAAAAGAATTTGGCTTACGCGATACCGGAAAAATACTTGACAAAACTCGTGAACTGGTTTTAGAAACCTTTAAAAAAAGTGGCGAAGAAATAAAAGATGGCATGGATATTTCTTTATTAGCCATTGATGAAGCTAAACAGCAAATTTCGTGGAGTGGAGCTAATAACCAGCTATGGTATATTTCAAATAAACAATTGCACGAAATTAAAGCCGATAAACAATCTATTGGTAAAACCGATAACCCGAAACCGTTTACAAAACATACGGTAGAATTTAAAAAAGGGAATGTTTATTATTTAATGACAGATGGATATCCCGATCAGTTTGGCGGGCCAAAAGGTAAAAAGTTTAAATACAAACAACTGGAAGAAAAACTACTTGCCATTAGTGATAAGCCGTTAGAAGAACAAAGTAAAATTTTACGAAACACTTTTAATGATTGGAAGGGCAGTTTAGATCAGGTAGATGATGTTACCATTATTGGCATCAAACTTTAAACAACAAAAACATCTATGCAAAAAATTAGCAAACTATTATTTTTAATTTTTACGTGTGGCTCACTTACTGCACAAATTTCACCGGAAAAAGCAAAAGAAGCCAGTCAGGATTCTGCTTGGATAGTAACTAATTATTATAAAATTGAACGTAGCATTCCTATGCGTGATGGAGTAAAACTTTTTACTTCTATATACATCCCAAAAGATTCTTCGCAAAAACATCCGATTATGCTTATGCGTACACCGTACTCTTGTGCTCCTTATGGCGAAGGTAAATTCAGAAGTTTTTGGAGCAGAAATACTAAATATTATTTTAAAGAAAAATATATTGTAGTACTGCAAGATGTGCGTGGGAAATATATGAGCGAAGGCGAGTTTGAAGATATCCGTCCCTATATAGAAAATAAAAAACCTAAAGAGATAGATGAGGCAAGCGATACGTACGATGCTATCGACTGGATGGTAAAACACATCCCCACAAACAATGGAAAAGTTGGTATAAGTGGAATTTCGTATCCTGGTTTTTATTCTACTATGGCGGCACTAAGTGGGCACCCGGCTTTAAAAGCGGTAGGCCCGCAGGCACCTGTTACCAATTGGTTTATTGGTGATGATGTACATCATAATGGTGCTTTTTTTCTGTTAGATACTTATGGTTTTGATTATTATTTTGGCAAACCTCGCCCAAAACCTACTACAGAAGAAGCAGCTTCTTTTGACTACAATAGTGACGATAATTATGATTTCTTCCTGAAAGTTGGAACGCTTAAAAATCTTACTAAACTATATATGGGTGATACGGTTAAGTTTTGGACTGATGAAATGAATCATTCTAACTACGATGATTTTTGGAAATCGCACACCATAACAAGTCATTTAAAAAATATTAAACCTGCTATGCTTATTACAGGAGGTTTATTTGATGCCGAAGATTGCTGGGGTGCATGGAACACGTATAAAACTATTGAAAAACAAAGCCCTGCTACAAATAATAAATTGGTTATGGGGCCATGGTTTCATGGTGGATGGGCAAGGTCTGATGGTAGTCGTTTGGGTAACATTCAATTTGGTAAGGGGGTTAACGACTATTATTATTCTAAAATTGAAGTGCCTTTTTTCAATTACTATTTAAAAGGAGAAGGTGATGCTAAACAAATTTCGGAAGCGAATATTTTTGTAACCGGAGAAAACAAATGGACTACGTTTACCGAATGGCCTCCAAAAAATATAGAGACAAAACCTATTTATTTGAATGAAAAAGAATCTTTAAGTTTTGCTAAGCCAACCGCTACTGCTTTAAGTTTCTCTGAATATATAAGCGACCCTGCTAAACCCGTTCCTTATACCGAAGATGTTCATTTAGACCGTACACGTAGTTATATGACAGATGACCAACGTTTTGCTTCACGCAGACCCGATGTGCTTACTTTTAAAACGGATGTACTTAATGAGGATGTTACATTGGCTGGACCTGTAGTAGCTAATTTGTTAGTAAGCATTTCTACTACCGATGCAGATTTTGTAGTGAAATTGATAGATGTTTTTCCTGATACATTTAGTTATTCAGCCAATGATAAGTATCCGATGGGTGGCTACCAGATGTTGGTGCGTGGCGAAATAATGCGTGGCAAGTTTAGAAATAGTTTTGAAAAACCGGAAGCCTTTACGCCTGAAAAAATTACACAGGTAAAATATGAATTACCTGATATAGCACATACATTTAAAAAAGGGCATCGTATTATGATTCAGATACAGAGCTCTTGGTTTCCTCTGGTTGATAGAAACCCGCAGCAGTTTGTAGACATTTATCATTGCGATGAAAAAGATTTTGTGAAATCAACCGTTCGCATTTATCACGATGGTAAAAATGCTTCGTCTATTTTATTACCTGTACTAAAAAAGTAAAACTTAGTTTTCTTTTATAATTTTATGTGTGTAAACGTTATCTTCTGAAATTATTTTTAAATAATAAGTCCCAATAGCAAGGTTGGTAAGAGGAACAGAAAATATATTTCCTGCCGGAGTAAAACTTGTTATTTTTTCTCCTAATACATTATATAATTCTACACTTCGAGGGAAATTAGAGAAATCATTTATTTCCACATTTACTATATCTGTAGTTGGGTTTGGATAAACTACCAACGATTGTAGACTTCTTAGATAAGCAAACTCATTCATTACTTTATTATGTGCAGATAAAATATGTAAATCAGGGTCTAAAAAGATACTGTCTACACTAAAATTTAAGTTTACATAAAACACTTGCCCCGATGATGTATGATTAAAAATAATAGTAGTGTCTTTTCCTTTCCCTTTAAATTCAATAGGTACAGGCATTTCAAAGAAAGAAACTGAATTATCTGATGTACTTTGGTTAAGCGTTATTTTTAACTGATTATTTGCATCTTGATTATATAAAACTAAATAAGAAGGAAACCCTTGACCATAAAACCATTGCTGAAAAAAGGTAGTAAGCGATTGCCCGGATACGTTTTCTAAATGTTGTTGCAACATGGCTGTTTTAGCGAATGAATAAGCAAGTGTAGGGTCGTTTAAATAATTTCGAAGACCTTGAAAGAACAAGCTATCACCCAGCATGCACCGCAACATGTGCAGTAAATAAGCACCTTTATTGTAGGTTAATCTATTATCAAAAACACGGGCTACACTTGTTGTGTCATCTACATAAACTGATCCATTTGATATAGAGGTTACGTTATTACTGGTTGAGTTTCTCCAATCTATAAAATATTGTTCACCAAACAAGGTTGTTAAGCTAATGGCGGTACAATAAACTGCAAAACCTTCATTAAGCCATATATCGCGCCAGGTGCCACAAGTAACCCTATCGCCAAACCATTGGTGGGCTAATTCGTGGGCTAATAAATCAATAGCAAAACTTCCTACAAAACTCATCGTTTGATGCTCCATGCCACCGCCCCAACCAAATTGAGCATGTCCATATTTTTCGTTGGAGAAAGAATAGGGTATAAATAAACTATCATAATAGTGAATTACTTTAAGTAATTGTTTATCTGTAGTTCTTGAACCAGTACTGTCTTCAGGATACACATAATATAATACTGGTAACGTACCGTTTTGTAATTGCGCAGTATCGGTATAAGATGTGTAATTGGTTACGGCTTGGGCAATTAAATAGGCTGCAATGGGGTGTCTGTGTTTCCAATGATAGGTGTAGTTTGCGCCTTGCGGAATGATTTCTTTTAATAAACCATTACTTGCGGCTTTATTACCGGAGGGAATGGTAATGTATGTATCAATCGAATCGGCCTTGTCTGTTAATGTCATTTTACAAGGCCACCAATCTCTTGCTCCGTAGGGTTCTGATAATGTCCATATAATTGGGTCGTGATTTGGACCATGTGTGCTTTGCGTAAAAGAACCAAACCCGGATGATGGTGGAACTCCGTGATAGAAAACCGTTATTGAATCTAAAGCAGTAAGACTTGTAGGGAAATGTATCTGAAGCACATCGCCTGTTAATTGAGAAAAATTAATTTTTGAATTGTGATACAAAACGCTATCAATGCTTAGGGAAATAGAGGCATCCATCTGTAAGCTATCTATTGGCGATTGTGGTTTAAAATAAGTAGTAATATTTCCTGAAATCATGTTTACTGCCGGATCGATATTCCAGCGGCAACGATAATATTTTACGTCATAATTATCGCTTACAGCACAAGTAGATGCATTATGTGAGGATAAGAAAGATTTTTTTTCGTTTTCAATAAGAGAAGAAAAAGAGGATTGTGCCCAAAAATGATGAGCGGTAAAAATAAATAAAATGAAAACAATTCTTTTCATTCCAATAAAGGTAGTAAATATTGAGAAGACTTACGTGAAAGGAAAGGGATTTAACCTTTAATTAGGGTTATGATTTTCTGAATGTAAACTCAAATACAAAGGCCTGAGAATTGGCAGTGTGTGGATTTGGAAATTGCCAACCTAAAGACATAGATATATTTTGTGTGAAATAAATAACCATTCCGGGTACCCAAATCCCCATTGAGTTATTGCCTGATAACCAATCTGCTTGTATGTGAAAATGATGTTCAATAACAGCCCACTCAAAACCTGCCATAGCACCTAATTGATTTCCGCTACCTAAAAAATAAGGATTGCCATAATAAGCCCCGGTTACCAGCTTTAATCTATGAGAAGGTTGGTAAACAAAGGTGGCATAATCAAAAGTTACAGGTCTAATTTGTTTGGAGTAGGATGTGAGATTTAAACCACTTTGTGTGCCTACACCAATTTTAAAATGCTCGTTTAAATGAAACACTTTTTGTACGTTGATTAAAAGAATCGGACCAAGCGGGGCAGTATAATCTTTATCGTTAATTAAAAATATTTTTTGATGATTATCAAAATTTACCCCAAAAACGTTGAAGCCAATCTCAAAGCCATGCCCTAAACCCCAAGTAAAAGTGGTGTTTGAACTGGTTTGAGAATTAAAATTAAGCTGTTCCTGAAAAAATAATTTGGCACTATCCGTAATGTCGGAAGTGTTTACGTTAAAAAAATTCTGTTGTGCGGGCATAATAAAATGCAAACCAAAGAATGATAGAATGAGAAGTATTTTTTTTATTTTTTTTGAAGCAATGTTTAATAACATACCGGAAAATTAAATATTTTATTTGACTAAGCTATATTAAGTGTAACATTTAATCTTCTAATAAAAACAACGCCGCTCTTAGCTCGTTCAAGGTTTTTGTTTTGTTTTGTTTTTGAGCAAGCTCAATGCCTCTGTTGTAAATGTCTTTGGCATTTTCAGTTTGTTTTAATTCTTCGTAGCACTTGCCCATTTGGTAATAAACGGCTAAATAGTCGGCATTAGCTTTTAAAATATTTTTAAAACAATCAATTGCTTTTTCAAAATTGTTTACCGAAAAATATTCAATGGCAATGGCATATTGCAAGAACTCATCGTGCGGTTCTTGCACTAACATTTGTTGTAATTGCTCTAAACGGCTTGACATGTTATGCCGACTGAAATTGTTTTAAGAAACGTATATCGTTTTCAAAAAACAAACGTATATCGGTAATTTTATATTTGAGCATAGCAATGCGTTCTATGCCCATGCCAAAAGCAAAACCTTTGTATTTAGTAGCGTCTATGCCGCAATTAGTAAGCACTTGAGGGTCTACCATGCCGCAGCCTAAAATTTCTAACCAGCCACTATATTTACAAATGTTGCAACCTTCGCCTTTACAAATAGTGCAAGATATGTCAACTTCAGCACTTGGTTCGGTAAACGGAAAAAAACTTGGGCGCAAACGTATTTTGGTTTCAGCGCCGAAGAAACGTTGTGCGAAATATAAAATAGTCTGCTTTAAATCGGCAAAAGAAACATTGGTATCTATATACAAACCTTCTATTTGATGAAACTGACAATGGCTACGTGCAGATACCGTTTCATTACGATATACACGCCCGGGAGAGATAGTACGAATAGGAGGTTTATTGCTTTCCATTAAATGCACTTGTACTGATGAAGTTTGTGTACGCAATACAATTTCAGGATTTGTTTGTATGTAAAAAGTATCCTGCATATCGCGTGCAGGATGATCTTCAGGAGTATTTAGTGCGGTAAAATTATGCCAATCGTCCTCAATTTCTCTTCCTTCGCTTAATGTAAAACCAATATCTTCAAATATTTTAGTAATTTCTTTTTTTACAATATTTATGGGATGTAGAGAACCAATTTCAGCAACAGGTTCGGCAGGAAGGCTTAAATCAATATTTTGAAAAGAGGTTTGATTTTGTGATTCAAATTTTTCTTTTAGTGAATTTATTTTTTCCTGTGCTTTGTTTTTAAGTTCATTTAGTTTAGCGCCAAATTCACGTTTTAATTCAGGTGCTACATTTTTAAAATCATCAAACAAAACGGTTACTTCACCTTTTTTGCTAAGCCATTTAATACGATATTCTTCAACTTGTTCTTTACTTTGTGCCGAAAAGCTTTCTATTTCCTGAAGTATAGTCTCAATTTTCTCTTTCATGCAATAAAAATTTCTTACTCTTTAATGATTTTTGTTTGGTAAATAAGTTCGTTTCCGTTTAAAATACGTACTTGGTAAACACCTGCGCTTATACTTAAATTTAAATTAGTAAGCTCATTGTTTATTTGTTTGGTTAATACAATTTGCCCTAATTGATTGTAAATAGTTATTTGCGTATTTTCTTTTAGGTCAGTGGTTTTAATAGTAATATTTCCATTACTTGGGTTTGGATAAACTGTGAACGCCACTTGTTTAATTTCATTTTGTTTTATGCTTGTAGTTGGCGGACAAGGGTCAACAACTGAAACTCCGTAACTTATTTTTGTATGGGTGTTATTCGCAGTTAGGGTTGCAGGTGTACCAACAACAGTTGTCGGTGTAGTTATAGCGCCAACGCCAATTTTAATGGTTGGTGTTGGTGTAGTTTGGTTACAATTATTACTGTTGCCCAACGAATCAGTTTTTGTTAAAGAAAAACTACTGTTATTTACAATTACGTTGCTTGTATATCCTGTAAGTAAATAACCTTTATCAGTTGTTTGAGATATGCTGTATGCAAAATCATTTCCCGGAACCCCAAAAGTTGAATTAAAAAGAAATTTCCCTTTTGCATTAGTTTTAAGTAAATAAACATCACTTGACCCATTTCCAAAACTATATGTAGAACCTCCAATAACCAATCCACTATCGTTGCTTTCTGTAATAGCTAATCCTGCTTCGTAGTTTGTGCCACCAACTGATTCAGTAAACAAAGTATCCCCATTAACATCTATTTTTATTAAATATAAATCGCTATAAGCAACAGTACTGTCTACATTAGTATGACCTGTAATGGCGTAATTGCCATCTTTTGTTTGAATAACGCCAAAGGCCCAATCATCACCATATTGTCCGTATGTTTTACTCCAAGTAAGTGTGCCGGTAGCGTTAGTTTTTAAAACGTAAAAATCATTTACATTACCATATGGGCTAAGACCAAAACTGCTTGTACAACCTGCTAAAATATAACCTCCATCGGTAGTTTGTTTAACGGCAAAAGCGGCATCACCATAAAAACCACCGTATGTTTTACTCCAGCTAAGATTTCCGTTAGCATCAGTTTTTAGAAGATATACGTCATCGTCTCCACCTGCACTAAAACTGTTGCTGTACCCTGCAATAATATAGCCGCCATCGGTAGTTTGCTGAATAGCTTGTGCAAAATCCTGATTATTTCCTCCGTAAGACTTTGTCCAAAGAGTATCTCCGTTTGCATTAGTTTTTACTAAATAAACATTATAACTGCCTAAACCAGAAGAACTATCTATGCCTGTAAAAATATACCCTCCATCAGCAGTTTGCTGCATGCCGTAACTTTCTTCATCACCAATACCGCCGTAGGTTCTAGTCCATAAAGTATCGCCATTAGCACCTGTTTTAACTACTAAGTAATCAAAATCAGTTGCAGAAACCTGGTGCAAACCAGCCATAATGTAACCACCATCGCTGGTTTGTTGTGCGCCGTAAGAGGTGGTTAAATCTGAACCTTTTTCATATATTTTTTGAAACATAACCTGACTGTAAATAGCAATATTTACTAATAAAAAAAATGCAGTGCTAAATAGTTTTTTTTGCATAAAATGGGTTTATTCTACAAATTTAAACTAATTATAGCGTTAAAAAAATTAGGATTTGTTACGCCGCAAATTTATGCACAAAAAAGCGCTTGGCTATAGGTAAAAGGGTTTCGGTAAATGGTGCTGAAACAGCACTTTTTATGACATAAACAGCCGGATTGGGGAGTTCTTTTCGGGTAGAGATTAAATCCTGTTTTATTTTCTCGAAAGTGTTGTTAATAGTATGCGTATACGTACTTATGTATTCGGTATACAACTGCTTTACATGCTCCTGCACATTTTGTAAAATAGAAAAACCATATTGGTAAACGTAAATTTCTTTCTGATTGTCTGTATTTATAATCAGGTAACCTTCTTCTTTTCGTAAGGGGGAGATACCCACCATACTTAACGATAAGTTTTGCTCCACGTAATCGTACATTTTTTTTCCTGCATTTATTTTATCGGCAAACAAAGGCATTGAAAAATCAATAATCATTTCAAGTTCTTGAAACAAATCGTCAGCTATTTTTTCTTGTTTATGAATTAGCTCCATTTTTTGCCAGTCTATACCGGTAACATCTTTCGAAAAACCTTTTTTTATTTGGTTGGCATTATCCTTTATCTGTTTCAGGTTTTTGTAATGAGCAATAACATCTGCCAATGCTGGGTATAACTCCTGCCGTTCGTACTGGTATTTTATATCTTGCATATAACCTAATACCATATATTTTTTGTACTCAAAATCAATGTGATTTTCAGTAAGCCAATTATTTTGAAGTGTACTCATGTTAATTTATTTATACGCTATTAGTTGTTTAAAAGTTTCAAAAAAAGCGGTAATTATTTACGCTTGTAACCATATTTTTGCTAACAATAAAATGTTTACCATGATAAAAAAATCGTTCTACATCGCCATAATAGCAGCAGTTTTCTTAACCTCTTGTGTCCCGCAACGCAAGTTAGAGGAGTGTCAGGATAAGCAAAAAGCTTGCGAAAGCGAGTTAGCGGCTCTTAAAACAAGCTCACAAGCTAATGAAGCAAAATTAAAAGATTTGAGCGATGAACTTGCTCAAAACAATAAAGACCTTACTGGGTTGCGCCGCGATACGAATGTATTAGGTACCAATTACCGTATACTTACGGTTAAGTACGATAAACTTAATCAGTTAAACGATGAGTTAATGGATAAGTTAAATAGGCAGTTAACCAGCAGCGAAAAAGATAATGCTAAATTAAGCGGCGATTTACAGGCTACACAAACACAATTACTGAAAAAACAAGATGAGTTAAATGCTTTATCAGCTCAACTAAATAAACAAAAACAAAGTTTAGATTCTTTATCTACTCAATTGCAATTACGTGAAAAACGTGTAAACGAATTGGAAGCCGTGCTAAAACAAAAAGATCAGGCAGCCGCAGATTTGAAAAAGAAATTGAGCGATGCGCTTTATAATTTTGAAAATAAAGGGTTAACCATTACGCAAAAAAATGGCAAAATTTATGTGAGCATGGATGAGTCGTTACTATTTGCAAGTGGTAAAACGGCTGTAGAACCTAAAGGAATAGAGGCTTTAAAAAATGTGGCTAAAGTTTTAGACCAAAATCCCGACATTAATATAATGGTTGAAGGACATACAGATGATGTGCCAATGCACGGCAACGGAGACATTAAAGATAACTGGGATTTAAGTGTAATGCGCGCTACATCGGTTACTAAAATAATTTTGCAAAGTAGCCCGGGTATAGATCCAAAACGTATAAGTGCTGCCGGACGTGGAGAGTTTTTTCCTTTAGACCCTGCTAAAACAGCCGACGCTCGTAAAAAAAATCGTCGCACAGAAATTATATTGACACCTAAATTAGATGAGTTATTGAAAGTTTTAGGTAGCAATTAAAAGAAAACTAACAATGCTTTTTTAAGAAAGGATAATGCTACGAGTATTATCCTTTTCTGTTTTTATGGATAGACTATAATATTTTTCAGGTAATAAGGGTGCAGCAACTTCGGGCCATTCAATAAAACAATAGTTACCGCTATCTAAATACTCCTCCATGCCTAAATCAAGGCATTCTTCTATGCTTTTTATACGGTACAAATCAAAATGGTAAATAATTTTATTATTGCTTGCTCGGTACTCATTTATTACCGAAAAAGTAGGGCTACTCATAGTATCTGTTACCCCAAGTTGGGTGCAAATTTCTTTAATAAGGGTGGTTTTGCCTGCACCCATTTCTCCATAAAACAAAATAATTTTACTGTCGGCTAAATGAGCTATTATATCATGTGCTACATGGTTTAGTACATCTGTAGTAACAGCGGCAAACGAGAGTTTATTCATTATTTGGTTTCGCTCATTAGCAAAATTTTATCGAACTCCTTATCAGTAACTTTTGAAACAGAAAGCCGAGAAATGCGAATCAACTCCATTGTTTTTAATTGAGGTTCTTTTTTAATTTGCTCAAGCGTAACTGGATTTTTTAATCCTTTGTACGGAGCAAAATCTACACCGTACCATTCGCCTTCAGTTGCAGTTTTATCAGGAGTATATTCTTTAATTACTTTAGCAATGCCCACAATGCAAAGTCCTTCGTTGCTATGATAAAAAAAAGCAAGGTCGCCTTTTTTCATAGCTTTTAAGTTGTTGCGTGCGGCATAATTTCGTACGCCACTCCAAAAAGTTTCTTTGTCTTTTATAAATTGTTCCCAGCTGTAAGCAGCCGGTTCTGATTTAATGAGCCAGTAGTTCATTATATTGTTTGATTTTAATTAATGTAAAATTTTAAACACCATTTCTTTTAATAAATCACCATCTTCTATACTAACATTTTCAACACCTTTAGAACGAGCATCGCACTCGTGCAAATAACCAAAAATATATTTTAGCTTGGCTGTGTTATAATTACGTGCGGCACGCTCATAACCTTCTACAAAAAACGGATTCATGCCTAAGGCACTGGCAACACTTCCTCTGCTTTTATCAGGTACAAAATGATATAAAAGTATTTTTTGAAAATAATTATACAAAGAGGCGTTAGTCATTACCAAAGGATTTTCCTTTGGATTTGCAGCAAAGTACTGTACTATACGATTGGCTTTTAGCACATCTTTTTTACTAAGTGCATCCTGTAATTCAAATACATTAAAATCTTTGCTGATACCAATGTTTTGCTGAATATGGTCTATGTTAATTTCACTATTTTCTGGTAAGTTGATGCAAAGCTTGCCTATTTCATTCGCAATTTTAGAAAGGTCATTTCCTAAATATTCTGAAAGTAAAATAGCAGCTTTTGGGTTGATACTGTATTTTTTATCTTTTAAATATCCGTTTATCCAATCAGGAATTTTGTTGTCGTATAGTTTTTTAGACTCAAACAGCACCGCTTTTTTTGCAATTGCTTTAGAAAGGGCAGAACGAGCATCTAGTTTTTTATATTTAAAACAAAATACTAAAATACTCGATGGTTGTGGGTTTTCGAGATAAGCAGCTAATACATTTTTAGTATCTGAAGAAGATTTTTTTTCTTTTACTTCATCTCCATCACCCGTAGATTTTGAAAGTTCTTTTAAAGTTTGTGCTTCTTTTACAATAATTACTTGTCGTTCGCCCATCATAGGGAAACCTTTTGCCAAACTAATAATGCTTGCTAAGTCAGTATCTCTGCCATATAAAACTGTTTGATTAAAGCCTTTTTCGGTTTCATCCAGTACATTATGTTCTATATAATTGCCAATTTCATCAATAAAATAAGGTTCTTCGCCATGCAAAAAATAAACGGGCTTGTAAAGCTTCCGTTTTAAATCGAGCATAATATCGTTGAAATCAGACATCGGTTAGAGTTTGTAAATGGAGGTAGACTTTTCTTCGAAGATTTTATTTGTAAGATATGGCTTTAAATTTTCGTTATTTAAATAGTCAGGCTCAATTAGTATAATATACTTCAGTCCTTTTTTCCTTTTCTCTTCTATAAATTTGGCTATATTATCAATGCCGATATTATCAATATTATAACTGGAATAACCTACACGGTCAATTAAATATAAAGCTCTATTAATAGTTTTATCTCCTATACATATAACAGTGTCTTGTTTGGTAATTCCTACTTTATCTATGTTAAAAGAAGGATCTTCTAATACTTCATAGCGAGTGTGCTCGTACCAAGTAAAATATTCCATTAATTTATATTCTGTTTCATTATAAGCAATTGATTTTGTCATCCACTTATCGTTAAAATTAATTCGCCCTCTGGCTTTAATGCCAGATAAACAGGTTAGCAAGCCGATAAAAATAATAACGAAAATTCGGCTGGTATTACTGTTTAATAGTGCTCCCAACGAGTTGTTAATCATTCTTACCAGTAAACATAAAATTATGACGAATATATTTAACATGGTTATCAAATAATAATCATGTGCATTAAAAACCTGAAAGAAAAGTATGATGAATAAAAAAAACATAATAAATCCGCCGGTCATAATTATATATTCTTCGGAAAAGAAACGTTTTATCTTAGAAATTGAAAACGCAATAACAGTAACAAATATGACAAGTAGTAAACTTGAATGAAGCATTTGAGGTAAAATTTCTGATAAAAACTTCATTAATATAAAATGTTGTTTTTCCGCATTTAATTCCCAAATAGGTAAAATACCAATGAGAAAAAAATGATTTGGGTGTAGGTTATTATAATTAGTTGCGTAATGGTACCAAAGATACCATGCTATAAAAGGAACACACAATAATACGATATCGATAAAATTAATTTTCTTGTAATTTAGATCTGCCGAGCGAATTCCAATCATAAATTCTCTTGCAATTAAAAGTAATGCAATGGCATAAACAAAAACAGATGACATTTTGCACCATCCTGCAAATAAAAAGAATAGAATGGCTATTACTAATTGTTTTCGTTTTTTTTCATTTAGCCACTTTATGACAAAATAAAAACCTCCGCAAATCAGCCCAAAAGCTTGTATATCACTTAAAAAAGTAGTTCCATAGTAGGCTAAGATAGGTGAAGTAAATACAAGCGCTGCTGTTGCTATTGAGAGAAAATAATTCTCAGTCCAATATAAGGCCAGTTTATATATGTATAGCAAGCCCATAAATAAAAAACCTAATTCAATTAACCTAAATATCAGTTCTGATTTACCAGTTATTTTCCATATCTGAGCAACTGTATATTGAACTAAGGGGAAATCACTGGCTATTTTTCCATCATCTGTATTGCCTAAATTATTTACACAGGGTTCTGTGAAAGTTCCTCGACCATTGTAAAAATTTAATACAAATGAGAGACAATCTGTTTGTCTCCATGAGTGTATGTTACGTGGATGTATATGTAAAGTCTCCTTGTAATTATAACAATACATTTGTACTAAAAAGATGCCACAAAGAAGTAGAATTGATGTAGTTTGATTTAGCTTGAAGTTTTTCAGCATATTTTATTATTTACCTAATAACTTTTTAATTTCATTTAATTTTAAAAGCGCCTCAACAGGGGTAAGCGTGTTTACATCTGTTTTTAAAATCTCTTCTTTTATTTGTTGTAGCACAGGGTCATCTAACTGAAAGAAACTTAATTGATAATCATTATCTGTGTTTTTTTGAACTAACCTACCTTCGGTATCTACTAAGGTTTGATTAGGTTCGAGTTCATGTTCTTTTTCCAGTTTCTTTAAAATTTCTCCGGCACGTTCAACAACATCTTTCGGCATGCCGGCCATTTTAGCTACGTGTATCCCAAAACTATGCTCACTGCCACCTTCGGCAAGCTTGCGCATAAAAATTACTTTATTGCTAAGTTCTTTTACGGTTACATGGTAATTTTTTACACGCGGAAAATATTGTTGCATTTCGTTCAGCTCATGATAATGCGTGGCAAATAATGTTTTTGCTTTATGTTGTGGGTTTTGGTGTATATATTCTGCAATGGCCCAGGCAATTGATATACCGTCGTAAGTCGCGGTTCCTCTTCCTATCTCATCTAATAAAATTAAACTACGATTGCTTAGGTTGTTTAAGATGCTTGCTGTTTCGTTCATCTCAACCATAAAGGTAGATTCACCTGATGAAATGTTATCCGAAGCTCCTACACGGGTAAAAATTTTATCTACCAAACCAATATTCGCACTTTGTGCGGGAACAAAAGAACCTGTTTGTGCCAACAATGTAATTAAAGCCGTTTGTCGTAACAGAGCAGATTTACCACTCATGTTCGGGCCGGTTATCATCATAATTTGCTGCGCTTCAGTATCTAAAAAAACGGAATTGCTCACATACTCATCACCAACAGGCAATTGTTTTTCTATAACCGGGTGGCGGCCTTCTTTAATGTCAATAGCAAAGCCCTCGTTAACCACAGGACGTATATATTTATTATTGTTAGCTACTATGGATAAACCAAGCAGACAATCTAAACGAGCCAGTAATGCGGCATTTTGCTGTATGTTGATGGTAAATTCAGTAACGTAAGCTACCAATTCTTCAAACAGTTTTGTTTCAAGAGTAGTAATTTTTTCTTCGGCACCTAATATTTTTTCTTCGTAAACTTTTAATTCGGGCGTAATGTAACGTTCCGCGTTAGTAAGTGTTTGTTTACGCACCCAATCGGCCGGCACTTTATCTTTATGCGAATTGGTAACTTCTAAATAATAACCAAACACATTGTTATAGGCTACTTTTAATGAAGTTATACCTGTGCGTTCAACTTCGCGTTGCTGAATTTTTAATAAATAATCTTTACCCGAATAAGCAATTTGTCTTAATTCATCCAACTCGGCATTCACACCATCAGCCATAACCTTTCCTTTGGCTATAGATACGGGCGCATCTTCGTTTAAGGAATTTAATCGCTGTTGAAGTTCTTTACAATCTTGTAAACCTGTAATAGTATCTTCAAAATATTTATTGTTGAAGTCTTTTAAACTTTGTTTAATGTTTTCCGTTATAGTAAGCGATCTTTTTAATTGCATCAACTCACGCGGGTTAATGCGCATAGCAGCTGCTTTTGAAATCAAACGCTCTAAATCACCTAACTGACTTAACTCGCTATGTAGTTTGTTAGCTTCTTCAGTATGTTTGGTGAAAAATTCAATAACATCTAAACGTTTATTTATATGCGTAATATTTTTCAAGGGCATTGCAATCCAACGTTTAAGTAGACGAGTGCCCATTGGAGTAACTGTTCCGTTAATTACATCAAACAAAGCTTTGCCGTTTTCGTGTAAAGGATAAATCAATTCTAAATTGCGAAAAGTGAATTTATCTAACCAAACAAATTCATGTTCATCAATTCGTTTTAAAGAGGTAATGTGTTTTAATTTATCGTGACGGGTTTGATGCAGATAAAACAACATAGCACCGCAAGATGCAATAGCAGCAGGCATTTCTTCTATGCCAAAACCTTTTAATGAATTTGTGTTGAAATGTTTGGTTAACGATTCCTGTCCGTAATCAAACGTAAAGGCCCAGTCATCAATGCCGTATATATAATATTTATCACCCAATAAATCTAAAACCTGCGAACGTTTGTTGCGTTCAAATAAAATTTCATTCGGACTAAACTTGTGTACAATTTTTTCGATGTATGATGCGTTACCCTCTGCAACTATAAACTCTCCGGTAGAAATATCAAGTAGCGAAATTCCATGAATGTCTTTGCCTAAATGCAGACTGCATAAAAAATTATTGGTCTGGTGGTCTAATATTTTTTCACTGTAAGCTAAACCCGGTGTAATTAACTCAGTAACACCACGTTTAACTATTGTTTTAGTAAGCTTTGGGTCTTCTAATTGGTCGCATATCGCTACACGATAACCGGCACGCACTAATTTTGGTAAATAAGTATCCATTGAGTGGTGAGGAAATCCTGCCAGTTCGATAAACTGTGCAGAACCGTTAGCACGTCGTGTAAGTACAATGCCTAATACCGAAGCAGCTTTGATAGCATCTTGACCGAAGGTTTCGTAAAAATCACCTACTCTAAATAATAATAAAGCATCTGGAAACTGGGTCTTAATTTCGTTATACTGCCTCATTAAGGGAGTTTCTTTCTCGGGGGTATCAGTTTTTTGTTTCTTCTTTTCCATATTACAAACGGAGATGCAAGATAGGAAACAGTTAGGAGTTTTAAATAGGGAGTTATGAGCCTAATCTACTGAGTTTTAAAAGGTTTTGAACAGGTTTTTTTTAGCTTGTTTTTAATTAAATGACAAATCTCCCTTCTTCGATTGAAGAAAGGAGATTTTAATAATTTACTTATCGTACATCCTCATGTTTATGGGGTTTTTTTCATCAGTAATTATAATTTTTGAGTTAGGCGAGTTTGCTAATTCTTTAAGCACCTCTACACTCTTGTACTTAATAAGTAAAGGAGTAATAGTTGAATTGTTTAAATCTTGTGCTTTTTTAGCTGCTTCTGCTCCAATTACTGTGCGCTCCGCGTCTTTTTTCTGTTTTTCAACGGCAAAGTCAGCATCCATTCGTTCTTGTTGTATGGTGGTTTCTTTTTCACGTTTTTGTTTTTCAAAATTAAACTCCATTTCCTTACGTTGCTTTTCTATAGATGCGTTGGTTGCTTTTTGCTGAGTAAGTATATCAACCTCTTGTTGTTTTATTAATTGCTCTGATAAAACTTTTTTCTCTATGGCTCTGTCTATTTCATCGGGTACATCAATTTCTTTAACAAGCACCTGATCAACCACAAAGCCATAATGCCCTATATCAGCATTCAGATTTCTAAAAATATTTACCTCTAAAGAGTCGCGCTGCGTCATTAAATCCATAGCTCGGTAGTTAAGGCAAGTCTCTCGTGATATGGCAGATACGTTATTTAAAATAACTTCATTTTCGTAATTCATACCGAGGGTTAAATAAATATTTCTTATAGCTTCCGGTTTAATATGATATAGTACGGCCATATTTACTTTTGCCTCTAAACCTTCTTTTGTAGGTAGCAAAGCTTTTATAGGTAACTCTTGCACCCGGGTACTAAACAATATATAACTGGTACGTGGTCCTTGCGGATATTTGCCTGCAACAAAGTCTTCGTTAGATAAAACGCCTTTCTTCACTTTCAATCCAATTTCCCCCGGGTTTATGGTTACACAACTTTGTCCAAATAAAATAATGCTTATGCAAAAAAGTAAAATGCTGTGTTCGGCAAGAGTTTTTTTTCTGCTGCGAACTTTTTTCAAAATTGTTTTCATTGCTCAATGATTTAGGTTTGAATAAATAGATAAGTGTTTAATGAATTGTTGGGTGTTTTACAAAAGGTAGGCCACATTGTGCCAAACTTTAAAAATTAACAATGGTTAACTATTGAAGAAAACAGTGGAAATAAACTTTTTAAGACAATAAAAGAAATTTAATCAACGCGTATGGTATATACATCGCTTGCTGTACGTTGTATGTTACGTACTACAAATGGGTCGGGTAGAGGGATTATTTCCATTAAATCAAACATAGTGCAGCCTTTGCTTAAGCCTTCAAAAATCAACGTAAATTTATTATTTCCGTTGTAGGCAAAAGTCCATTCAGGCGCAAAAGAAATATTAAAAGCAGTTATTAGTTTAACACGTTTACCACTTTCTTTTTCTATTAGAAAAGTACTGGGCCAAATGCGTACCGCATTAATGGGGTTATAAATGCAATGTATAATTGTTTGACGTTCCTCAGCCTCAAGTGTTTTTGTTTCCTTTTTTGTTTCTATTTTTTCTTCTATGTCTATCATTTTTCAGCATAAACACGTAAAGGCAATCTACATTCTTTTGCTAAAGATGCAGCAAGATTTTCTCCTTCTTTAGTAAAAGGCCAAACAAAAAGTGTTTCTATTGGATGGTCTTTACAAATGGCTTGAATGGCATCAAGGCAAAGTTTTTTACTTATACCCTTACCCCTATATTCGGGTAAAGTGGTTACGGAACATAAATAAATGCAAGTATATTTTTCTCCGGGTTTTGTTTTAGTAAGAATATCTTTCTCTGAAATTTTCCCTGAAAGAAAACTATCCATCACAGCTGTTATAGTTGGTATAATAAGTACCCAAACGACAGGTCCATTTTCATCGGCAAACTCTGATAAAGTTGCAGGATGAATTTTCTCCAGCTTTTTCATTTCTTTCTGACTAACCTGTAATTGATTGGGGTCTTTGCGGGTGTCAAAAACCTCGTTAATTAAAGTCATCATCCGTTCAAAATTAGGTAGAGGCTTGGGCATGAACTACTTTTTAAATTTTGCTTTTAAGGCAGATAGAGCAGATTGCATATCGTTAGCATCGTACACAATTTCTTTTTCTTTTTTAGCAGAAGATTTTGCGGCTGATACATTTCCGTTTCCTTTCATTGATAGCGCAATACGGTTACGCTTTAAATCCAACTCTAAAACAGTTACCATAACTTGTTGATGCACTTTTACAATTTTGTTTGGATCATCTACAAACGTATCTGCTAAGTGCGAAATATGTACCAACCCATCCTGATGCACACCCACATCTACAAAGGCCCCAAAGTTTGTTACATTGGTTACTATGCCTGGTAATTTCATGCCTTCGCGTAAATCTTCAGGTTTTTCTATGCCTTCTGCAAACGAAAATATTTCGAACGATTTACGTGGGTCACGTCCCGGTTTTTCTAACTCATTTACAATATCTCTAAGCGTTGGTAAACCAATGGTATCAGTTACGTAGTTTGTAATTTTAATTTGCTTGCGTAATTCTTTGTCGGTAAGTAAATCGGCAACCGAGCAGTTTACGTCTTTCGCCATTTTTTCTACCACTTCATAACTCTCAGGGTGTACGGCACTTTTATCTAAAAGGTTTTCTGCTTTACTGATGCGTAAAAAACCTGCGCATTGCTCAAACGTTTTTTCACCTAAACCCGAAATTTCTTTTAGCTGAAAACGATTTTTAAAAGCACCATGTTCATTTCTGTATTCAACAATATTTTGTGCTAAACGACTATTTAAGCCAGATACATAAGTAAGTAATTCCTTACTGGCGGTGTTTAATTCAACGCCCACGGCATTTACACAACTGCTTACTACTTCATCTAATTTATTTTTTAACTTGGTTTGGTCAACATCGTGTTGGTACTGCCCAACCCCAATAGATTTTGGGTCTAATTTAACTAATTCGGCCAACGGGTCAGCCAGCCTTCTACCAATAGAAACTGCACCGCGCACCGTAATGTCTTTATCCGGAAATTCTTCACGAGCTACCTCCGATGCTGAGTAAATAGAAGCACCACTTTCATTTACCATAATTACCGAAATTTCTTTTGGCAGAATATCTATTCCTCTAATAAACGTTTCTGTTTCACGTCCTGCGGTGCCGTTACCAATAGCAATGGCTTCAATAAGGTGTTTAGCACAAAATGCGAGCACAATATTTTCTGCTTCCGATTTTTTTTGCTGCGGATAAATTACTGTATCAGCTAATAATTTTCCTTGCTTATCAAGTGCTACAACTTTGCAACCGGTTCTAATGCCCGGGTCAATAGCGAGAATTGCTTTTTGCCCTAAAGGAGATGAAAGTAAAAGCTCGCGAATATTTTGTGCAAAAACTTCAATAGCTTTATCATCGGCCAACTCTTTTGTATTAGAGCGAGTTTCAGCTTCTATAGATGGTTGTAATAAACGCCCGTATCCATCTTCAATAGCTAATTTCAATTGGTCAGCACAAGCATTTTTAGTTTTTACAAAAATGCGGTTTAAAATATCCAACGCATCATCAACCGGAGGTTTAATATCTAAAAATAAAAAATCCTCTTTTTCTCCACGGCGCATAGCCAGTAAACGATGCGAAGGACATTGAGCAAGTGGTTCTTCCCAATCAAAATAATCTTCAAACTTAGCGCCCTCTTCTTCTTTTCCTCTAACAACTTTACTTTTTATGGTTGCTTTTTGTTTAAATAAATTTCGTGTTTGTTCACGTGCATTTACATCTTCTGTAATTATTTCGGCAATAATATCGCGTGCACCATGCAAAGCATCTTCAATTGAAATAACTTCTTTTTCTGTGCTGATAAATTTAGCGGCTTCATCGCCTAACGATGTGTTGCCTTGTGCTAAAATAAATTGTGCTAAAGGTTCTAAACCTTTCTCACGTGCAATGGTAGCTTTGGTTCTGTGTTTAGGTTTGTATGGTAAATACAAATCTTCAAGCTTACTTATGGTTTCTGCATCCAGTATTTTTTCTTTTAACTCATCAGTTAATTTACCCTGACTTTCAATGGATTTTAAAATTGTTTCGCGACGTTGCTCTAAAGCTCTTAAACGCTCTATCTCATCACGTATTTGCATAATGGCAACTTCATCTAAACTGCCGGTAGCTTCTTTGCGGTAACGGGCTATAAAAGGAATTGTGCCTCCTTCATCTAATAAACGAATAGTAGCAACTACTTGCTTTGTATCAATGTTTAATTTATCTGAAACTTTAAAAAAAAGTTGTGTATCGCTCATAAAATGTTTTTTGTAAATGTACTTGAGGGGTACTGAAAATAAAAAATGATTTTTGAACAAAGAGATTATCTAAGTTCAAAAATCATTTCAATAAAAAATTATGTTAAGCTAAAAAATGAGCTTCAGATGTAATGGGTACGCTTAATGCTTTTGATATAATACAATTTTTTTCAGCATCTTTTGTAACAACCGTAAATTCATCAGCTGTAATGCCTGCAACTTTTCCTGTAATAGAAAGATGAATGGCAGTAATGGTTAAATTCTCCATGGTTAATGTAACTTCTGTGTCTAAACTTGTAGGATTTAATCCTTTTTGAGTTAAAATAGCACATACGGCCATCGTAAAACAACCTGCATGCGAGGTGGCTAACAATTCTTCTGGGTTAGTGCCTTTTTCTCCTTCAAAACGAGTTTTAAAGCTGTAATTTGTGTTGTTTAAAATTCCGCTTGGTGAAGTAAGAGATCCTTTACCTTCTTTTAAATTTCCTTGCCAATGTGCTTTTGCTATGTATTTCATGTTATATTGTTTTAAGATTTAGTTTCTAATTTATCTTGTTTTTCTTTAGCTCTTGTTTCCATTTTTTTACGACGACTGCGATTAAAAGAATACAGTAAGCCCGCTAAAAAAGTTAATGCAATAAAATATAATGCCTGCTCTCTATCACTTTTTATAAGACAGAATGTGGATATTAGTACCGATAGAATGGTGAAACCTAACCATAAATATTCTTTACCTTTATAAGCCAAGTACAAATAATCTTTTTGTAGTTTTTGTTTAGCCATGTTATTTAGAAATAATAATTTTTTTGGTTGTTATGTATTCTTTAGTAGAAATTTTTACAAAATAAATTCCTGTATCAAGTGCTGAAACATCTATAGTTAAAGGCTCGCCCACATATTTTCTTTCTACCTGCGAAACTAAACCTCCGTTAATAGTATATATACTTGTGGTAATATTTTCGGCTTGTGTAAAATTTGCCTCAAGTGTAATTTGGTTAGTAACCGGGTTTGGATAAATTGATACCGGGAACTCACTATTTTTTAGTTGTTGTATGCCTAATGGGTAGTTAATATAAACATAATAGTCTTCGGTTTCGCCGGTTCCAAAAAAGGCGCACACGCTTGAAGAATCATTTGTATTTCCACCGGCCCTACTCCTTACACGAAATAAAGTATAACCTATCTGAGCATTTGAAGGTACTGTAAAAGAAGTTTTAAAAACACTATCAACTCTACTTATTAAAACACCTCCCACAGTTACAGTGTCATAAATAGATGGAGACTGTGTGCAAATTTGTGTCCATTCTGTGAGGGACTCTAATATACCATCTTGATTATAATCTATCCAAAAAGATGCCGCTACATTTCCGTTAAAACGTGTATCTAAAATATAAGTGGAGCCTTGGTCTAAGCTTGTTGTCGTATTTCCACTTGTTGGGTAAAGCGTGTAATTATTGTTCGAACATCCTGTTAATCCATTAGCCAATGTAGTACCCTCAATGGCTACCGAATCAATCGCAGTACCGTTAGAACAATCACCACCCAAATTGTTACAATAACATTTCATAAAATACCGAAGCACAACTTGCTTAATAGTTGAGTAAGCTGTTTGGCCTGAACAGGTTACCGCGCACCTGTACCAAGTGGTATTTTGTAAGCTTTGTAATAAAGTAGTTGAATCTGCTTGTGGGATGTTTGTAAAAGTTACGCCATCAGCAGACCCCTGCCACTGATAAGTTAAACCCAAAGCAGGAGTGCTCCCTTGTAAAGACAATACAAAACTTTCATTTAAACAAAGGCTATCACTTGCCGATGAAACAATTGTTCCGGCATTTGGCATTCCGCTACATGTGGGAGCAGCAGCCATAGTTATTTGTGCATTAGGTTTGCAATTAGCAACAATTCCATTATTGGTTGGTGGCGTATTGTCTTGATCCCAGTATTGAGTAGTATAATAATTAGGATTGGCATTGTAATGCGAGAAAAACTTACCCGAAACACCTTCGCTGCCCGACCCTGAGGCATTAGTTTCAAAAATAAACTCTACAGGTTTTGAGGTAGCGTGTATAAACGGAGTATTAAAATTGATACTTACCCACTGATTTTTAGCGAATAATGTTGCTTGTATAGTGCCTGTATACACTAAAGTTGCCCCGGCTTCCTCATTAGCAACAGTTGTAGTAGCCGTAAAAGCAGAGTCGCTGGTTTCTCTTACATATATATTTAAAGGAACATTACCAGGATTATTTACCGAATCGCAATAAAAGGCAATGCCGGTAATTTGGCCATACATGCCTAATTCAGCATGTCTGTATATAAAAGCTGCACGCTCGTACCCAAAATAAGAACCTAAGGGTTTACGCCCTTCTACACTTGAAACACTTACCGTATTAGTAGGAGGGTTTTCATTAGGAATAGTAATTGTAACCTGAGCGAAAAAAAACTGTATAAATAGTATAAATGTACAGGTTAAAACAAATTTTATTTTTTCATACATAATAACTAAATTTAAAACAGCCATCAAAGGTAAAATTTATTTGATGTTAAGTACCGTAACAACACGTTAAAATAATAGATTTGCCATGGATTTTAAAATGAGCAACACAAGTTTAGGAGATAGGTTAGGGAGGTTTCGCGCATTTTCGGTAGTAACGCAAATACTGCTTATTAATGGTGTGTTTTTTTTGTTGTGCAACATTATTGCCAATTTGGTTAATCCATCATTAATAAATTATTTTACTGTACCATCTAATTTAAATCAGTTGCTGGTTAAATTTTATACACCCTTTACGTATATGTTTACACATTTAGAAGTTAGTCATATTTTTTTTAATATGATTTACTTCTATTTTATGGGCGAAATTTTTTCATCAATTGTAGGCGAAAAACGTTTGTGGTTTGTTTATATTTTAGGGGGCATTGCCGGAGCTCTTTTCTTTTCGTTATTTTTCAATTTATTTATTCAGGGTAACTACTATTTATTAGGTGCTTCTGCATCTGTAACTGCTGTATCTATTGTGGCGGCTATATATGCGCCTAACATGCCTGTAAGTGTTTTTTTTATAGGTTCATTTCCTCTTAAATGGGTTGTACTTGTTTTGTTTTTATTATCAACTATTATAGATATTTCGGTTAACACAGGTGGTAAAGTGGCACACATTGGCGGTGCATTTTTTGGGTTGCTATATGGCATGCAGTTAAAAAAAGGAAATGATTTAATGGATTTTTTTAAAAGAAAGCCCAAAGTAAAAAGCAAAAATTTAAAAGTGGTACACTCTATTAAAGTAGATGCTGATGAAAAAACGTTAGACGAAATTTTAGATAAAATTAACAAAAGTGGCTACGAAAGCCTAAGTAAGCACGAGAAAGAAACCCTTCAGAAAATTGCTTCCAAAAAGTAATTCCGCATGACATTCTAATGACAAATTATTTGTCGTAAATCAGGATATTTGGGCAAGCGTATGAAGCAAGAGTATTTTTACACCGTAGCTGTTACCCATAAGAAATTTTCACTCACTGAAATAGGCAAACTTCATATAGAGGATGCTTCTGTAAAAAACACCCTTTCTAAAATTAAAACTAATCTTCATTTAAAAGAAGTGGTTTATCTTTCTACCTGTAACAGGGTTGAATTTTTGTTTACTACCCAAAAGCCTGTAAGTAAAGCTTTTATAACTCAATTATTCTCATTGCTAAATGCTAACTTAAAAAAAACTGAAGTAAAAAAACTGGTTACTTACGCTAAAGTTTTTACAGGAGGCGATGCGGTCAACCACATTTTATGTGTGGCTTCTTCTTTAGATTCGTTGGTGGTTGGTGAGCGTGAAATTATTACACAATTTAGACAAGCGTACGACAAATGCAATGAGTTTGGGTTAACCGGCGATTTTATGCGTCTGCTTTCAAGACACACTGTTGAAACTGCTAAACAAATTTTTACTGAAACCGATATTGCAAAAAACCCGGTGTCGGTTATGTCTTTAGCTTATCGTTTGTTAAAAGAAAAAAATATAAAAGATAACGCACGTTGTGTATTTATAGGTGCGGGACAAACCAATGCCACCATGGCAAAGTACCTTAAAAAGCATCATTTTTCTACGTTTACAGTTTTTAATCGTTCGTTACCAAAAGCAACTCAATTAGCGGCAGAACTTGGTGCAGACGCTTATAGTCTTTCTCAATTAAAAGATTATACCAAAGGTTTTGATGTGCTTATAACCTGTACAGGTTCAAGCACTAATTTAATTACAAGTGATGTTTATAAACAACTTGTGCAAGGAGATACAGACAAAAAAATTATTATCGATTTGGCTGTTCCGGTTGATGTACATCCGCAAGTGTTAAAAAAGTATAACATAGATTATATTTCAATAACCGATATAAAAAAGCAGGCCAAACAAAATGTTTCTTTACGTAAAAAAGAAATTAAAATTTGCGAAGAGCTTATTGCTGAAAAAACAGCTGAGTTTGCCGATATTTTACGTGAACGTACTATAGAGCTTGCTTTTGGTGAAATTCCGCAAAAAATAAAAGAGATAAACAATTTAGCCTTAACTGAAGTGTTTGCCAAAGACTTTAATGTACTCGATGAAAATTCGAGACAAACGGTGGAAAAGATAATGAGCTATCTCGAAAAAAAATACAACGCGGTTGCCATTACTACAGCTAAAAAAGTTTTTCTGCAAGAAAAATAATTTCTTTCCCTCAACTTCTTAATTTTTACCTCTAAATTAGCCTCATGCTAACCATAGACATTCACACCCATATTTTGCCCGAAAAATTACCCGATTGGGGTAAAAAATTTGGCTACGGAGAATTTATTCATCTCGACCATCATAAACCTTGTTGTGCGCGTATGATGAAGGGTACCAAGTTTTTTAGAGAAATAGAAAGTAATTGTTGGGGCGCCGAAAAGCGTATAGAAGAATGTGATGTACATGGTGTAAGCATGCAGGTTTTATCAACCATTCCGGTATTATTTAATTATTGGGCAAAACCACAAGACTGTTTAGAAATATCGAAATATTTAAATAACCACATTGCTGAAGTAGTTAGTCTGCACCCTAAAAAATTTATTGGTTTAGGTACTGTGCCTTTACAGGATGTTGATTTAGCTATTAAAGAATTAGAGCGTTGCAAAAGTATTGGCTTAGTTGGTGTACAAATTGGCAGTAATGTTAATCAGCAAAATTTAAATGAAGACCAATATCATAGATTTTATGAAGCTTGTGAAGCATTAGATATGTGCCTGTTTATCCATCCTTGGGAAATGATGGGCGAACAAAATATGCAAAAATACTGGCTACCTTGGTTGGTAGGCATGCCCGCCGAAACATCACGTGCTATTTGTTCTATGTTACTTGGCGGAATATTCGAAAAATATAAAAAACTTCGCGTGGCTTTTGCGCATGGTGGTGGTTCATTCCCTTTTACACAAGGTAGAATAGCGCATGGTTATGATTGTCGCCCCGATTTGGTGGCTATCGATAATCCGGTTCACCCTAATAATTTTAAAGGAAAATTTTATGTAGATTCTTTAGTTCATTCGCCTAAAGCATTAGATTTTTTAGTAGATGTTATGGGCGAAGATTTTGTTGCTTTGGGTAGTGATTATCCATTCCCTTTAGGAGAAAATGTACCTGGTAGTTTAATTAAAAAACATATTTCGGATAAAAATATTCAACAAAAATTGCTGAGTAAAAATGCGTTGAACTGGCTTAATTTAAAAATGTAATCCTATGTCGAAAAAAAAGAAAGTACTTATTGTTATTATTTCTCTTTTAATAATAATTCAGTTTATTCGCCCTGAAAGAAATGTTGCTGTTGCTTATACTTCAACTGATATAACACATTCGGTTACAGTTAGCCCTGAAGTAAAAAATATCTTAGAAAAATCTTGTTACGATTGTCATTCTAATCATACCGAATATCCTTGGTATGCTAATGTTCAACCAATAGCCGGTTGGCTTGCTCACCATGTAGATGAGGGAAAAGACGAGCTTAATTTTTCAGAATTTGATACATATAAACTAAAACGCAAAACACATAAATTAAAAGAAGTGATAGAGCAGGTTAAGAAAGGCGAAATGCCTATGAGTTCTTACTTAATTATTCATAAAAATGCTGCATTAAGTGAAGAACAAAAAAGTATACTGGTAAAATGGGCAGAAGAAAGTGTGCTTGTTTTGCAGGATACTTTAAAAAAGTAGGTTTAATGCTGAAGATTTTAAAATACACCTTGATTTTTCTTACAGGCACGTTTTTAATTTCTTGTTTATTATTTGTACCCAGCGTTAAAAAACTTTCTGCCAGGTCTTTAAAAGATACTACAGTATACGATGCTATAATTGTTCCGGGTGTGCCATTTAATCCACCAACCTGGGATATGGTTATGAAAATGCGCGTTATTTGGGCAACGCATTTATATAAAACCGGACACGCAAAAAATATTATTATGAGTGGTAGTTCTGTTTACTCTCCGTTTGTAGAAGCAGAAATAATGAGATTATACGCCATAAAAATGGGGGTGCCTACTGAGCATGTTTTTGCAGAAGGGCGTGCTGAACATAGTACGGAGAATATTTGGTATGGGTATAAATTAGCAAAGGCAAATGGATTTAAAAAAATAGCCTTCGCATCTGATCCTTTTCAATCAAGGTTGTTATATACATTCGCAAAAAAACATATGAAAGACCTACGTTTTTTACCCGTTATATTTGATACGCTGGAAACATTATCTCATGCTGAACCCAAAATAAATTACGATAGTCTGCGTATTTTAAATTTTGTTGCCTTACCTAACAGAGAAAGCGGATGGAAACGTTTTAGAGGTACAATGGGCAAGCATATTAATTTTAAAGAATAAAATTAAAGGGAAAGTACTTTAATCAGTTTTTGTTGGAAATGAAGTAACTACAGAATAGTTCTTTTTATCGTAAGAAATATTTTTAATTAGTTTTTTTGCTTCGGGCAATTCAAAAACTTCTTTCAGGTTTCTAATTTTTGCAAAAGGTACGCCATATTTGGTACATTCTTTTTGTAGATAAGCTAAGCTTTGTTTTTTTACTTCTTTATTTAAAACAGAAAATAATTTTTTACGATTTATAACACGTAATTGATTGCTTATGTAGTTTTTATCGCTACTTGTTTTTTTAATATTTAGTAACTCACACAACTTTGTAAACTGTCCGTTGCTGCCAATAGCAAAGGTTACAGTATGCTTATCTTTTGTTATAAAAATCTCTCCGTAAGGGGCTATGTTTGGGTGTAATGAGCCGGTTGGTTGCGGAATGTGCTTTGCCACTAACCAATTTGTTGCCTGGTTAGCTAATGAAGCAACTGCTACATCAAATAAAGAAACAGAAATGCAACTTCCTTTTTTTGTTTTCTGTTTTTTTAATAACGCAAGTAGTATGGCTTCTTTTAAGTGATGTGCGGCTAAAATATCAATCATGGCAACAGGCATTTTTAACGGACCACTTTTTTTTGTACCATTCATGCTCATAAATCCGCTCTCTGCCTGCAAAATTAAATCATAAGCCACACGCTCATCCGTATCAGAGAAACCTTGTATGCCGGCATAAATTAATGTTGGGTTTATTTTTTTTAATGTTGAGTAGTCAAGCTTCAGTTTTTTATCATCGCCCTTTTTGTAGTTTACAATAACTATATCTGCATGTTTAATTTGTGTTATGCATTTTTTATAATCGGTCTCGCTGCTTACATCTAAAAATAAATGTTTCTTAAAAAAATTTACGGCTAAAAAATAGGCAGATACATCTGATTTTTTATCTTCTGATGGCAATTTCCAACTGCGGGTAACATCACCACCGGTTTTTTTATTTTCTATTTTAATTACTTCGGCACCTAATTCGGCAAAAAATAATCCTACTGATGGTCCGGCTAAAACACTTGCCAGCTCTACTACTTTTAAACCTTTAAAATGATGATGGGAAAAAGAATTCATTTGCTAAAGATAGCAAAAGCTATTTTTCAGATTAATTTTTGATGGATTTAATTTAAAAGTAAATACAAATTAATTAATTGTTTAGCTTTAAACTATGATAAGCCTAAATTTTAATCCTTTTCCTATGTTGGAAACAGAGCGTTTGCATTTAAGAAAAATTACCGAAGATGATAAGCATGAAATGTTTGCACTTCGATCTGATAAACAAATAATGCAATACATTGCGAGGCCAATTATGAAAACAGTAGAAGAAACAGTTGAATTTATTAAATCAATTAATGATAGCATTGAAAAACAAGAATACATTAATTGGGGCATTGCTTTAAAAAGTAATAATACATTAATTGGCACGGTAGGGTTTTATCGTATGGCAAAGGAGCATTATCGTGCCGAAGTGGGTTATATGCTGCACACAAAGTTTCATAAACAAGGCATTATGCAAGAAGTTATGCCTGTTGTTTTAAATTATGGTTTCAAACAAATGAAATTGCATTCTATTGAGGCTGTTATAGACCCTCGAAATAAAGCTTCTGAGAATGTTTTAGTAAAACAAGGATTTGTAAAAGAAGCCCACTTTAAAGAAAATTTCTTTTTTGATGGTGAGTTTTTAGATTCGGTACATTATTCTTTGCTTGCAAAATAGATTAAAGAACTTTCTCGCTCTGCAATTTCTTTTTTAAATATTTACCTGTATACGATTGTTTACAACTGCCTAAGTCATCAGGTGTGCCTTCAAAAACAACTGTACCACCTTTTTCCCCACCTTCAGGCCCCATATCAATTAACCAATCGGCACATTTTATAACATCTAAATTATGCTCAATAACCAATACCGAATTTCCTTTGTCAATAAGCATTTGCAGTGATTTCAATAATTTTTCAATATCATGAAAATGCAAACCCGTAGTTGGTTCGTCAAAAATAAAAAGTGTGTTATTAGAGTTTTGCCCTGCCCCTAAAAAAGAAGCAAGCTTGATGCGTTGAGCCTCGCCACCGCTTAACGTGCTTGATGATTGCCCCAGTTGCACATAACCTAAACCAACATCTTGAAGTAATTGTAATTTTTCGTTTATTTTTTTACAAGTTTTGTCGGCCGATTTTGCAAAAAAAGTAGCCGCATCATCCACAGTCATATCTAATACGTCAGAAATTGATGCGCCCTGAAAAGTAACTTCTAATGTTTCTGTTTTAAAGCGTTTCCCTCCACAATCCTCGCAAAGCAGCTTTACGTCAGCCATAAACTGCATCTCTACTGTTATTTGCCCTTCGCCCTGACAATGCTCGCATCTGCCACCTTCTACGTTAAATGAAAAGAAAGAAGGTTTGTAACCTTTTTGTTTTGCCAATTGTTGGTCGGCAAACAAGTTTCTTATTTCATCGTAAGCCTTTATATACGTAACCGGATTTGAACGAGATGATTTACCAATAGGATTTTGATCCACAAATTCTATTTGTGAAACTTTTTTTATACTACCCGAAATTTTATCGTCATCCTGATTAGTTGCCCCATCTAACACGCGTTGCAAATTAGGTACTAACACATTTTTAATTAAGGTTGATTTACCCGACCCCGAAACACCTGTTACAGCACAAAAAACTCCTAACGGAATTTTTACGCTTACATTTTTTAAATTATTATCGTTAGCGTTTTTTACTTCTATATAATCTTTCCACCTTCTGCGTGTAATAGGAGTTGCAATATATTTTTTACCTGTAAGATACTGGGTGGTTAAACTGTTTTTGGCACTCATTAATTCTTTATGATCACCCTGAAATACAAGCTCACCACCCAAAGAACCTGCTAACGGGCCCATATCAATAATTTCATCAGCAGCTTGCATTACTTCTTCGTCATGCTCAACTACTATAACGGTATTGCCTTGGTGCTGCAACATTTTTAAAACACTAATTAATCGTTCGGTATCTCTTGGGTGTAAACCAATGCTTGGTTCATCTAAAATATACATGCTGCCGACTAAGGTGCTGCCGAGTGATGTAGCTAAATTAATGCGTTGCGATTCTCCTCCGCTTAATGTATTTGCACCACGGTTTAGGGTTAAGTAGCCCAGGCCAACATCGCATAAATATTGCAAACGATTAGTAACTTCTATTAATAAACGTTTAGCAACATTGGTATCTTGCTGGTTTAATTTAATGTTTTTAAAGAAAGCATGTAAATACTCAACCGGCATCAACATCAACTCAGAAATATGTTTTCCGTCAACTTTTACATAATGCGTGTCTTTACGGATACGGGTACCGTTACAATCAGGACAAATAGTTTTACCTCTATATCTCGCTAACATTACACGATATTGTATCTTATAAGTCTCCTTAGCTAAAAAAGCAAAAAATGTATCAAGTCCTTCAAAGTGTTGGTTGCCTTTCCATAATAAACTGTATTGTTCTTTTGTAAGCTCGGCAGTGGGCTTATGTACCGGAAAATTAAATTTATGTGCATTTTTAATTAATTGATTTTTGTAGTAGCTCATCGTTTCACCATTCCAACAAGCAATGGCACCATCATAAACCGATTTATTTTTATTAGGAATAACCAAATTAGGGTCGATACCAATAACACTGCCAAACCCTTCACAAGTTTTGCAAGCTCCTATGGGATTGTTGAATGAAAAGAAATTTACATCGGGTTGCTCAAACTCCATTCCGTCTGCTTCAAAACGATTGGTAAAAGCGGTTTGTTTTTTTGTATCAACATCATAAATAATACATTCGCCATGCCCTTCGTAAAAAGCAGTTTGTACCGAATCTGCTACACGTGAAGATGTTTCTTCCTTATCACTAAAAGCATCCATTACAATACGGTCGGTAACCAAAAATATATTGGCAGAGCTTTTTATTTTCTTAGGAAGTTCTTCAATCTTTTTTATTTCACTTTCAAACAACACTCTCGAAAAACCTTGCTGATTAAGTATCTCTAAGTGCTGGATAATTTCTCGCCCTTCGGGTATAAATAATTTAGATAGAATTAAAAATTGTTTTTCGCCTTTATGACTAATAACAAAATCAACTACATCGCTTATGGTATCTCGCTTTACTTCTTTACCCGAAACCGGCGAAAAAGTTTTGCCCACACGAGCATATAATAATTTTAAGTAATCATAAATTTCGGTAACTGTACCAACGGTTGAACGTGGATTACGCGAAATAACTTTTTGCTCAATGGCAATTGCCGGCGAAATGCCTTTAATATAATCAACCAATGGTTTTTCTAATCTGCCTAAAAACTGACGAGCATAAGCAGATAAACTTTCTACATAACGTCTTTGTCCCTCGGCATACAATGTATCAAAAGCAAGTGATGATTTACCCGAACCCGAAACACCTGTTATAACCACAAATTTATTGCGTGGAATAGCGACATCAACATTTTTTAAATTATGCTGACGAGCACCTTTAATAATAATATAATGTTTAGGATCTTTTGTTAGCGGAGATAAATTTTTCATGGGCACACAAAGATAAGTCAATTACAGAATTTTAGGAACGAAAAATGCTTAAATAGTTTTAAAGAAAAAGTAGAAATAAAACTTGTTTTTACGTTAACTCTGCCGCTATAGCAAGCAACTCGTTTATGGTTTTCCAGTTACGGGTGGTAGCGGTTACTTTTAGTTTGTTTTCAAAAAAAGTGTTGCTTAATTTAGTGTTTCCGTATCCGTTGGGGCAAAATAAATAAACAGTTTTACCTACTACTATAAACTCATCAGATGCATAATTCCCTTCTTTTACCTTGTCTATCAATGCTTTTTCTGCTTCGCCTGATAAAAAAGTTACATGCAGTTTAGTAGCATCTTCTTTGCGTTTATTTATAAAAGGGTTGTTTTTTAAAACAACTTCTAATTCATCAGCTTCTTTTACCAATACAGGCACTTCAAAGCCAAATTCTTTCAGTATACTACCGGCTATTTTCTTCTCTAAATCGGTTGGCTTTGCTTGTTTGCTTTGAAAAACCACATTACCACTTTGTATGTAGGTTTTTGTGTTTTTAAACCCCATGCTATCAAATAGTTTACGTAAAGCATCCATTTTTATAAGCTTATGCCCGCTTACGTTTATTCCTCTTAGTATGGCTATGTAGGTTTGCATTGGATAAAAAAAGACTAAACGTTTTGTAATTCGTATCGTGGCGCAATACCGGCAATGGTTTCTAATAGTTGTGATAAACTATCTGAGGTGACCAAAATCATGCGAGTTTCTTTAAAATGGTCTAAACCACGAAAATAATTAGTGTAATGGCGGCGCATTTCTACAATGCCAAGTTTTTCGCCTTTCCATTCAACCGATTTTAATAGGTGTGTTTTGCAAACTTCTGCACGGTCTAAAATAGTTGGTGGGGCAAGGTGTGTGCCTGTTTTAGCAAAGTGTTTAATTTCATTAAATATCCAAGGGTAACCAATGCTGGCGCGGCCAATCATTACACCATCAACCCCGTATTTATCTTTCATTTCTAAAACCTGCTCAGGGGTTTCTATATCTCCGTTTCCAAAAATGGGGATTTTAATACGTGGGTTGTTTTTTACAGCACCAATCATCGTCCAGTCCGCAGAGCCTTTATACATTTGCGCGCGTGTGCGCCCGTGTATGCTAAGTGCCTGCACACCTATATCTTGCAAGCGTTCGGCAACTTCTAATATGTTTATAGATTTTTCGTCCCAACCCAGGCGTGTTTTAACAGTAACTGGTTGGGTGGTTGATTTTATAACGGCTTTAGTTAAGCGCACCATTAATTCTATATCCTTTAAAACACCCGCACCTGCGCCTTTGCACACTACTTTTTTTACCGGACAGCCAAAGTTTATATCAACAATATCGGGGTTAGTAGCATCCACTATTTTGGCCGACATAGCCATAGCATCCTCATCTCCACCAAAAATTTGTATGCCAACAGGACGTTCGTAATCAAAAATATCCAGCTTTTTTTTGCTCTTAATGGCATCCCGAATAAGCCCCTCGGAAGAAATAAACTCAGTATACATCAAATCTGCCCCATTTTTTTTGCAAACGTACCTAAATGGGGGGTCGCTCACATCTTCCATAGGTGCAAGTAATAGTGGAAATTCTCCTAAATCAATATTTCCTATTTTTACCAAGAGGCACAGTTTTAATTAACTTTGCAAAGATACAAAAACGACTATGAATTCAACCACTTTTAAAGACCGACTTGGTTTACTTACTATACTGGCTTATTTTACGTTATGCTTTGTATTAATGCTGGCTGAAAA
Organism: Bacteroidota bacterium; assembly: GCA_013287545.1. Taxonomy (GTDB): domain Bacteria; phylum Bacteroidota; class Bacteroidia; order B-17B0; family Aurantibacillaceae; genus PALSA-968. The sequence goes on along the minus strand of JABDDQ010000003.1, from coordinate 47,253 downwards.
TGGCGGTGCTTCGCAATTACCAGATACTGCTAAAGACATTAATTTACTAAAAGCTATGCAGGTAGTTTTAACTACCGTACTTTTTATTTTACCAGCCAATATATTTTGCCGTTATATGCGCGATGAACGTAGCGCTTTTTTAAATATGGGCGCTCCACCCCATTTTTATTATGCATTAACTGCCGCTGCATGCATTTTATTTGCTTTGCCTGCTGTTAGTGGTTTAGAATCGTGGAACCAACTAATACATTTACCGCAAAGTTTTAGCTCGTTAGAAAGCTGGATGCGCCTGAAAGAAAATGATGCAGAGAAAATTACATTGATGTTTTTTCAGGATAAGTCTATAAGTGGCTTAATCATTAACCTTTTAGTAATGGCTTTTATGGCTGCCCTTAGCGAAGAGATTTTTTTTAGAGGTTTGCTGCAACAAATGCTTATTAAAAATAAAATAAACGCACATGTGGCTATTATAATTACAGCTATTTTATTTAGTGCATTTCACTTACAGTTTTTTGGTTTTATTCCACGTATGTTTTTAGGCATTGTATTAGGGTATCTTTATTACATTACCCAAAATTTATGGGTGAGTATAATAGCTCATTTTTGTAATAACGCTTTTGCAGTAGTGGCTATGCATTTTTATAATCAGGATGTTACAACAGAAGGGACCGCAAATGCAAATCAGCCAATAGGCGTAGCCTTTGTATTGTTAAGCGTAGCTATGGTTATTGGTCAATTAGTAATGCTTAAAAGGTTTGCAAATCGAATTAATACTATTCAGTAGGCATGGCAAAAACAAAGCATAACCCCCATGCTTCGGTTGAAATAGATAAATATATTGAAGCACTACCTGTCTGGAGTAAAAAAATCTGCCAGAAATTAAGGGGTATTGCATTGAAAGCCGATATAGGCATTATTGAAGATTGGAAATGGGGACCTAACTATTATTGCGAGGGCATGCTTTGTGGCATTGCCGCTCATCAAAAATTTGTAAATTTTGTTTTCTTTCAGGGTGTTTTATTAAAAGATAAAAAGAAAATTTTAAAAACGCACGAAGGAACCTTGCACAACCGCCATATTAGATATACAGATGTGATTCAAGTTGATGAAGATATTTTATTAGAATATTTGTTTGAGGCAGTTGATAATAATAGAGCAGGGAAGAAGTTAGTAATCACAAAAGATAAAATAGTTGCGGTGCCTGCCGATGTTAAAAAAGCATTTTCTAAGCATGGAATTTTGCCTAATTATGAGAGTATGAATTTTTCGCGCCGTAAGGAGTATATGTATTGGATTAATAGCGCTAAGAGGGAAGAAACACGAACGAAAAGAATAAACCTTGCTGTTGAAATGATAAGAAAAAATCAGGGGGTAATGGATAAGTACACTAAAAAATAACGTAATTTGTAAATATGGGTAAAAACATAAACATAGTTGGCGCAGGTTTAGTAGGTTCTTTACTATCTATTTATTTAGCTAAGCGCGGACATAAAGTAAATATTTACGAACGCAGATCCGATATGCGTAAAGCGAACATAAGCGCGGGTAAATCTATTAACCTTGCCCTTAGCGACCGTGGTTGGAGAGGTTTAGAAGGGGTTGGAATTGCAGATAACATTAAAAAAATTGCCATTCCCATGTATGGCAGGTTTATTCATAATAAAAATGGTACAACAGCATTTTTTCCTTACGGAAAAAAAGACCAAGCCATTTACTCCGTTTCTCGTGCCGATATAAATATGAAATTAATGGATTTAGCCGAGCAACAAGCCGGTGTAAAAATTCATTTTAACGAGCGTTGTACAAATATAGATAGAGCAAACCTTAGTGCGCATTTTGAGCATAATGAAACAAAAAAAACAACTTCATCTACCAGTAATTTGTTGTTTGGCGCTGATGGTGCTTTTGCGGCAAGTCGCTTAAATATGCAGCTTTCAAGCGATAGGTTTGAGTATAACCAACATTACATTGAAGCAGGTTATAAAGAGTTAATTATACCTCCCGGAAAAAACGGTGAATTTCTATTAGAGAAAAATGCCTTACATATTTGGCCTCGTGGTAGTTTTATGATGATTGCCCTGCCTAACCCCGATGGTAATTTTACTTGTACCTTGTTTTTACCTTTTGAAGGCGAAAAATCGTTTGCCAATTTAAAAACGAAAGAAGCAGTTAAGAAATTTTTTGATGAGGAGTTCCCAAGTGCAGTGCCTTTAATGCCAACCTTGTTGGAAGATTTTATGCATAACCCCGTATCATCTTTAGTAACTGTAAAATGCTTTCCTTGGACGTTTGATAATCGAATTGCCTTAATTGGCGATGCGGCTCATGCCATTGTTCCGTTTTATGGCCAGGGCATGAATTGTGGTTTTGAAGATTGTGTAGTACTTGATGAACTAATTACTAAACACAACGAAAACTGGGAAACTATTTTAAACGAATATCAAACCTTACGCAAACCCGATGCTGATGCTATTGCTGATTTGGCCGTTGGTAATTTTATTGAAATGCGTGATAAAACTGCCGACCCTGTATTTTTATTACAGAAAAAAATTGAAGCACGTTTTAGCGAAAAACATCCCGATAAATGGATTCCACTTTACCCAATGGTTACTTTTAGCCCGCAAATACGGTACAGCAAGGCTTTACAAGAGGGCGACAAGCAGCAAAGCATTATGGATAAAATAATGGCTATGCCCGATATTGATAAAAAATGGGATAGTGATGAAGTTGAAAAATTAATTCTTTCTGCAATTAGTTAAATGAAAAAAGTAACTCTGTTTCTTATCGCCTGCATTTTATCTTTTGGATCTTATGGGCAAATTAAACATAAGGTTATGGTTATTCCGTTTGAACCTAAGTTATATATGAGTCAAATTGACCATAAAATAAATGCTGAAACAAAGCTCAATCAAAAAGAAATAAAAGAAGCTTTTAGAAAAGGAATAAATGCTGAACTGGCAAAAGCTTTAAAGCAAAAATACGAGGTTTTAGATTTGTTGAAAGATACTGCTAAATACAAAAAAGACGTTCTAACTATCTATAAAAACATAACCTTTAATTACGAAAAAGTACCCGACCAGTCTAACTACAAGATTCCCGTAGAAGAGAAAGGGAAAAATGCAACTATAAAAAATGGACAAGTTTTAGTAGAATCAAATACCGATGCTCGTTTTATGAATGCACAGGTAACAAGTCCTGCTCTTATTCCTGGTCTTTATGCAAAACATAAAACTGATTTGTTTTTATTCATCAACCAATTAGACGTTATTTCTAATCAGCTTGCTGCAGGAGATATGGGTACATCAGCCGAACGGATTATAACCTTACATTATACTGTTTTTACAGTTGATGCTAAAGAAATAAATTCAGGTACTTGTAGTATAAAATTCCCATCCGATGTAAACACGCCTGCTAAAATTATTTCGAATTATGTTAGCAAACTCGGCATTGAAATTACACGAAGAATTGCCCTTGCTTTAGCCAAAATAGAGGCTGCCCCTAAGAAATAGGGTTTTACCTCTCAATTCCCATATCTTACTTTAAAATTGTACTTTTGCAAAAAGAATTTTTATGTCGCAATTAGTCATTTTTAGACATGGTCAGTCTGTTTGGAATTTAGAAAATAAATTTACCGGATGGGTCGATGTAGCTCTTACAGAAAAAGGCATTGAAGAAGCTAAAGCTGCCGGGCAAAAATTAAAAGGCATTGTTTTTAATGAAGGTTACGCATCTGATTTAAAACGGGCACAAAACACCTTAAAACTTGCTTTAGAAGTATGCGGGCAAAGCAATATTCCTGTTACCTATAACAAAGCGCTTAACGAGCGAATGTATGGCGATTTGCAGGGATTAAACAAAGCAGAAACGGCCGAAAAATTTGGTGAAGAGCAAGTGAAAATTTGGCGAAGAAGTTACGACATTGCGCCGCCAAATGGCGAAAGTTTAAAAGATACAGCAGCTCGTGTTATTCCGTATTTTGAAAAAGAGATTGCGCCTAAATTAAAAGCAGGTAAAAACATAGTAATTGCTGCGCATGGCAATAGTTTACGTGCTTTAATTATGCATTTAGAAAAAATGACTCCAGCTCAAATTCTTGAATTTGAAATTGGCACGGCGCAACCCCGTATGTATGAGTTGAACTCAGATTTAACAGTAAATAAAGCCTATAATTTATAGAAAGATGGTAAGAAATGATGGTAAAGTAATAGCAGTTGATTTTGATGGAACCATTGTGGAACATGATTATCCTGCTATTGGGAAAGAAATGCTTTTTGCTTTTGATACGTTAAAAGCTTTACAAAAAAAAGGTCATAAACTTATTTTATGGACTTATAGAGACGGTGATTTGTTGGAAGAAGCTGTTGTTTATTGTAAAGAAAAAGGTGTTGAATTTTATGCGGTAAACAAAAGTTATCCGGAAGAACAATATACACTTTCTATCAGCCGAAAAATAAATGCTGATATTTTTATTGATGACCGCAATGTAGGCGGTTTCCCGGGCTGGAGCAAAATTTGGCAAACACTTCATCCGGAAGGTGGCGAGTATAATCATCAGTACGAAAATGAAGAAGCACATAAAAATTACAACAAAAAAAACGACTCTTTTTTAAAACGACTATTTGGTAAATGATATATTTAAAAACAGCTGAAGAAATTGAATTAATGCGCCATTCGGCGCAACTGGTTTCTAAAACATTAGGATTGGTGGCTTCTGAAATTAAAGAAGGTGTTACGTTGAAACACTTAGATAAAATAGCAGAAGAATTTATTAGAGATAATGGTGGTGTGCCTGCATTTAAAGGGTACCATGGTTTTCCGGCAAGTTTGTGTCTTTCTATGAACGAACAGGTTGTACATGGCATTCCAACGGATAAAGTAATTACAAGCGGCGATATTATTTCGGTTGATTGTGGTGTGAAAAAACAAGGCTTTGTAGGCGACCACGCTTATACATTTTGTGCAGGGGAAATTGCGAAAGAAGTACAGGATTTAGTGCGTGTAACTAAAGAGAGTTTATATGTTGGCATTGAGCAAGTGAAAGCAGGTAACCGCATTGGTGATGTTAGCTATGCTATACAAACCTATGCCGAAAAGCATGGCTACGGTGTTGTACGTGAGTTAGTGGGGCATGGTTTAGGTAAAAGCATGCACGAAAAACCCGAAGTACCGAATTATGGTAAACGTGGCACCGGTGCCAAAATACAAAATGGTTTAACTATTGCTATTGAACCTATGATTAACTTAGGTACAAAAGATATTAAGCAATTAAACGATGGCTGGACTATTATTACAAAGGATAAAAAAGCATCGGCGCACTTTGAGCATGATGTAGCAGTAGTTGATGGCAAAGCTGATATACTTTCTACATTCTCATACGCTGAAGAAGCGATGAATAAAAATGATTTTTTAGTGAAAATTTAATCGGAAACTAAACATCTATAAACTACAAAAGGGCTTCAATTGAAGCCCTTTTGCATAAATAATCATTTAATAAATTATCCTTTCATATCCTGAATGTCAAGCATGCCAACCGGTTTGCCATTTTCAAGTACTAATAAAGTATCTACGTTTGTCTTTTTAAACACACCTGCTGCTTCATTTAATAAAGCACCTGCTTCAACGCTAATTGGTGCGTTAAAAGTTAGGTCGCTTAATTTTTTCTGTAAAATATCTCTGCCTTTTTCAGAAATTAAACGACGAAGCGCACCATCAGTAAACACACCAAGTACCGAGCTATCTTTATTTACAACTGTAATAGCACCAAAACCATATTCAGTCATTTTTACAATAGCATCCGTAATATTGGTATCAGCTTGCACCAAAGGATTTACACCATTAATGGCTTCTTTTACACGTACGGTCATTAAGCGGGTATCAGCAATAAATTGCTCAGTTCCAACAGTAGTAAAGTTGTTTTCAGTAAGTTGTTTCATTATTTTTAATGGAACCGTAATGGTGTGTACACCAATGTTTATAGCATTTCTAACATGCTCAACTGTTCTAACTGAAGAGAACATAATTTTTGTATCATAACCATAATAATCAACCGCGTCAACACATTGTTCAACTAAAGTTAAAGCATCATGTCCTTGGTCTTGTAAACGTCCTACTAACGGACAAACATACGTTGCACCGGCTTGCATAGCCATATAAGCTTGTTGCAAAGTGTAAACCAAATGCACGTTAACCAATAAACCTTCGTTACGTAACATTTTGCAGGCGCGTACACCTTCTAACGAAACCGGAATTTTAAAAACAGTTTTGTTTTTATCTAAACCTAAAGCCAATTGGCGTTTAGCTTCTTTTAAAATATCTTCAGCAGTATCGCCTAAAGCTTCAATTTGAAGTACCGGTACAATTTTGCTCAATTTTACAATAGTCCCATCAATATCAGTAATGCCTTCGCGCTGCATAAAAGTAGGCGTGGTAGTTAGTCCATCTAAAAAACCAAGTTTAAAACCTTCTTCAATTTCTTTTAAGTTTGCTGAATCTAAGTATAATTCCATTTTTCTTTTTTTATTAGTTTAAATTTATTGCGAGCTGGTTTTATTTTTTTCTTACGGTACGTTGCTCTATTCGTTTTTCGTAATTAGTCCCTTGAAAAATACGGTGTACATATATTCCCGGTGTATGAATTTGATCAGGGTCAAGTTCTCCCGCGGGTACTAAATGTTCTACTTCGGCAATGGTAATTTTACCTGCCATAGCCATCATAGGGTTAAAATTTCGCGCAGTTGAACGGTAAATTAAATTTCCGGCAGTATCACCTTTCCATGCTTTAACTAAAGCAAAGTCAGATTCGAAAGCACGCTCCATTAAATAATCCTTCTCAACTCCATGAAAAGAAAATTTACGAACCTCTTTACCCTCAGCAATTTCGGTACCTACACCTGCCGGGGTAAAAATAACCGGCATGCCATAACCGGCAGCCATGCAACGTGTGGCCAAAGTACCTTGTGGAACCAAATCTACTTCTAACTCGCCACTAAGCATTTGGCGTTCAAATTCAGCATTTTCTCCTACGTAGGAAGAAATCATCTTTTTGATTTGCTTGGTCTGTAACAGTAATCCTAAGCCAAAATCATCAACTCCCGCATTATTGCTGATGCAAGTAAGGTTTTTTACTCCTTTGCGAACCAGTGCGGCAATAGAGTTTTCCGGAATGCCACATAGCCCAAAGCCACCAACCATAAGGGTCATGCCATCTTTTATATCGGCAATTGCCTCATCTACGTTTTTAACTACTCGGTTAATCATGCTGCAAAAATACTATTAATTTATTTCGGTTTAAAAGTAGCAAAATTTGTTTGCCTGTGTAACTTTAAAAAATGTTATCAATGCCTAAAAATATAGCTTTTCAACAAATTGAAAACGAATTAACGGTAGCTCATAAAATAACTTTATACCTGCTAAGGCTTGATACCATTGATTTGTATGCCGGAGGCAACAAATTATTTAAACTAAAATATAACCTCGAAGAAGCCCAAAAACAAGGTTTTAAAAAGATACTGACTTTTGGCGGTACCTGGAGTAACCATTTGGCCGCAGTAGCATCGGTAAACAATAAGGCATTACCAATTATTGCTGTGGTTAGGGGAGAGGAGCCAAAAATATACTCTGATACATTAAATTATTGCAAAACAAAAGGAGTGGAACTGCATTTCGTTTCTCGTAGCGATTATAGAAACAAAACAGAGCCATTTTTTATTGAGACATTGAAAAATAAATTCGGTGATTTTTATCTGTTGCCCGAAGGAGGCTCAAATGGGTTGGCGGTAAAAGGCTGTAAAGAAATTATAGATTATATCCCTATTGATTTTGATTATATCTGTACGCCGGTTGGTAGTGGCGGAACGCTGGCGGGAATAACAACCGGATTAAAAGCACATCAACAAGCTTTAGGCTTTAGTGCTTTAAAAGGGACTGATTATCTTACAGATGAGGTAAATAAATTGATTGGAAATACTGAAATTAAAAATTCGCAATTCAACATTATTAGTGAGTATCATTTTGGTGGCTACACAAAAACAACAACCGAACTACTTTCTTTTAAAGCCGATTTTGAGAAAAAACATAATATTCCGCTTGATTACGTGTACACCGCAAAAATGATGTATGGTATTTTTGATAAAATACAAAAAGATTCTTTTAAAGAAGGCTCAACCATTGTGGTTATACATACAGGAGGTTTGCAAGGCAACAAAGGCTTCGAAAAATAGCAAATAGAATTATTATCTTTGTGCCATGCATCCAACCTCTTGGTCCGATTTTCTGGTTCTAATTGCACTACGTTATTTTTTACTGGCAGGTTTAGCATGGCTTATTTGGTACGTGTGGCTTGGTAAAAAATTGTCGTTCAAAAAAATTCAATTAAAATTCCCAACCAATAAAGATTATCGAAGAGAAATATTATACTCTACTTGTACCATATTTATTTTCTCTTTAGTACCCACATTTATATTACTTACACCTATTAGGCAGTATACGCAGTTTTATAAGTATCCTGACAAGTACGATGCAAGTACGCTATATTTTTGGATAGCCTTCCCCATTATGTTTTTTGTACACGATGCCTATTTTTATTTTGCACACAGGTTAATGCATCACCCTAAATTATTTAAGTCGGTTCATTTAATCCATCATAAATCAACTAATCCATCGCCTTTTGCGGCTTTTGCATTTCATCCTTTAGAGGCTGTAGTAGAAATCGGCATTTTTGTTTTGCTTATTTTTATGATGCCCTTATGCAGATGGCACCTGTTTATTTTCTTTTTGGCATTAATGGTTTATAACGTTTATGGTCATTTAGGTTGGGAACTTTATCCTAAAAAATTCAACAAAAATTGGTTTGGTAAATGGATAAACACATCCGTAAACCATAACCAGCATCATCATCATTTTAAAGGAAATTACAGTTTGTATTTTTTGTGGTGGGATAGAATTTTTGGTACCCTCCATACTGATTATGACGAAGCCTATGACGAAGTAAAAAACAGAAAAAACGACTAATTATGAATATAAAAATAGGCTTTGGTTTTGATGTACATCCTCTACAAGTGGGGAAAGCTTTATGGCTTGGTGGAGTGCAAATTCCTCATACAAAAGGCTGTGTGGGGCATAGCGATGCCGATGTTTTAATTCATGCTATTTGCGATGCTCTATTGGGTGCCGCCGGACTAAGGGATATTGGCAACCAATTCCCTAATACTGATGATAGTTTTAAGGGGATAGATAGTAAAGTGCTTTTAAAACAAACTATGCAATTGCTTCAGCAAAAAAAATATAAAGTTGGTAATGTAGATTGTACTTTGTGTTTAGAGCAACCTAAAATAAACCCACATATAGCGAGCATGCAAAAAGCACTGGCTCCTATTTTACAAATTGCAGAAGAAGATATTTCTATTAAAGCCACCACAAACGAAAAACTGGGTTATGTGGGCAGAGAAGATGGTGCTAATGCCTATGCAGTTGCTTTAATTTATAAAGAGCCGGCTTAAAAATGTATATAGAAATCTCCGGTTAGTTTTTTATACTCTTCCGTATAATTATGTCTGCCTTCGTGTTCTATGCTTAATATTTGCTCGGCAAGGGGCTCTTTAATAAACCTAAAAAGCATAATATGGCGTTTTTCTAAGTCGTTGGTAGATTTTGTTTTTACCCGTAACAACTTTACTAAATATAAATTACTTTTTTCAGCTAAGGCTTTAAAATCAACGGCTTCTTTAGTGGGTAGTATAATGTAAAATAGCCCTTTATCATTCAATAATTTTTTGGCTCCGGTAATTAAGTCAATAAAATTAAGTGTATCCGTATGTCGTGCATGGTTTCGCTCTTCATCCGGTGCTTTTGAAGAATCAACAAAATAAGGTGGGTTGGTAATAATAACATCATATTTTTTATCAATCTCTTTCGAAAAATCTTGTAAACTTTTTTGGTAAACTTTTATTCTTTCTGCCCAAATAGAATGTTCGGCATTTTCAGTTGCCTGTTCGGCAGAACCTTGCTCAATATCAATAGCATCAATTTGTGCATGGCTTTTTTGAGCCATCATTAAAGCAATAATGCCGGTGCCGGTGCCAATATCTAAAATAGTGTTTGCTTTGCTAACTTCTGCCCATGAACCTATCAACACAGCATCGGTACCAACTTTGTGGGCAGATTTATGCTGATGAATGCTGAATTTTTTAAAAACAAATGTTTGTTGAGACATACATCTTATTCCAATTTATAGAGCAAGATAAAGATAATAGTGTAAATATAATGTTAATTAATATCGAAAAGACCTTCGGGGGCACAGTAGTATACTGTTTTTGTTTTATGGTCTACCTTTTTTACAAAGGCATCTGTATAGGGTAATAGTACTTCTTCTTCATTTATTTGTACCGATAAAAATTGTTGTTTAGGAAGCGTAATCAGCTCATTAACCTTACCCACATTGCCTTTAATTTCGTCTATTAAATCGTAGTCTTGTAAGTTGTTGGTATTTGATTTTTTTACCGACATATTTTTTTCATCTGCCCACAGTTCTTTTCCAATAAGTGGTTTAGCCTGCTCAATAGTTTTTATGCCATCAAAACCAAGTACCAGGTTTTTGCCTATATATTTTACTTCTGTAATAAAAAAGGGGGTAGGCACATTATTCATTTCAATAAATAAAAAACCAGTTTTTTTTACCTCTATATCTTGCAAATTATCACCAACCGCCACTAATGCGCCTTTTAAGCCATGTACACGGGCTAGCTTTCCTAATTTAATTAATTGGCTCACTCTAAAATTAAACTTATTTTTGAACTCTCAAAATAATGACTTTAAACGGAAAACAAAAAATATATTTTGCCAGCGATTTTCACTTAGGTGTTCCTAATTATGAAAGCAGCTTAATTCGCGAAAAAAAAATTGTAGCATGGCTTGATACAATTAAGCACGATGCTGCCGAAATTTATTTAGTAGGCGATTTATTCGACTGGTGGTTTGAATATAAATACACAGCCCCCAAAGGTTTTATTAGGTTGCTGGGTAAAATAGCCGAAATAACCGATAGCGGTATACCTGTTCATATTTTTACAGGCAACCACGATATGTGGATGTATGATTACTTGCCGCAAGAAATTGGGGTAACTGTGTATAAAGAGCCAATTGAAAGAACTTACTCAGGTAAAACTTTTTTTATTGGCCATGGTGACGGACTTGGCCCTGGCGACCATAGTTATAAGTTTATAAAGAAAATACTGACTAATAAATTCCTGCAATGGATGTATGCTCGTTTGCACCCAAACTTAGCTTTTGGCATTGCCACTTATTTTTGTCGTCGCAGTCGCATAGCTACTGGCACCAGCGATAGTGTATATTTAGGCGATGATAAAGAGTGGTTGGTTAGCTTTTGTAAAGAAAAATTAACCGAAAAGCATTATGATTATTTTGTATTTGGGCACAGACACTTGCCTATTGAGGTTAATTTATCAGAAAATTCAAAATACGTTAACTTGGGCGAATGGATTAATTATTATACTTACGCTGTGTTTGACGGAACCGAACTTTATTTAAAAAAGTATAACGAGAGTTAAAATTTACGTAACTTTAACAAGCAAAATAAATGCCATGGAAAATAAAATGCTGCAAGAAATAGCTGATGCCAATGCAAAACTGGTTAAAGGTTTTGAAACACTTGGTAAATTACCCGAAGTAGAAATTGCTGCTACGCCTAAAACAGAAGTTTATGCGGAAGATAAACTGCGTTTATTTCATTACAATAGAGATACCGATGCCACAATTAAAACGCCTGTTTTAATTGTGTATGCTTTGGTAAACACCTATAAAATGCTTGATTTACAACCCGATCGCAGTTATATACAAAACCTTTTAAACTTGGGGCTTGATGTTTACTTAATTGATTGGGGTACACCATCAAAAGGCGACCGTTACTTAACCATGGATGACTACATTAACGGATATATAAATAATTGTGTTGATGTGGTTCGTAAAAAGCACAAAGCCGAAAAAATAAATATTATTAGTATTTGTCAGGGTGGTACGTTTAGTGTTATTTACACGGCACTACATCAAAATAAAATTAAAAATTTAATTACACAAGTTACTCCGGTTGATTTTTCTACTAACGATGGTTTGCTATTCCGTTGGGCTAAGGATATGAATTTTGATAAGCTGGTTGAAGGTTACGATGGCTTAATACCGGGCGAGTTTTTAAATGAGGGCTTTAACATGCTTAAACCAACTCAACAGTTTCAAAAACAGCAAACGTTGGTAAATGTATTAGATGATAAAGATAAACTGCTTAACTTTTTACGCATGGAAAAATGGATAGCTGAAAGCCCGGCGCAGGCGGGCGAGTGCTATCGTCAGTTTATGAAAGATTTGTACCAAAAAAATCTATTGGTAAAAAATGAATTGATTGTTGGAGGTAAAAAAGTAAACTTAAAAAATATTACTTGTCCTGTGCTAAATGTGTATGCTACGCAAGACCATTTGGTGCCACCATCAGCAAGTATTCCTTTATGCGATAACATTACATCAACCGATAAGGAAACCTACAGTTTTGCAGGTGGACATATAGGTGTTTTTGTAGGTGGCAAATCACAAAAAGAATTGGCTCCTGCTGTAGCTAATTTCTTAAAGAAAAGAGATAAGTAATCTTATATCTATATAAATTAAAAAGTCCCATAAATTACTTATGGGGCTTTTTAATTTTCTTAATTTCTTAATAATTTATTTGCTTGAAAAAGGAGGATACTCATCTGTCATAAAATATAAATAAGCTGTTACACGCATCATCCATCTTAAAGTTCCTACAACAAAACTATGCATGCCTGCAGGATACTTGCCTGTAATTAAAACAGCCCACCAGGCAATAAACATTATAAAATAACAGGCAATCATTCTGAAAATCAGACAAAAACCATGCGGTATACCTACATAAAAACCTGCTAAAAATAAACGTACCAATAATAAACCTCTGCTTAATTTTTCAGGATAAGCAATATCAAGTACAATTTGGTTATCTACGGCACTTGTACCAAAAGCAGGGTACCCATCTGTAAGGTTCCACAATCTTGCATTAAGTCTGGTTCCCCAACGCATTAAAGAAAGTTGAAATTCAAAAAAGTTTTTCGGGTACTTGCCCGTAAATAAAACTATCCACCAGGCAATAAAATGTAAAATAGCTGCTGCTATGCCCATAAATGCAAGTACAAAAAAATGCGGAATTGCAATATAAAGCCATCCAAAAAACGAGCGTAGTAAGAGTTGCCCTCTCGAGTAACTTGGCTGATGCGCAATGTCAAATGTAAAATTTGGTTGTGTAGCTGTTATGTCTTCCATGTTGTTGTTTTTATAGGGTTAGTAATTTATATGCAAGATAAATTTATTTTTTACAGTGACAAAAATTAGTCGAACCAAAAATGTTATTTATTTGTTATTTTATTGATTTGGTAGAAAATTTTTTATCTAACCTATTTTTATAACCTTTGCGCCCCTTACATATATAAACTATGCTTGACCTAACCAAACCACTTGTTTTTATTGATTTAGAAACCACAGGTGTAAACCCTGCATCAGATAGAATTATTGATATGGCTGCACTTAAAGCCAACGTTAATGGCACTATTGAAACAAAAACATGGCGCGTTAATCCGGGTGTTACCATTCCTGAAGTTACTACAAAAATACACGGCATTAAAAACGAAGATGTAGTTGATGCACCTCTGTTTTCGGCAATTGCACCTCAAGTACTTGATTTTATTGGTACTGCCGATTTGGGAGGTTATAACTCTACCCGCTTTGATATACCGTTATTAATTGAAGAATTTATGCGTGCCGGTTTCGATTTCGATTTAAAAAACAGAAAGTTAATTGACGCACAGCATATATTTTATATGATGGAGCCTCGTAATTTAGGCGCTGCCTATAAATTTTACTGCGGTAAAAAATTAGAAAATGCCCATAGTGCCGTGGCAGATATAACAGCTACCTACGAAGTGTTTTTAGCGCAGATAGAAAAATATAAAGGTGTTGAAATTGAAACCAAAACCGGAAAACTAATTACGCCTATACATAATAACATAAACACATTAGCTACTTATACAAGCGATAGCCAAGCGGTTGATTTGGTGGGGCGCATTGTGTTGAATGAAAAAGGCATAGAGGTTTTTAATTTTGGGAAATATAAAGATAAGTCTATCGAAGAAATTTTTAAAAAAGAACCTTCTTATTACCATTGGATGATGCAGGGAGATTTTACACATTACACAAAAAAAATTATTACTCAAATAATGCTGCGCACAAAAGTGTAACCGCTTCTTTTTGCATAAATATTTTTGTATTTTTGGTAATATGAAAACATTTGTTGTAGCTTTAGTTTTACTAATTGGGTTTCAGGGTTTTTCTCAAAGTGCAAAACCGGCAAAAAAACAAATTCAGTTATCGGGTGTTTTGGTTACCGGTGATAGTTTAAAAGCAGTTCAAGGAGCATCTATTAAAATAACAAAAACAGATAGCATTGATTATAGCTACTTTTTTTCGGTACCTACCGATAAAGATGGCTTTTTTGTTTTAATGGCTAAACCCGGCGATATAATAGGGTTTAAAAAAGAAGGTTATCAAGATGCTAACTATGCTATAGCTGATACACTTACAGTATCTCATTTCTCCATTGTCCAAATTATAAATAGCCTTAGTGATACAGCTCAAAAGTCTATTTACGTACCAAAAAAATAATCTCTATTTCTTGTGTTTTAAAGCCCACTCCTTAGCAAAGTAAGTAAGTATAACTTTTGCTCCGGCGCGTTTCATGCTTAATAAAATTTCATCACGCGTTTTATCGCCATCTATCCAGCCCTTTGCCGCTGCTGCTTTTACCATAGCATACTCGCCACTTACGTTATAAGCAGCTATAGGCAGTGTAAAATTATCATTCAATAATTTTATCACATCTAAATAAGATAAGGCGGGTTTTACCATTAAAAAATCGGCCCCTTCTGCAAAATCAAATTCAGCTTCTAATAGAGCTTCTTTGCTATTTGCCGGGTTCATTTGATATGTTTTTTTGTCGCCAAACTTTGGGGCACTTTCTAAAGCATCTCTAAACGGACCATAAAACGCACTGGCGTACTTAGCTGTATACGCCATAATAGATGTATTGCTAAATCCAGCATCGTCTAATTCTTCGCGTATATAACCCACACGCCCATCCATCATATCACTTGGACCAACAATATCACTTCCGGCTTCGGCTTGGGCAACAGCCATACGGCCTAAAATTTCAAGCGTTTCATCATTTAAAATTTCTCCATCTTTCACAAAACCATCATGCCCATCGCTGCTATATGGGTCCATGGCAACATCGGTCATCAATATAGTTTCCGGAAATTGCTTTTTAATTTCTTTAATGGCACGTAAATAAATTCCTTTTTTGTTCCAACTCTCGCTGGCGGTTTTATTTTTTAATTTTTCTTCAATATTAGGGAAGGGTGCAAAAGTTGTTATACCAAGCTTCAAGCAGCTTTCAATTTCTTTTAATAATAAATCTAAACTCCAACGGTAAATGCCAGGCATCGATTTTATTTCTGTTTTAATATTCTTTCCGTCGTTTAAAAAAACAGGATATATTAAATCGCTTACTAATACATTATTTTCTTGTACCAGATTACGAATAGCTTGGTTTTTACGATTTCTGCGAGGACGATGTGTTATCATTTTGCGTTTAATAAGTATTCTAAATCTTTTAACTAATTACTCGTTCTTTAACTGCTTGTGCTGGGTTGCCTTGATAAATGGTATAATCACTCATGTTTTTTGTGGCTACTGAACCAACCGTAAGTACAGCATGACTGCCCATTACAATTCCTGGACAAACGATACTTTTAGCACCAACCCAACTACCTTTTTTTAGCGTTATGTTGCCAATAATTAAATCGAAACTTGTTTTTTTATAATCGTGGTTTCCACATAAAAGCATAGCCCCTTGCGATATGCAAACATTATCTTCTATACACACATCAGCCAAATTATCAATCCACACATGCTCACCAATCCATACATGGCTACCAATGTTTAAACGCCAGGGATATTTAATATTTACATGTGGTTTAATAATAACGTTTTCTCCTACGCGTGCTCTAAACATTTTTAGTAAAAGCACTTTTACAGCATTTATAGGAAAGGCAGATTTAAAAAATACCACGCTTACAAAGTACCAAATTATGCTTGCCAAAACAGATCCACCTGTTTTGTACCAATTGTTATTGAATGAAGCAAGCCTGGTTTCTTTTTTTTGCATTACGCAAAGTTAATTAAATGAATGTAAGATTATAAGCATAAAAAAAGAGCTTGTTTTTTAACAAGCTCTTTTAGTAATAGAGTGAGAAGGTTTATTTTCCGCTTCCGCCACGCATTTTTTGTAAATCTTCCATTTTCATTTCGGTATACCCATCTGTAGATAGTGTAAATTGAGAGTCTGCAATTGGAGTTAAAGAAACTTTAGTAGCTGTCATTCTCATTTTCATACCCCCTTGGCTTGTTTCAAATTCAAGTGGCGCACCTTTTAAACCTTTAAATTGGCCCATTCTTCCGCCACCATTATTAGGCAGTTTTTCAGTATACCAAACGTTTAGTTTTTGTGTTTCACCTTTTTGGTCTTTTACTTCAACAATAGCTTTTTTTGCTTCGTAACCTGCAATTGTTTTCTTTTCTTCGGTATAAGTAATTTTTGGCTCCGGATTTTTTTTGCTTTCCTTGTCCAAATCTGCTTTACTCAATTTGGTAAAAGACTTCATTCCCATACCATCCATTAAAGTTAAACTTCCGTTATCATCAGAAACGGTAGTACTGGTCATCATAGTTGAAGAAAACTCCACACGCGATTTTTTATCTTTAAAAGACATATTTAATTCCATGCCTTTCATCATAGCAGCTTGTTCTGGCGGAATACCATCAACGCTAACGCTATAAGTTATAGAACCTTCTTTAATTTGAGCCTGAGCGGTAAATAAACCTGCAAGAGCTACTACTGTTAACAAGATTTTTTTCATTGGTTTTGTATTGATTTTTGTTTTTATTTAAGATTGAAATTACAATTTATGTGCCAGTTTTAATGAGATAAAATGATGAACGGTTTTTATTGTATAGATTTAAAAAATTCATCCATTTCTTGCTTCGAAATTACTTTGTAATACGCCGGTAATTCAAAATCTTCGCTTGGTAATTTTTCTTTTTCAATTCCTTTAGCAGTAAATTCCATTTCTAAACCAAATTTTTTAAGCCTGTATTGCATTAGCATGCCATTTAATTTGCTATAAGGAGTATTTGCATTAGGGGTGTTTATGTTAAGTTCATCAGTATAGTAAACGTCAAATTTATTGCTTGGGTCATCAACCATGGTAGCAATAACTTTTTTGCAACTATAACCTGCTATTTCTTTTTTTTCACTGGTCTCCTCAAAAGTTAACTCATACTTTTTATTCTCTTCACTAATAGATTTTTCATCATCAATACAGGCTTGCTTAACATCAAACATTTTAACTAATTGAATCAAATTCTTTTTTTTGGGATTATAAATAAAAGTAGTAGTAAACACGCCCATTACACTTAATTCGGCTGCGAGTTTGTCATCTTTGAACTTAACGGTCATTTTGCCCGGAGCTAAACCAGCCATAGGGTTAGTTTCATCAACCGGCTTGGCATCATATTCTATAACACCCTCATTAATATATTTAGGATTGGCATATTTGCACGATGACGCAAAAAATGCGAGTAGAATAATACAAAAACAGAATTTTACTTTCACCTGTTAATTTACAAAGTCTGCAAGTTAGTACTTTTTTTGAAATAGGGGTGTTCTATCCTAATATCCCAATATTTTAAGCATACTTTTATAGCTCTGTTCTTTAGCAAATAAACGGGTAGTTATTTCGCCGTTTTCATCCCTATCTACCAATATATGCTTAGGCGCAGGAATTAAACAATGCTGTGTACCGCCATAGCCTGCCAAAGATTCTTGATAAGCACCTGTATGAAAAAAACCAATGTATAAAGGTTGTTTATCTTTTTCATCTACCTTAGGGAGAAACACCTGGTTAGTATGTGCCTCGCTATTATAATAATCCATGCTATCGCAGGTTAAACCACCCAAATTTACATTCTGAAAAGATTTATCCCACTGATTAATGGCAAGCAATATAAAACGTTGGTTAATGCCCCAAGTATCAGGCAATGTGGTAATAAAAGAACTATCAATCATGTACCAGGTTTCTCTATCATTTTGTTGTTTCTGGTCTATTATGGAGTAGAGGGTAGCTCCGCTTTCACCTACCGTAAATGATCCAAATTCAGTAAAAATATTAGGTTCATCAATTTCATTTTGTACGCAAAAACTTTTTATTTGCTCTACAATTTCTTCAATCATATACTCGTAATCATACTCAAAACCTAAGGAGTTGCGTATGGGCATTCCGCCACCAATATTAAGCGAATCAAGTGTCGGACAAATCTTTTTAAGTTCTAAATAAATACTCATACACTTAATTAACTCGGTCCAATAGTAAATGGTATCTTTTATTCCTGTATTTATAAAAAAGTGAAGTAGTTTCAATTCAAATTTAGGGTTGTCCTTAATTTTTTCTTTGTAATAATCTACAATGTCGGTATGCCTAATACCTAAACGAGATGAATAAAATAAAAATGAAGGCTCTTCTTCGGTCGAAATACGGATCCCGAGCTTAGTTTTACCAACCTTTATATGTTTTTGATAATAATCAATCTCATTTTTATGGTCTAAAACAGGTATAACATTAAAGCCGTCATTTATCAGTTCTACTATGTTTTGCTGGTATAACTCACGTTTATAACCGTTACAAATAATATAAGTATCTTTGCTGAGGTGTTTCTTTTTAAATTGTTCTTTGATAATAGGTATATCAAACGCAGATGAAGTTTCTATATGGACGTCGTTTTTTAAAACTTCGTCGGTTACAAACGAAAAATGAGAGCTTTTGGTACAATAACAGTAAAAGTACTTGCCTTTGTAGTCGGTTTTGGCCATAGCAACATGAAAAAGCTTTTTGGCTTTTTGTATTTGTTGCCCAATTTTTGGCAAATAGGTAATTTTTAAGGGAGTTCCGTATTGTTTAATAATTTCCATTAACGGGATATTATTGAAACTAAGCTCATTATCAGTTACTTCAAAGCCCTCTTGTGGAAAATTAAACGTCTGGTGTATAAGGTCAGAATAGTTCTTTTCTTTTGTTTCTTTATGTGTTTTTGCTTTAGTTTCTTTCATTTTTTGCAATCTAAGTGAGTTACATTACCTATTAAAATACAAATGTAAGTCAATTACATTAAAAAATAATATTAATTAAATGTGAATTTTATATGATTAAACCAATTAAAATCATCGAAGTAAAGTCAGAAATTGGCGCCGGAACCCGTGGTTCAAGCCTTGGTGTTGATGCTATTAAAATAGCTGCTTTAGACTTTGGAAGTAATTTCTTTAAAAAGTTTAAATCAGCCGAAATTAAGAACGAAAATCAGTTATTACTTGAACCCGTTGTACACGACTACGCAAAGCGTATAAAGGGAGTTTTTGCATTAAATGAACGTCTTGCCTCTGAAATTCAAAAGACCCTAACCAAAGAAAATGCTATCCCCATTGTACTTGCCGGTGATCATAGTTCAGCTATTGGTACTATTTCGGGTATAAAAATGGCATACCCCGATAAAAAAGTAGGTGTAATTTGGATAGATGCCCATGCCGATATCCATTCACCTTACACAACCCCATCGGGGAACATGCACGGTATGCCTATTGCTTGCTTAGTTGGCGAGGATAACCGCGACCGCCAGCAGAATAAATTAGATGATGAAACCATTGAGTATTGGGAAAAACTTAAAAGTATAGGTGGCATAACCCCTAAAATTGAATATAACGACCTTGTTTACATTGCCATTAGAGATTATGAACCGGCAGAAGATTACCTGCTTAAAAAGAACAAAGTTCGCATCTTTAACTTGCAAGAGATTCGTAAAAAGGCAGTTGAGCGTATAGCTATTGAGGCTTTAAACTATTTAGACCATTGCGATGTTATATACGTAAGCTTTGATGTAGATAGCATGGATAGCCGTATAAGCAGCGGAACCGGTACACCTGTACCTAACGGAATTACTGAAAAAGAAGCAGGTAACCTTATATATTATATCATGCGAAGCAAAAAAATAGCTTGTTTTGAAATGGTGGAGATAAACCCAACCCTTGATAAAGAAAACTTGATGGCTGAAAATGCTTTTGAAATACTTCAAAAAGCAACTAATCAATTAAGCAACGATTTTTAGAGGTTTAAGAAATAGACATACTTAAATACACAAACAAATCGTACATGGCTTGTGTATCTGTTTTGCAGTAGTCTATCAAATTGTTTTTTAATTCGTCTTTCTTAAAGAGGTCGGTTTCTTTTAAATAGTCATCATATTTATAAGAGGCTAATAAACCTGACTTAATAGCTAAGTCATCAAAAATACTTTTACCAAAAACACTTTCGTAAATCTTTTTTAAAGACATGGAGCCTTTGGTTTGTGGATGATAGTACCAAAGTTTAGTAAACACATCGCTAAAATCTACAAATTTATTCTTCAGCTTATCTATTGTTTTTTTGTATTCAGGAAAATGTTTAACAACTCCACTAAGGGCCTTTAACTCCTGTGCGGTATCAAATACTAAAATGGTGTTCACTTTTTCAGCTTCAGCAATTAAATAATCTAACAGAGCTTTGCCTGCATATTTATTTTCTTCCTGATAAAAATAATTATGCTGCGGTATAGCTTTTTCATTTGCCATACTATGCCACGAAAATAAAAAGGGCATTGCCTCAAACGGACTGGTGCCTTTGTATTGTGGTATAGCAGGTGCGTACATTTCAGCATCAAAAAATGCAACAGGATATTTTATTTTTTTGAAAAATTGTTGCAACGCGGGTTTATCAATTATCTCTGTATGATTTTTGTAGGCTTGCACCATCAATTTAGTATTGCCGCTTAATTCTTCTTCAGGTATATAATAAACCGTTTTAAAACCCTTTTCAAACCAAATTTGCGCTTGCTTTTTAGATATACCAGAGAATTCAAATATATTATTGGTGGGTTCATGTTTCCAGCAGGTGCCATAAAAATCACACTGGTAAGGCGTAAAACATTTTTCGCCTATATCAACTTTAGGTAATACATTTTTATCAATTACATTTTTTGCCAGTTGTATATGGTATTTTATAAACTCAGTATTTTTTTCGGCATCTGTTTTTACCGATTTTATTTTAAACAGAGCTTGTACATCTAACTCATCCTGCAATACATAATTGGCATTCATAGTCACCAAATAAAAATCTTCCAGGTTAGGTAAACAATTAGCTAATACATAATATTGCAAAGCGGCATCCATTACATAGGCGGCACTTATTTTTAACGAACTTTTTACTTCGTAAGCATACCACTTACCACCTTCATTCACTAAAATATCAAGCGCAATTAGTACATCATCGTACACAAAAGCAGCTTCGTAAATAACTTTTTGTCCTTGTTCAATTAATTCCTTTGTTCTTTTTACCGAATCGTTAAACTTAGAAACATGTGTAGGACTAACATCTATTCCATCTGGAAACAGACTTTGTGCAAGCAAACCTACTTGGTGCCCACGATTAAAAACAGCTTGTTTCTCTTTAGGTAATGGGTCTTTTAAATTGTAATGGTTTTTATAAAGAAAAAAAGCCTTAGTGCATTGTACTGATTTTAAGAAAGAAGTTTTACTAAGAAGGTGCTTGTCGCTCACAGAATCACAAATTAAGGAGTAACAACAGGTTTCTCTACTTTGGCAAACGAGTTTATATTGGTTGCAAGCGTAAGACTGTTCATTGAATATACAGGACTAACTTGCGCATACGAGTAACTAAAATTAAACTTAGAAATTTTAAACCCAAAACCGCCCGAAAAACCCGCTATGCCTTGTTTATCGGTTAAAGAAAGTTCTTTGCGCATTTTGTAGTTAAAGCCAACGCGTATAAAAAATGTTTTAGTAAGTACAATTTCAGTAGCTAAAATAAAGTGTCGGCCTAATTTATCCATAAACTGTTTTGCCGGATGTTGCTTAATAGGAAGTTTGGTAAAAGGGTCAACCGTAGCAGGTGGGTTATTTGGGTCGGTATAGGTTAAATCCCAACGGTTTAAATAATCGTACGTAACAAGAAATCTGAAAGGTGCATGTTTAAACTTTTTAGAAGCACCTAACAATATATTAAATGGCAGTTTTTCAGTAGGACTACCAGTATATGTTTTCCACTCTTTACCCACATTTTGTATTACGGCAGATAACGTAAACAATTTAGAAGCCTTATTAT
The DNA here is from genome assembly GCA_013287545.1 of Bacteroidota bacterium. Classification (GTDB taxonomy): domain Bacteria; phylum Bacteroidota; class Bacteroidia; order B-17B0; family Aurantibacillaceae; genus PALSA-968. The sequence continues at coordinate 24,865 of JABDDQ010000003.1, read as the reverse complement.
AGGTTATACCAAAATCTAAAGCATTACCAACCGAACTATATTGCGAATATTTAGAGTACAAGGTTTTAAGTGTAACCCCATAACTCAATAAAGAATCTTTATCGTAGGTGTACATTAAGCTAAGGTTATAATCGTTAGCCTTAAATGTACCTGTTTGGTTTCCATACTCGTCACGCTCGCTAATGCTTCCATAACCTACATCTTGTAAACCAACAGCAAAATGGCCTATATTTTTAAAGCTTTTGCCGTAGGCTAAATAACCATAGTTAACAGCGCCTAAAAAATTTATATAACTGCCCGATAAGGCATTACTTGTTTTACTTGAAAGCAATGCCGGGTTTTGAAACGCTGTGTTTATATCATCATCTTTTAAAGCAATTGAACTACCACCTAAAGCCGCAGTACGTGCAGGTATAGGAAGATTTAGATAGGTGTATGATGCTAACCCTCCAACTTGCGAAAAAGATTTTCCGAAAGAGATAATTAGTAAGTAAATTAGTACAATTTTTCGCATTGCTTTAGAAACGAAAGATAAATAAAATTATTGTGTTATTGGTTAAACACATTTTTCTTTACCCATTGTTTTCCCCATTCTTCTTTTTCAGCATCTGTCCATAGAATAGGGAAGAAGATACGTTTTTGGAAACGAGGTGGTAAGTATTTTTGCCAATTGGTACCACCCGTAGCTGCTATATCTTCCGGGTTTTTGTGTAGATAAGCTACCGCAGTTTTGTAATGTGCCAAAGGCCAGTTAACATTTACATTCACATCTAAATGCTTTAAAGCATCCAATAATTTCGGGTTTTTCTGCTCTGCCTCAGGTAATTGCTTATAAAGCGTCCAAACGTTTTTACTCTTGTATTCTTTAGCCAATGCAATTATTTGGTGTGCATATTTTTCTTCAAACTGTTTTAATGTTAAAGTTTTTTTACCTGTTGCAAGCTCAGTAGCGCCTTCTTTCCAGTAAATGTGCTCAAACATAGTTTCAACCTCTGCATCGCTCGGCATTTCAGCAAATTTGCCTCTATAATCTTTATGCATTAAATTAGTAAACGGCGTAGTGTAAACTTCAATCATGCGGTATTGTGCACTTTGAAAACCACTGGCAGGTAATAAACTCATCCTGAATTTTAAAAATTGCTCTTTCTCCATGCCTTCGCTCATAATATCAAAACTTAGCGTTAGTGCATCAAAGTAACGGTTAATGCGGGTTACACGGGCAAGTAAAAAATCGGCTGTTAAAGCAGTATGGTTACAAATTTGTTTATACTCGTGTATGCAAAGTTTAAAATACAGTTCTGTTATTTGATGATACATGATAAATATTTCTTCATCAGGTATTTTAGTAAGCGGGCTTTGTAGTGATAACAATGTATCCAAGTGAATATAATTCCAATAAGTTAAATAATCTGCATGCAGTAAGCCCTCTAAATAAGCATTCAAATCTTGCCCCATAGCGGCATACTTTGCATCCAGCAATTTTATTTTTTCAATTATCTCCGGCTTTAGTTCCATTTTTGATGTAATTTTATCCGCTAAATATAGGGCTTATTTTTGTTCAGATGAACGAGTTTAATCAACACATGCGGCGCTGTTTACAACTGGCGTTAAAGGGTTTGGGTCATGTAGCTCCAAACCCAATGGTGGGCTGTGTTATTGTGCATAATAATGTAATAATAGGCGAGGGTTATCATCAAAAATATGGCGAGGCACATGCTGAAGTAAACGCTATTGCGAGCGTCATAAATAAAGAAGTACTGACAGAAAGTACGGTGTATGTGAACTTGGAACCCTGTTCGCATCATGGTAAAACTCCTCCTTGCAGCGATTTGTTGATAGCACATAAAGTAAAACGCGTAGTAGTTGCCTGTTTAGATACAAATCCCTTAGTAGCGGGTAAGGGTATTGCAAAGCTACGTAATGCCGGTATAGAAGTGTTTACGGGTATTTTAGAAAAAGAAGCGCGTGAATTGAATAAACGTTTTTTCACCTATCACGAAAAAAAGCGACCTTATATAATTTTAAAATGGGCTCAGACTAAAGATAATTTCATTTCTAAACTTCCTCCGTTTACTAAAGAAGAAAACTGGATTACCAATAACGAAAGTAAAAAAATAGTACACACTTGGCGTGCACAGGAGCAAGCAATATTAGTTGGTACAAATACCGCTTTGCTCGATAATCCTGCGTTAACAGTACGTTTAACCGAAGGAAAAAATCCATTACGTATTTTAATTGATAAAGAATTAAAAGTACTGATTACAAACTCAATTTTTTCGGAAGCAGCAGAAACTATAGTTTTTACCGAAAAAAACAGACTAAGTAAAAATAATATTATCTATCATCAAATAGATTTTACAAAAGATATCGTTTCACAAATTTTAAATTATCTATATGATAAAAAAATTACTTCTATTATTATAGAGGGTGGAGCACATACACTGCAAAGTTTTATAAATAAAGATTTGTGGGACGAAGCTCGAATTTTTACCGGAAATAAATATTTTCAATCAGGAATTAAGGCCCCGATTATAAATAAAAATAAATCAAACGTACAGATGATAGGGGATGATGAGTTAGCTATTTTTACTCAATAGATTTTCTATTAAACAACGTGTAGCCAAAATGCACTAAAAATGTAAAAGGCTGCACCTCGCCATGGTAATAGTTTACAGATAAACTAAGCGGACCTAAGGCCGTATGATATACAAGTGCCGCCATTCCTACATAGTATCTATCAGCAAAGGCTTTACCCAACGTTGCTGTATAGGTTGGGTTATTGTTTATTGCCTGATAGGGTTGAAAAATATAGGCCTCAAAACGTATATCTAATTTTGGGATGGGATTAAAAATCATTTTTCCTCCACCTGCTACATATTGGTATGCCCTAAAGTTGGGTAGGAATAATGTTCTACTTTCAGGTGTGGGCATAAACGCAGGTGCAGAAAGCACTGAGGAGGTGTAGTTTAAAAATAAATTTTGGGTGGAGTAAACTCCTTCACCCAAAATACCAATTTTAAAAAATTTAAATGGTTTCAAGTAGCCATCAAATTTCATTTTAACTACAACCCACTCATGCGGAACATCAAGCTGTTTTATTTGTTTTGTTTGGTTATCTGTAGTGCCCGGTATAAGGCTTTCTAAACCATTTACGTATCTCGTTTTAAAACTAAAATAACCCCCCTCTGATGCGTATAATTTTCTATTTAATGTATTATATTCATATTCAAGGTTCCCATACATAAACTGAAACCTGGTTTGGTCGGCAGTATCTTTTGTACCAAACGAACTTGTTTGATAATAAATGTTATTCAATTCGGCTACACCACCACTAATAACGGCTTTAGATCTGTTTCCAATGGGCACACCAATATTTAGTTCGCCATATTTATCATTCTGAGTAAGATAGGCAGGTTGTTGAAAATTGTAAAACAAAGTGCTGCTTCTATAATAATCCCATCTTGAAAAACATACCAAAGGCTCTATGTATATAGGTAGTTTAGAAGGAAAATCAAATCTGATTTTACCCAAACCTGATGTATTAAGCCTTCCGAAATAACCATTAGCATATACCGACATGGCAAATTTTGAAAAATAGTTATATTGGGCTGATACAAATCCTGTACTAATAGGGCGTGTAGATATGTTGCCACCAAACTGTATAAACAAATCTTTTTGACGCTTTATTTTTAAGTTTAGTTTATACTTGCCTGTTTGTGGGTTAAGTACCAGTGTCGGAAAAATAGATTGTATTTTTGGGTCTTCAGCAAGCCTGAAATAAGTTTTTTTTATGCTTTCTATCGTATATTGTTTTTTAGGATTATTTTGTATTACATGTTTTACATAAAACTGTTGTTTTTTGTTTAATCCTTCTATCTCAATTTCTTCAATAACTGTTTCTTCTGAAAATTTTCGTTTAAATTTTTTTCGTTTTTCATTTACCTGCTCTTTAGTTACTGATACAGAAATATTTTTACGGATAGAATCTATTTGCCTTACAGTGGCTACATATCCACTATCAACAAGCTTTTTGCAAGCACTAAAATTAAATGTACCAACATCACTCCACGATTTAATTATGATGCCCGTTTTGTTTTGTAAACTAAAATCAGGATTATTAATAAGCATACTGCGTAACTGGGCGTATAAATTTTCTTCATCTACTTTTGGATTAGCGCTGGTAACTACCGAACCAATAATATAATCCGGGTTAAAATCTTTATTCATTACATCTGCCGGAAAGTTATTGTAAAGTCCACCGTCAAATAAAATTTTTCCGTTTACATTAATTGGTTTTAAATACAATGGGTAGGTCATAGAAGCCCTAATAGCTTGATTTAATTTCCCTTCTTTAAATACGATTGATTTCTTGTTTTCGATATCAGAAGCTACACATCTAAAAGGAATAAATAAACTATCAAAATTATATGTTGCCGCCGCCGCCGCATTTGAAAAATTGCTGACCATTTCAAAATCTATGGGTACCGAGTTAATTACATTAGTTGGTATATTAGTTACTAATGATGAGTCGAATGATACTTTTAATGTAATCCACGATGCATCATCATCTTTTCTAAAAAAATAATACTGATATTTTTTTTCAAGGTATCCTTTTGTAAGCTCTATAAATTTTTCAGAAGTAACCATTTTTTCAATTTCCTCTACACTGTAACCTGCCGCATAGTAACCACCTATTAAGGCCCCAATGGAGGTTCCGGTTATGTAATCAATGGGGATATTATTCTCTTCTAATGCCTTTAAAACACCAACATGGCAAGCACCACCGGCACCACCACCGCTTAGCACCACACCTATCTTTTGAGCCTGTATATTTTGATGAAATAAAATTAAGGTACTTAAAAGAAAAAATAGTATTATGTAATTATTCCGCACGCTGCCTATGTATCAAACAAAGATAATATTAAGGGACACATAAAAATTACCCGGCATAAAATAAAAAACCCGCCTAAAAGGCGGGTTTAAGTAAAGTGTCTCAATTAGAAATGCCACATATCATGTTCGTATAAGAAAATATCATTCTTAATCCTATCCGACTCAAGTAATGCATCTATGCCTTTAGTGTACGAGTCAATTCGTCTATCGTATACATTTGACTCTTTCTCAATATAGCTGTTAAATAAACGTTTCCAAAATATATCATCATAAGTTCTTCTTTCCGCATCATTTTTGGTGTTGTAAACTTCATGCTTTGCAAAGTAAGGTCGGCATGCAGGAAAATAAACCCAAAACTGAGGTATCTCAAGCTGCTTTTCTTCGTCAAAAGTATATATTCCTAAACCTAATATTCTAACTTCTAAAACCGACTTTTGCTTATCAAAAAACCAATCTTCTTTAAGCTTAAGTTGTCTAAAACCTAAATACATCCAAGTAGAATCTGCCGGAGGAAGAATTTTCACCCTAACCTCATTACCATCTTTATCAAACGAAACTTGATCAGTAGAGTCACCTTGTTTACGTAATTTGGTTTTAATATCATTTGGTCTCAATGGAATTAAAAATTCATCATCGCTAAACGCAATAATTTCATCTGTCATAATATACTTTGTTACCACTTGCAAAAATGAAATACGACTGGTTACAAATTCGGTTGGAAAGTAAAGCGGTTGATTTATTTTTTCACGCATATCAATGCTTCTCCAAATTCTTTTCTCCCATTGTACATCCGCCTCACGTAAAAAAGTATAAGGAATAAATCTTCTGTTAGTAGAGTTTTCCTTGGTATAGATACCGTCAGAATAATCTCCAGGTTGAAAAACACCTCCAGGAACAGTATATGTGTTAGCTGGAGCAATACTCATATTTAACGAAGAATTACTCTTCGCAAGCAAGTTTACTGATACCATCAGCAAAAAAGCAACTATTAAAGAAGTGTTTTTCATATTAAAATATTTAATTATGCTTTAACTTTTATAGTAACACCCGGTACGTTAGGGCACATTTTTCCGTCTGGGCCTTTAACCTTAACCTGATCGATAAATATTTTACTTCCAGGACCAGCGCCCATTATGATAGCTTTTGCATCGGCACTTAAACTGTTACCGGTACAAGTTGCAATTTTAGTTTGCCCTTTTACGCTACCAGTAATTTCAAAACCTTGCACAACAAAGTTTGCTTTAAAATCAAACCCTGGGGCTTGAGCACCAACACCACCAATGGTTGATAATTGACTTTTTTTCATATCAATTGAACCAGAGAATCCACCCACAGTTGTTAATGGTGGAGGAAGTGGTTTCACGCGAAATTTTTTAGAACCTTGTGATTTTGATCCGGTACCTCCGGGATTTTTTGAAGATACGTTAACAACACACTCACCAGGAGATGAGAAGTTAAATTCATAAACACCTGCACCCTTTGGGGTAGATCTAACACCACCACCAGTAGGGCTTACTATCAAATCTGTTGGAGATACACCCGCTGCAGAAACTGAAACTGGGTTAGGTACACCAACATAAAACACATTCATTTGGTCAGCAGATACAGCTACAGAAGGTGCTGCAACCATATAATTTGCTTCATAAGAATAAAATTTATAATCTCCCGTAGGTTGTTTAAATTTAATAAGTGCTTTATATTTTTGTTCTCCTTGCCCTTGTGTACCGGTAGAATATTTACCTGTACCGTCAGCGGCTAACTCAACTGGAGTTCCACCCGTAATAGTTCCTTTTATAGAATCATAAGAGGTTGGATTAACAACAATCTCCATGTTTTCTTTTGTAAAAGAAGCAGAAGATGCTGCAATAAATATATCAGCTTCATATTTTTGACCAGATTGTATGTAGCTTGAAGGAGCAACAACTTTAGCAGCCAATTTATCAAACTTAACCATTACTTTACCTGCAGCACCCGAAAAGTTAGAAACAATCTCCGCTTCTAAGTTTTTTAAATCAGCTTGCATTTTGGTAAGGTTGGTAATAGTACCGGCTAATGGTAAGTGATAAAAGTTCATAATTTCCCAAGTTACAGGTACACCGTCTTCCTTCTCATCACCAACATCAGGCTTAATGGTCTCGATTTTCTTTTTTAAACTTTCATAATCAGCTTGAAGGAATTTGGTTTGCGGATTTTTTTGCATGTCGTCAACCATTTTCATTAAATTATCGTGCACTGCAGTAATTTTTGTTTTTAACTCTACCGCGGTAAACTCACCTGATTTTGGGTTTCTTTCATCATCACCAATTAATAAATGGGTTGGTTTATCATAGTTATCTTTTGCATCAACATAACGTAAACGCAATGTATCACCGCCCGGGTTACCATCAGTGTGTGCAATAAGTTCGTGCTTTAATTTTTCAATGTACTCATAAAGCTCGTTAGTCATTTTTTCGGCAACAACTGCTTTTTCATAATAAGGTACAGCACGAGGTGTACTTTTTTTAGATTCAGCAAAAGCTTCCATTACCTTAAGCGTATTTTTGTTAAAGTTATTGTTAGTTCTTTCTAAACTTTCGTTAACAGTTACAAACGCTTTTAAAATATCTTTAGATACGTTCATTGCCAAAAGTGCGGTAAGTACAAGGTACATCATACCAATCATCTTTTGCCTTGGGGTTTCTTTTCCTCCGCCTGCCATTGTTTAATTTTTTTTAATAATTAGTAAAAATATTTTTTAAAAAAGGAAAGAAAAAGAGACATGTTTTTCTTTTTCTTTCCTGATTAAATTTTATTGATTTTTATAATTCATAGCAGTCAACATGTTACCATAAATGCTGTTTAAAGCAGATAGGTTTGTTGATAATGAAGAGATTTCAGTTTTGTATTTACGAGTATCATCAACCGAATCGTGTAAGTTTTTCATTAACTCACCTAAACTATCGTAGAACTGAGATGTAGCTTTAACATGCTCGTTGCTTCCTTGTAACTGAAGTTCGTAAGAAGCGTTAAGAGCTGATAAATTTTTAGATACTTTGCTTAATTGGTCACCAAATGATGTACCTGCCTCGTTTGATAATGATAAACCCATTAATGATTCAGCAGCTTTGCTGTAAGAGTCAGAAAGACTGTTTACATTTTTAGCAGCACCTTTTACGCTATCAACATATTCGTTAGTAGCTAAATGAGCGTTAGAAACATCTGCAATTTTACCTGCATTATCGCTTAATGAACGCATGCTGTTACCTAAACTTTCAATAAGTTCAGGTCCTATTTTAGCTTGCTCAAGCATGCTATCTAATTTTTGTGTAACAGAACCATGCTCTTCCTCTTCTTCTGCGTGATGAGCTCCCATGCTAACTAATTCAGGATATGCTAAAGACCAATCCCACTCTTCATGTGGTACGTCAAAGGCATAAAGTAAAAATATTAAGGCCTCAATTAAAAGCCCTGTTGTAAGCATAATAGCCGATCCTGGCCAGTGCATAATTTTAAATAATGCTCCTACAATAACTACTGACGCTCCCCCCGAGGCTATGATGTGAAGAATTTTCTTATAGCCTGTAATTTTTGGTAACTTGCTGCTCATGGCTTTTCTGTTTGTTTAATTGTTAGTTAATGATGATTTTATTTGTTTGATTGTTTGTGTTAGGTTAAATATCGTCTCCTTTAGCACGACCCAAATAGGTCATTACACAACGGAAACCTATATAACATTTTGCAGTATCTTGATATTCGTATGTTTTGCTGCTGTTTTGAAGATAAAAACCAACATCTTTCCAAGAACCACCGCGAATTACTTTACGTTTCAACACGTTTGCTTCGTTATCTTGTGCTTCGTATTCATAATCAGGGTTCATGTCATGTTCAAAATCGTATGCAGATTCGTCAAAAGCATTTCTTGTCCACTCAGCTGCGTTACCTGCCATACAATATAATCCCCAATCGTTAGGATTGTATGAGAAAATATGAACGGTATGAAAACCACCATCCACTTCGTATGAACCACGCATTGGTTTAAAGTTAGCTAAGAAACAACCACGTGCGTTGCGGATATATGGACCACCCCAAGGATATTGAGATAAATCATTTCCACCACGTGCAGCATATTCCCATTCAGATTCGGTTGGCAAACGAAAATCGTTTACAATAGATTGCCCGTTACCAATTAAGAACTCATTAAGTAAATTTGTACGCCATTGGCAAAATGCACGAGCTTGTTTCCAACTGATACCCACAACAGGATAAGCATCGTAAGCCGGATGCCAAAAATACATATTGGTCATAGGCTCGTTAAATGCATATGTAAAATCATGTACCCAAGCTAATGTATCAGGATATATGTTAAGAACATCTTTAATGATAAATACGCTTCTATCAACACCTTTTCTTTGACGAGGAACGTAAGCACCTTGACCAACAGATGTTTGGTCTTCAACTTCATAATTACCTAATGTTTTAGCATCTTTATCAGGTGCCTGAACCGGTGATGTTTTTGTACCTAATTTATCGGTTGTACCATCGTTTAAGGTTACGCCGTTAATATATTCACCTTTTTTAAATTCATTAATCTGAACATCAGGAGATTTTTGTGGTAAAAAACGATTTCCTTTTGCAGCAGCTAATCTAATATCTATGCGATAATATTCGTAATTAAGTTTACGAGCATCAATTTGTTTACGGTTATAGTAACGTTCTATTTCAGGTAAATAAAGAGGCTGTAAATCCGTACGATAATCATCATCAGGAGAATCCCATTTAATTTTTTTCTCCCAGTTAATATAAAACTCTTTTAAGTTATTATCTGTACGGTAAAGTGGGTTTATATCTAAAAACTCTTCTTGTGGCACTTGATAGTCTGCTGCTTCTGCGTTTCCACCATTAGCAAGTAATACGCGTGCTATAGAATCTCTAACCCAATGTACAAACTGACGATATTCATTATTAGAAATCTCAGTTTCATCCATATAAAATGCCTGAATAGAAACTATTTTAGATTTGGTAGTGTGTGCTGTTCCAACCTCATCATCGTTTGCTCCCATGTGGTAGCTACCAACAGGCATATAAAGCATCCCGTAAGGATCGGGCTGAAACCATTCTTCTCTACCTTTTACCCCAACCAGCTCTCCGCTGTAACTATTACAACCGGTAACGATTGCAACAAAAGAGGCCAAAATCAAAAGTTTTTTCATACTTTTTTGTTTAGTTTATTACCAACGCGCCAAAAATACTATTTATTTTGAGACACCGGTAGCTTGCTTTAACGCAATTTTTTTAAAAAGGTTTCATTTATTTTAATTTTTTTTCGTATTTTAACTAAAATACCCTTTTATTATTCAGCAAAGAACCTTGTATTCCAGTGACTTTGCGTTTTAGCTTTATCTTTTGGTTTCATGCAATAACCAATTGAAATTTCATGTGTTCCTGCGCTATATCCTTTAATTTTAGATGTAGTAATATCATAAGAATAAGCAACACGTAAACCAAATGGTGCTTTATAAACAAGCATTGGAGCAATTGCATCTTGTAAACGATACGATAAACCTAAACCAATCATTTTTTTGTACATATAAGTAAGGTTAAGGTCCATTTGAGTAGAAGCCGCATCTGTTTTAACCAATAGGTTAGATTGTAAGGCATCTTCGCCGTTTCTTAAACCAAATGTATAACCAGCCATTAAATAATAGTGGCGAGCTACATCAAAAGTTAAAGGAGTATTGGTTGGGTTATTTAAAGGAGCAGCAGACCCTTGTAATGTTTCACCACTTAAGTGAGTGCTTGATATACCGATGTATAATTTGTTTGGAATAGTGTAATAGATACCACCACCAAAATCGGGACTCATTTTATTTAAATTTTGTGCATTTGTACCCGTACCACTATTTACTCCATTACTTGGAATTGAAGGGTCATTTAATGTTTGAGGAGCTATATAATTACCGTTTATTTTTGATTGATAAATACCGGCATCAACACCGATAGCTAAAATGCCCGTACCAATATTTATGTGGTAAGCGCCTGCTGCACGAGCCATCGTGGTATTTTGAAACCCAATTTGGTCGTTCATAATGGTTAAACCTACACCAAAATTGCCAGCTTTCATATTAAAGCAAAACAAACCTGTTTTAGGCGCACCCGGAAAACTTACCCACTGTTGGCGGAATAAAGCATCGAAACAAATACTACCATTTGTACCTACTACAGCTGGGTTATATGCTTGTTTGCAAAACATAAATTGTGTAAACTGCGGATCTTGTTGAGCGAATGAAAGGCTTGATATACCTAGCGATGCAGCGAATAAGAGCGTAGAGATTTTTTTCATATTTTTTATTTAAAATAAGTTAAATGAATTATCTTTTACAAGATAACTCGGTTACGAAAGTAGAAAAAAATAGATAAAAAAACAAATTGTGGATTAATTTTTAATAAAATGTTAATCTGAGTGGTTTTTTGAGCTATTTTTTTAGGCAAAGGGGAGATTAAAAATTAAGCAAATAATTCATACTATTTTTTACTTTATTACCTAAAATAAAGGATGTTTTTTTGTGCCCTAATGCCCACCCTTTTTAATGGATTTAAACTAAATTTTTTTCTACTAAATATTCAGCTATTTGCACTGCATTTGTTGCAGCACCTTTACGTAAATTGTCGGCCACAATCCATAGGTTTAATGTTTTTGGTTGCGATTCATCTCGGCGAATGCGCCCCACAAAAACTTCATCTTTATTGTGTGCGTGCATGGGCATCGGGTACACGTGGTTTGTCACATCATCCATTACAATAATGCCGGGTGTGTTGTGTAGTATTTTTTTTATTTCGGTTACATCAAAATCGTTTTCAAACTCAATGTTAACAGCCTCGCTATGCCCACCCATAACAGGTATACGAACGGTTGTGGCAGTTAAACCAATGCTATCATCACCCATAATTTTTTTAGTTTCGTTTACCATTTTCATTTCTTCTTTGGTATATGCATTATCTAAAAAAACATCTATTTGTGGTATCACGTTTAAGTCGATTTGATATTTGTAAGCCATTTCGCCACTAACTCCCTTACGCTCGTTCATTAACTGGGTTACTGCCTTAACACCTGTACCTGTAACCGATTGGTAGGTGCTAACTACCACTCGTTTTATTTTATATTTTTTGTGCAGTGGGTTTAAAACCACCACCATTTGTATAGTTGAGCAGTTTGGGTTAGCAATAATTTTATCATTTTTGGTAAGTACATGGGCATTTACCTCGGGTACAACAAGTTTTTTTGCAACATCCATTCGCCAGGCCGATGAGTTATCAATTACAGTTGTGCCAACTTCGGCAAATTTAGGGGCAAGCTCTAACGAAGTGGTTCCTCCGGCAGAAAACAAAGCAATGTTTGGTTTTTTAGCAATAGCATCTGCAGCACTTATTAACTTATAGGTTTTGGTTTTAAATACAATTTCTTTACCCACTGATTTATCAGAAGCTACTAAAATTAACTCCGTAATGAGGAAATTTCTTTCGGCTAAAACTTTTAACATTACACTGCCAACTAAGCCTGTGCAGCCAACTACAGCTACTTTCATAAACAAAAATATTTACTGCAAAAGTACGTTTTAATGCGTTTGCTTAAAATATTTTTATTGCCCAAATTAAACCTTTTGCTAAATTGCATATCAAATTAGCAAAACCTAAAAAAATTAAACAATGAAAAAAACAAAACTAAGCTTAGTATTAAGTGGCTTAATTATTGCAAGCGCACTTATTATAACTTCTTGTACAAAGAAAACAACAACTCTTACAACTACGCCAGACACCAGTACAACAAGTTCAACAGATAATAGTTTGGCGCAACAAAATGCGAATGACATTACAAACATTGGTTCCGATGGAATTGAAAACAATAATGGAACTTTAACTAATTATCGTTTATCACAAGGAAGTATATTTTCACCATTAAGCTCTGGGGTTACCATTGTATTTGATACAACTCAAAAAACTATGATGGTTACTTTTAATCAATATGTAGGACGTGATGGTCATACACGTAATGGTACTCTTCTTTATGACTGGCATTTGTCTACTGGTGGTGCAAGGTGGTTTAGAGATGCAGGCTTTGTGCTAAATGTAACTACACCCGGTAACACATACTCAGTTGATAATTATACAGTTGAAATTACTCAAAAAACAATTAAAAACACAGGTACAGTTAATGGTAACTATACTTGGACAGATGTATCAAATATTACTATAGTAAAACCAGCCAGTGCGGGTACAGGAAACATACAATGGCAAGCTAGTTGGACTTCAACTCTTTTAAACACATCTAATACTACTTACAATGGAGTTCAATATAATGGTGTTTATCCAGGTTCGGGTAGCCCATATACTTGGATTGATTGGGCGCATGCAATTCTTAGTATAACAGGTACTTTTAACGGAACAGCTTCTGATGGCGAAACATACACAGGTAACATAAGTGTTCCATTAGTCTTAAACCTGAATTGCTCTCAGCCACTTTATTCAAAATATTTATACGTAGCTGGTACACTTAATTTTACCCCAACAGGTAAATTAACACGTACTATTGATTATGGCACCGGTACTTGCGATTTAACTTATGTTGTTAGCATAGGTTCGTTTAGTGTTACTATTACACTGCCTTAATTAAAAACAAATAATTTAAAAGCCTGCTAAATTTTTAGCGGGCTTTTTTATGGGATACTTTTTAGGTATAATACGTAAGAAATTTTAATTCCCTGTAAATCTTACATGTTAGTAAATTTTTTTGCTTTTATTTTTTTCTGAAAGCCTTATTGTCATTGTAGTTGATTAGTATAATTAACTGCAAAAAATTATCATTTCTTACATATGTAAGATTTTTAAAAAGATTGATTTTTATTTTGTTACTAAAGGTTACAACTTTGGTTTAGTAGTTAAAGAATTTAACTGCTAAAAAAAGGAGTAAGCCCAAGAGCCTAAAAGTGAGTAGGCAAATAAAAACATTTATATGAAAACAAAAAAATTGAAAACGGCGACCCTTTTGATGGGGTTAACATTAATGGCTTTTAAGGGCTATAGTCAATCATGTCTGGCAAATTGGTTATTTACAAGTTGTTCTAGCTCAAATGCTATGTATGCTGCCACTTAGCCTGTAGGTATTGGAAACTACTCCCCAAATTATATGCTTGATGTAAGCGGAGATATAAACACTTCAACGGAGTTTCGTATAGGTGGTACCACGTTTTTATCACAACAAGGAAGTTATAATAGTGTTTTTTTAGGTGGGCTAGCAGGTAACAGTAACACAGGTACAAATAATATTGTTGTCGGTTATAATGCACTTAGTAATAGTAATTCTGGTAGTTATAACTCTTGTTTAGGAACTTCTGCAGGGGGTAATAATACTACTGGCGTTAGTAATAGTTATGTAGGATATGCTGCAGGAGCATCTAATAATACAGGTAGCAATAACAATGCTTTTGGGTATAATACACTTAGTTCAAATACTGCTTCTATAATAGTGCTTTTGGATATGCTGCCCTTCAGTCAAACACATCAGGTACTCCTAATCACGCTTTTGGTTATGATGCTCTTTTTAGCAACACAACAGGTTCTCTTAATAATGCTTTTGGTACTGAAGCTCTTTATCATAATGTATCAGGCGATCATAATGCTGCCTTTGGAGATTATACACTTCAAAATAATACAGCTTCCAATAATAGTGCTTTTGGTTATCAGCTGCTAAAACTTAGCAGGCTTTTTTGTTTTAAAAACTTTGTAATTGGCTGTGGGTTAGTTTTCCGTTAATCCATTCGCCATCTAAATTTGCATTATACTTTTTGTAAAAATTTATAGCGGGTTCGTTCCAATCAAGTACCTGCCACTCCATACGGCGCACTTGTTTTTGTTTGGCAACCAAAGCAACTTCATTAAATAGTTTAGAGCCTAAACCATATCGCCTGTAAGTTTCGGTTACAATAATGTCTTCTAAAAATAAACACTTGCCTTTCCAGGTGCTGTATTTGTAATAATATAGTGCAATGCCAATAATTTTGTTGTTATGTTCGGCTACAAAAAACTCAAATACTTTATCGTTACCAAAACCCCAGTTGTGCATTTCTGTAAGGGTAACTTCTACTTCGTTAGGTGCTTTTTCGTAAATGGCTAATTCTTTAACCAAGCCTAAAACTTGTTCTAAATCGGTTTCTACACCTTTGCGTATTTTTATATCAATCATGTGGCGAAAATAATTTGCGTAAAACTACTTTTTGTAAACAACGTTTAATAATTAAATGGGTAATTATTTCTTCGTTTGTTTGCTCGTTATTTTTTTGCAATTCAATTTTTAGCTGGCTTTCGCTTATATCAATTCTATATAACAACGAAAATATTTTTTGCGAATTAATAGCTAACAATTTTTTTATTTGTGGTAAAACTTGTTCGTACAATAGGGTATAAGCACTTGTTTTATTTTGCTCAAACAAAATAGGCAAATCAAAAAAAGCAAAATCTTTTTGTATTTGTTCAGCTGTTTTATTTAAAATATCCGCGTCGTTTAAATAAGGTTGTATAGAAAAATCTTGCGGCATTAGCGAAGCAATTATTTTTCGGTAGGCAACAAAAGCCTTTCTACCACCTTGTTTTCAATCACATGCTTTTGCACAATTTCTTCTACATCGCTTAATTGCACATTTACGTAAAAGGTTCCTTCAGGGTAAATGGCAACGGTGGGGCCAAAGTCGCAAATGCCCAAGCATCCAGCACGTTGCGCGCGTAGGGGCATATTTAAATTTTTATCTTTTATGGCTTTTTTAAAAGCTGCTGTTAACTCCAAACCATGTTGCTCACCGCAACTTCTTTTCTCACTATTGGTGCGTTGGTTGGTGCAAACAAAAATATGTTTCTCAAAAACAGGTGTGCTCATAGTTTACAGTTGCAAGGCGGGTTAGAATAAATAATGGTGTTTGGCAGCCATTTTTTAAGCAGGTTCATAGCCTCATCGCTTATTAATATAGCACGTACATCAAGCGTGTTAAGTTGTTTTAAATTGCTCAGTGCTTGTGGAAATTCAGCTATATCGTTGCTCCATAAATCAAGCGTGCGTAGTTTCTCTAAATTGCCTAATTGCGGGGGCAGATTAAATAAATCGTTGTTGTTTGCATTTAAATAAACCAGATTATTGCATTTGCCAATTTCTTTAGGTAAGGCAGCTAATTTGTTATGCGACACATCTAAATATTGTAACTGGGTAAGTTTATAAAGGCTATCGGGTAATTCTTTCAACTGATTTTTACTGAGTGATAAATATTGCAGGTTTTTAAACTGAAAAATTTCTGGCGGAAAAGATTTTAATTTTTGTTTTTTCAACTCTAACCGTATCACCATCTCAGGATGCTCAAGCGCTTCTTTTAAATCCATGTAGGTGTAAACTTCTTCTATTGCGGCAGAATCAAGCAACTCTTTTTCTTGCGCAACTAATTTTCCGCAAAAAATAAATGCTATAATAAATAGTTTATAAAACCGAAAGCGCATGTTCTTTATCTGCATGTAACTGTTTTTTTAATTCGTCTAATGAAGCAAACTTTTCTTCGTTACGTAAACGAGCTTTTATTTGAAGCGTTAAATTACAACCATAAATATCAGCATCAAAGTTAAAAATATGTAACTCTGTTTTTATTTTATTATCCGTATCAGTAGTTGGGTTATAGCCAATGCTCATCATGCCCTTATGCAAAACCCCATTAATGTTAGCTGTTGCCGCATATACGCCAATTTTAGGGATTAATTTAGCAGGGTTTTCAATAAAAATATTAGCGGTTGGGTAGCCAATGGTACGCCCGAGTTTTTTACCATTAACCACCTTACCCGATATAAAATAATTATATCCTAAAAATGCGTTGGCGGTTTTAATATCGCCTTCTTCCAATGCTTTCCGTATTTTAGAGGAACTTACATTTATACTATCAACTTCATGCGCCGGAATTTCTTCTACCGTAAAATTATACTCGGGAGCGTACTTTTTTAGGGTGCCAATATTTCCTTCACGATTGTTCCCAAAATGATGGTCGTAACCAATAATTAATTGCTTAACCCCAATAGCATCTACTAAAATATCTTTTATGTAACTATGTGCTGATTGCTTTGAAAACTCTTTTGTAAAAGGGTAAACTAACACATGGTCTATGCCCGCTTGCTCCAATAAATTAAGTTTTTCTGATGTAAGGGTAAGCAGTTTTAAATCGGTTTGCTGAGGAAATAAAACCTGGCGCGGATGTGGGTCGAACGTAAAAATAAACGTCTCTCCGCCTGTTTCTTTTTTTATTTTGTTTAAACGATTAACGATTTGTCTATGTCCTTGATGTACACCATCAAACGTGCCAATGGTAACAATAGGGTTGGTGATTTTTGGTATTTCGTGTATGGAATTATAAATTTTCAAAACGCGGTAAAATTACACATTAATTGCATGTTGTACACTTACTGATAATTGTTTAGAGAGAACTGTTACCTTTGTGTTGTTAAATGCCTGAAGAAAAAAAGAAAATACCGCTTTCTGAACGTTTACGTCGTAAGTATCGTTTGGTTATTTTAAACGATGCCTCGTTTGAAGAAAGAGTTTCTTTGCGTTTAACACCGGGTGGCATTTTAATTATGGTTAGTGCAGTTACTATTGTTATGTCGATTGTAGTTACCAGTTTAGTGGCTTTTACCCCATTACGGGAGTATATTCCGGGTTATGGCGATATATCGGATAGAAAAGCATTGATAGCCCTATCGCTTAAAGCAGACTCAGTAGATGAGCTTATAAAAGCAAAAAACGAGTATATAGAAAATCTGCAAAATGTACTGAGCGGTAATGTAACTTCGGATACGATAAAACCCGAAAAAGCTTCGGAGAAAAATAACCAACACATTACTATAAAACCTTCAAGAACTGATTCTGTTTTACGACAAGAAATAGAAGAAGAAGATAAATTTTCGCTTACACTAAGTAAAAATATAGGGTCTTCTGGCATTAGTGGTTATTTTTTCTTTTCGCCTGTTAAGGGCATGGTAACGCACTCGTTTAACATGGCCGAAGGACATTATGGGGTTGATGTAGTTGCCAAAGAAAACGAATTTATTAAAGCTGCTTTAGATGGTACAGTTGTTTACGCAGGGTGGACTGCCAACGATGGTTATGTAATACAACTACAACACAGCAATAATTTAATGAGCATTTACAAGCACAACAGTGATATAACAAAAAATATTGGCGACCATGTAAAAGCCGGAGAACCCATTGCCATTATTGGTAACACGGGCGAAACCAGTAGCGGCACCCATTTACACTTTGAGTTGTGGTACAATGGCACACCCATTAATCCACAAGATTATGTGTTGTTTTAATTAACAGCTTCTTTCTTAAAGCTTTCTTTTAAAGGTACTACTACCAATAGTAAAGATACAACCATTAGTGCCAGCATTAAGTAAATTGAGTTTGTCCAAAAAGGACCTTCGCCATTTATAAAAGGCATAACACCAATAACTACTACTGCACCTGCATTGCCTGCCATCATTAGCAAACCGGTTGCCGCGCCTGCTTTTTCAACTCCAGCCATCTCTTCACACATAGCCATTAAAAGCGCATAGCCCGGTAAGAAAAAGAAACCCAAAATACCACCCAATACATATAACATGTTTAAGGAAGCCATAGTACACAGTGGATAAATAATAAGTAAGGCTGCTAAACAGCAAATAGCTAAAAATGGTTTACGTACTTTTAATTTATCTGATAGGGTAGGAATAATTAATGACCCCACTATACCGCCTGCAATTAAAAAAGCACCTACTAAACCTGCTTGCTCTGCATTAACGCCATTAGGTTTAAAAATGGGCTCCATCCAACTGGTTAGGCCGTTAAATACACCCAACGCAAAAAAGCATACGGTTATTAGTACAACTAAATTTTTATTTTGTAGTAATGCTTTTATTTCTCCTATAGCACTTATAGAAACAGCTTGGTGTTTAACAGCATTATTTTCTTTACCAAATACTACAAAAATTAAAGTCAGTACAATAGATAATACAGCAAATACTATCATAGTTTGTTGAAAGCCCATGCTCTCATTTAATGCGGGTGTAAGCCCCATACCTAAAGCCATACCAATAAGCATGCCCGCGGTACCAATGCCTGTTGCAGTAGCAACTTCTTCTTTATCAAACCAGTCTGATACTAATTTAGATATACCATTTATAATATAAGGTTGTCCAATGGCTATACCGGTTTGTCCGATAACCAGCATGTAAAAATTGCCATCAAAAATACGTACACAAGCAAAAATAGCACTGATAACACTTCCTAAAATAATTACATAACGATAACCTTTTCTATCAATCATAGTACCTGAATGAATGGAAAGTAATACATATAATAAAGGGAAAGAGAGCAAGAGCGAACTTGCCGCACCTTCACTTACTGCATATTTAGTTTGAATAAATGAAACCAGCGGAGCCAAATTTAACCAAAGCATTTGGCACATAGCAGCTACACCAAAATAGGCCATTAAAACAGCCCAACGATAAGGTTTTTTATACGCGTTTTCTGTAGTCATATTGATTGTTTTTATTTTTTAATTTCAAAATTACGAAACTCTTTTAAATCGGCTTCTTCAGCAAACACTTCGGTAACTTCTGCCAATGGCGGACCCACATAGCACCACTCAATAAGTTTATTTATTTTTTCTTCGTTGCCTTCAGCCTCAATATAAACATCGCCATTATGTAAATTTTTTACATAACCGGTAAGATGTAATTTTAATGCTTTAGTAAGCGTAGCAAAACGATACGATACGCCTTGAACTTTGCCCTTAACAGTTATGTTATAATGACGCAAGTTTATTTATTTAGTTTTTCTAAATCGCGATGTTCCGTTTTAAAAAGCTCTTCATGCGGCAGTGATTTAAAATACTCATACGTAATTTTTAAACCCTCTGCACGGTTTACTTTTGGCTCCCAACCCAGTAAAGCTTTTGCTTTGGTAATATCAGGCTGGCGTTGTTTAGGATCATCTTTAGGAAGTGCTAACGATATTAGTTTTTGCTTTGCTCCCGTAAGTTTTAAAATTTCTTCACCAAACTCTTTAATGGTTATTTCGCTTGGGTTTCCAATGTTTACCGGCAGTACATAATCACTTAAAAGTAATTTATAAATGCCATCAACTAAATCGCTTACATAACAAAACGAACGTGTTTGCGAACCATCACCAAACATGGTTAAGTCTTCGCCACGCAAAGCCTGGCCGATAAAAGCAGGTAACACGCGTCCGTCATTCAGGCGCATACGAGGGCCATATGTGTTGAAAATTCTTACAATACGAGTTTCTACGGCATGTGTATTGTGGTATGCCATCGTAATGGCTTCCATAAAGCGTTTAGCCTCGTCGTAACAACCACGTGGCCCAACTGGGTTTACATTACCCCAATACTCTTCAGGTTGCGGATGTACATTAGGGTCGCCATATACTTCGCTGGTAGATGCAACCAGTACACGCGCTTTTTTTACACGTGCTAAACCAAGTACATTATGTGTGCCTAATGAGGAAACCTTTAGGGTTTGTATAGGAATTTTTAAATAATCTATGGGGCTTGCAGGCGATGCAAAGTGCATAATATAATCCAGTTCACCTTCAATATGTATATGTTTTGTAACATCATGATTAATAAACTCAAACTGTTTAAGTTTCATCAGGTGTTCTATGTTACGCATGTCCCCGGTAATAAGGTTATCCATGGCAATAACATGATAACCTTCTTTAATAAACTTGTCAGAAAGATGAGAGCCTAAAAAACCGGCAGCTCCTGTAATTAAAACTTTTTTCATTTAGTTATTTAGCATTACAGGCATAACCAGCATTAAAATGTCTTCAGCAGGATTATCTTTTTTTGTAGCTGTAATTATACCAGCACGGTTTGGAGCACTCATTTCTATTTGAATTTCGTCACCTTCCATGTTGTTAATCATATCCAACAAAAATTTTGAGTTGAAACCAATCTCAATGTCTTCACCCACATAAGTACAGGTTAAACGTTCGTTTGCTTCATTAGCAAAATCTAAATCTTCGGCAGATAAGCTAAGTTGAGAACCTGTGATTTTTAAACGAACCTGATGGGTTGCTTTGTTTGAGAAAACGCTTACACGTTTTAAAGCGCCCGCAAAAGCAGACCTATCAACCGTTAATTTATTTGGGTTTTGTTTAGGAATAACCGCATCGTAGTTAGGATACTTGCCATCAATTAAACGGCAAACAAGCGATGTGTTGCCAAAAATAAACGTTGCGTTTGTTTTGTTGTACTCAATGCTTACTACATCATCAACACCTGCTAATAAATTTTTTAAAAGCGTAAGTGGTTTTTTTGGCATGATAAAAGCTGCCGAGTGTGTTGCTTTTGCATCGCTACGACGGTAACGAACTAATTTGTGCGCATCAGTTGCTACAAAAACTGAATCGGTTTCGGTAAACTGGCAAAATACACCACACATAACCGGGCGTAAATCATCGTTACTGGTAGCAAATAATGTTTTGGTAATGGCAGTTGCAAGCACATCAGTTTTCATATCGATAGATGCAGAACCTTCTAATTTTGGTGTACGAGGATATTCTTCAGGGTTATGTCCGGTAAGTTTATATTCACCATTATCGGTACTGATTTTTATACCGTACGTTTTTTTATCAATTAAAAAAGTTAAAGGCTGTTCAGGGAAATTGCTTAATGTATCAACCAATGTGCGTGCCGGTATAGCAATGCTACCACTTTCTTTAGCTTCTACAGTAAGTTGTGTGGTAACCGTAGTTTCCATATCTGATGCAGAAACTATTAACTGGTTAGGAGTTACTTCGAATAAAAAATTATCTAAAATTGGAATTGTATTGCTGGAGTTTAGCACCCCGTTAATTGATTTTAAATGTTTTAAAAGTGTGGTGGTTGAAACAACAAAATTCATATGCTTAGTTTTTTTAGACTAAGCAAAGTTAATTTATACAAGCAAAGACGGTTGGGTACTTGTGTTTAGTTTTAAACTACTTTTTAACAGTATGTCTTGGTAAAAAATAACGGGATGTTTGAAATAACTTACCCCATGTGGAAGCAGCTACCCGGGCAAATTCGGCATCACCCTTAAATTTCATATACATGTTGTCGCCGTCATAAGGTACTTTATTTCCCTTTTCATCTTCCGTATGGCCTTCAACCGGTGGTTTATGATAAAATTTGTAGGTGTCTTTTTGATTGTTTATATCGGTAATCGAAATTTGTAAAAAACTTTGTGTTTTACTTACCGAATCAATTTCGGGAAGGAATGAGTTTGTACACCAGTATTCCACATATAAATTCATAAAGTACGATAAGTACTGCTGCACAGCCAATGTATCAAAAGGTTGTATTTTTCTACCTGAAAGTGTAGTTACATCAAACTTATGTAAACCATATACATTAATGCTAAAAGAAGTATCAGGAAATTCGGGTACAGTAAATGTTACATTTTTTATTTTATCAGGAGTAAGTGATAATACTTTTTTCTCGCGCCACTCGGCTTCTGTCAGAAAAAAACGAGGTACGATAGTTCCTATAAACCCTGGAATTTCTATAGCATATACTTTGTTAAACGGTTTATCATTATCTGGCCCCTGTAATAAACAATAGGTGCCACGTAAGTCTTGCGTTTCGTGCCCAACGTACCAGGTTTTACTAAGTTTTCCGTTTTGGTATATTTCGCATTTGGTCCCCTTTGAGGCAATTTCGCGCAATAAATTTTCCTGCGCGTTTTGTGGCGCCGGAAATTTTATTTGCGAACGCATAAAGGTGACCAGGAGTATTTCTATGGCATCTTTACGCGCCGGAAATTTGCCATTTATCATCCACACACCTTTGTCATTTTTTTCGAGTAGTGCAGTAGCACCTTTTTTATTGGCTAAAAATATTTTGGTAATACTGGCTGTATCAGGCACAGCAAAATCATCATCATTGCCCGATAATGTTTTGCGTTTGTTTTTTACCATCACAAAAATTGCCATAGCAATAAATGCAACTAATAAAACAATAACTAATTTATTTTTTTTCATTGGTTGAAGTAAATTTTTTTCGTCTCATGCTTGTTAACACGGCACCTGCAAATATTAAAATTACCAAAGGAAATACTACATTATACATTTTCCATTTCAACGGATTATCTAAACCTATTTTTTTACGGTCTAATAAACGCAATTTTACTTCGCGGGTGCGCACACTCATTAATTCCGGTCCGTCAATTAAATAGTTCATACAGTTTAGTAAAAACGTTTTATTGGCAAATTCTTGTTTCATGTACTTATCATACCCAAGCGGACTAATAGACATGGTTTGGTAATTAAAATCGTTTCTAATAATATCACCATCAGCTATAACAATCATCGAGGTTGGTTTACTTTTTACTTTAAAAGCAATAGCGCTATCTTTTGCAATAGTATCGGTTAAACGGTTTTGATAGTTGGATTTAAAACTTCCTTCTAATAAAACTGCCATTGGTTTATTGCCGTTGGTAAACTTTTTTTCGTTTAGTTGAGTTCCTACAATAGATAAATTTACCCGCACCGGTACTGCCTGTACACGCGAGTTTTTAGACGATTCTAATAATATAGTTTTTTTAATTCCCGGTGCTCCAACCGTATCAATATATCCGGCAAATTCAAAACGAACTAAACCTAAGTTTTTTACAATAGGGTGGTTGCCTTGCGGCATAACCAGTGGTTTAAAAATCCAAGGGAACATTTTTAAATCGGCCGAGCCTCCTTTAAAGCCACGGTTTATAGGAATGTAACCACACTGCATATCCTGTACCAATGCGGGGTTTACACGTGCACCATAATTAAATAAAATATCATCTAAATTAATATTGTTATTTAAACCCAGCGTGTATCCTTTTAGTTTAAGCGAATCGTAATTGGTGTAAACAGGCTCTAAGCACCATAAAACTTTTCCACCGTTCATTACATATTGGTCAATTATAAATTTATCCTGCTCGTTAACAACCGAATCGGGCCAGGCCAAAACAATAGCAGAAAAAGGTTTTAATGCATTAAGGCGTTTTTTTATGCGGAGATATTCCACATCATAGTACTCACTTAGAGCATTATAAATATCTCTGGTGTGACTGGTATCTAATTCATGATGTCCACGAATAAAAGCAACTCTGGGGCGAATAGTTTCTTGTAATTTACGAATGGTGTTTGATAAACCGTACTCTAAATTTTGTACTGAGTTATTCACACACTGTTCTGCCGGAATACCATCTTGTTTGTTAAATATTTGCCAAACGCCTTCGCGTGTTTTGTAATAAATCACCGCACCCGGAAAAAGCACTTGGGTCTGTTCGCCTTTACCTGTTTTAGTTCGTAGCTCGGTTGGGTCTATGCCCTTGTTATATAATTCGCGCTGA
Source organism: Bacteroidota bacterium (assembly GCA_013287545.1). Lineage (GTDB taxonomy): Bacteria > Bacteroidota > Bacteroidia > B-17B0 > Aurantibacillaceae > PALSA-968. Next base: position 541 of record JABDDQ010000003.1, on the reverse strand, counting down.
ACTTCTGTTATATCATTCTTATTTTTTTGATCGTATATGTTAATGAACTCGTAGTTCAATCCTTTTTTTGCATATACTCTAAACTCATCCAGCATCTCCCTGGTTTCGTTTCTTAAACGGGTAAATGCCGCATTAAAATCACCTTCTAAATATACTTTTACATAAATTTCATCATCCAGGTTTTTAAGCATTTCTACCGTTGCGGGGTTCAACGTATAACGTTTTTCACTTGTTAAATCGAAACGTTTAAAAAAGTAAGAGCCTATAAAATTTAATAAAATCAATATAAGTAGCCAAGCTACTAACTGAAATATTTGTTTTGATTTGGTACTCTTCATTGCCATTTACGTTTCTCCAGCATAAAGCGGGTTAATAAAACAAAGAAAGAAATCAAACTAAAAAAATACAACACATCACGTGTATCAATAACACCCCGACTTAATGAATTGTAATGGTCGCTAATGCCGAGCCCTATAACAAGGGGTTCTAATTTTCCGGCAAAGCCCGATTGACCAATATAATCAAACCCACTAAAACATAT
>JABDDQ010000002.1 GCA_013287545.1 Bacteroidota bacterium | reverse complement strand
AGAGGATATAATACACCAATATTGGTAGATATATTTTTTAGTGCAGTTATGCCAACGCTACCTGATGTGTGAAGAATTAATTTTTTAGGCAGTTTTAGGGTTTTATTTAGCTTTTCTATTTCATCATCAGGCACACATAGCAAGTATATATCAGCTTGTTTATTTATTTTTTTTATATCGGTTATAAAAGGAACTCCTATTTGTAAAGAAAGCGTTTTTGCATTTTCTACACTACGGGAAACAATTTGTAAAATATCGTGCCCTTTCTTTTTTAAACGACAGGCTAAATGCGTAGCCACATTACCAGCCCCAATAATTACTATTTTAAAATGATGTTGTTGGTTTTTCATGTTACTTATTAGGTACTTTTAATATAGCATGCATAACGGCAATGCAGGCATCCATAACTACGGTTAACCCGCCTTGTTTGGCAATAGATGCTGTTTCCTCATTTATAATGCCTAATTGTAACCATAGTGCTTTTGCGTGTATGTTGATTGCTTCGCTTGCAATAGGTACAGTAGTTTCTGCTTTACGAAAAACATTTACTAAATCTATTTTAATTGGAATGTCTTGTAATGAAGCATAACATTTTTCTCCTAATATTTCTGTTTCATTAGGGTTTACCGGAATAACAAGATAACCAACCGATTGCAATTTTTTCATAATACCATGCGATGTTCTTTCAGAATTGGAAGATGCACCAACCATGGCAATTGTTTTTGTATTTACTAAAAGCTCGTAAATTTCTTTATCGCTTGGGTTTATATGTTGCATGCTATGGTTTTAATTATGGTAGAAAATTACAAATTATCTACGATGCTTTTTTGTAATTAACCATTTTTCTATTTTAAACGATAAAAAAGAACAAGCTGTCCCTATAACAGCTCCTGCAAGCACATCGGTAGGATAGTGTACTCCCAAATACATACGCGAGTAGGCTGCACCACAAGCCCATAAATAAGCAGGTGCAATAACGTACCATTTCGGGTAAGCCAAACTAAGTGATGTAGCTGTTGAAAAAGCAGAGGAAGTATGTTCTGATGGAAACGAATAACTGCTTGCGCTAACCTTGGCACGAAATAACAAAGGATACTCATTAAACGGACGAGTTCTGCTAACGGCATATTTTAATCCCACACTTACTACGGTAGTTAATAAAATAGAACCTCCTGTTTTTAATCCGTTATGTATTAAAACGGAGTCTTTTTTTATAAGCCCTACAACTAACATAGCTGCAGGAGTAACTAATGATATTGGAGCTACAGATGCCGAAAATATTTTAGCTGTTTTATCTTTTGAAGCGGAGCTATCTGCATATATTTTAGAAAGTAAACGTACATCGCTATTTTGAGCATGTATGTTTATTGTGATGAAACATAGGAATAATAAGAAGAGCCGTTTCATAATGTAAACTTAATCAATAAATCTACCTTTATGTTCAGGAGAAGGGATGTAGCAGAAAGATTTTTTAAGTAAGCGTTTTCTGTTTTTAGCAATAAAATTATAAACGCCATCTCTTACAAAACGTGGAATTATTTTTAAAACAATAAGCCATTTATAAGGAGTTTTTAAAAATCTACTAAGTTCTAAGGCTGCTGTCGATTTATATAGTATACGATTATCAATCAATAAAACTAACGTACTTAATTGGTTAAAATTGTAATTATACGCTGCCAGTACTTGTTTTGCATAATTAGATTGTAAGGAGCAAAATAAAATAGGATGAGTGGTTTCTTTTTCGTGGTCTATAACAAACTGAACAGATTTATTACATAATGCACAATCTCCATCATAGAATAAAATAGTTTTTTCAGGCATTATGGGGTTACTGCAATATCATAATTCACACTTGATTTTGTGTGTGGAATAATAGCGGCACTACCCCCCTGAACATTTATATATCCAAGATTTGTAGTATAGTGACCTATAGCATATAAATAATAATTACCCTCAACCATACTTACAAAAACAAAATTACCTTGAGAATCTGCTGTTTGCTGGCTATCATAAAAAGTTGGATTATTACCCTGCGGTGTAGTAGTTCCGTATTTAATATAAACAACAGCACCTGGTATTCTGTTGCCATTATATATCACGTAGCCAGATATTTGCCCTTTTCCTCCCGTACCTTCTTTTTTACAACCTATAAAAATTAGAAACAAAAAAAATACACTATATATTTTATATTTATTCATATTTAGTTAAGAATTTTAATGGATTACAAAATTAGAATAAAAAACTAAATAAAAATTAGTCTTTTATAGACTTAGGCAAGCCATCTAATTTTAGTTTGGCATTCATTTCAAGCATAGCAGCAAGTGCCAGTTGCGAGTAATTTTGTGAAGCTGTTTTAAATGCTTTTGCTTGTGTGTGCCATAAAGTTTGTATTACAGTAAAATCTCCTTGTGTAGGCTTCATAACTTCCAAAGCTGCTTTTACATTACCTGCACCGGCATGGTATACGTGCATAACCAATAATCTAAACCACAAATCGGTTTCATTATAACTAATACAAAGCGTATCTAAAATTTCTTTGGTTTTTGGAATACATATTTTTTTAATCAAGCTTGATGAAGCATATGCAGCACGATCAAAATCGGCACGTTCGTCCATTTGCTTGTTTACTTTTAAACCAAATAAACGTGCTACAGGTTTCATTAACTGAAACGGTCCATAAGCACCTACGGTTGATTTTTGTAAACGGTTAGGGCTTTCAATTAATAAAATAGCTTGCGCATACCAAGGGTCAACATCATTAGCCATAAAATCATCAATGCCACGATGCAGGTTTGGATAAGCTTTATCAAAATCATAGAAAAAACTTTTACCTTCTACTAATAAAATACGTTCACTATCTATCAAGCAATTAACATAACGTAAACTATCTCTATAAACAAGCTTTTGTGCATCACTTAAAGCGTTCCAGTTTTTTAAATGTACTTTGTTAATGATGCAACGTTGATTCGAGTAGCACATTAATGCCGAATCTTTAGGCAAATGCATAATAGAACGCCAAAATTTTACTTGTGGTAAAGTATCGCAACCAAGTTCGTAAATTTCTTTGTCGTAAACATAACTTTGATGTTGCTTGGCTTCATCATTAAAAACAGTAATTACATCTTCTCGATAATCGGTAGAACTTTTAACTTTTTCAGTTAATATATTTTTTGTTTTCTCCTTAATTGGCTTTTTTTCATTAGGCACAACACCTGCTACAAGCAAAGTGGATAAGGTGGCTATAAAATATGATTTGTACAGAAGCATATGTACAATGTTATTTATTTACGCCTAAGTTACGAAAAATAATTGAAATAGTTATACACACAACTTTTTTAATTATGTTAAAGATTATATTTGACAAACTTTTAACAGTTTCTAACGAATGAAAAAAATATTTGTAGCTGCCGTAACCTGCTTCTTAATAGCTTCTTGCGGAAATAATAACCAAACTAATACTAAAACCGAAACCATGCAAAGTGACGATTCGCTATTTGATGCGTTTAAACAAAATTTTGTTGAAGACCTTTGGAAAATGTATCCAAGTTGGGCAAGTAGTCAAGGTTATCATAAATATGATAGTTTATTGGTTGTGCCTAATGACGAAAGCCGTGCAAGAGAATTGGCTTTTTGTAAAGGAACCTCGGTTATGCTAAAAACACTTGATTTATCTAAACTGTCGGATAATAACAAAACAGATTATTATATGATAGAAAACCAGATAAACTCAACCGAATGGGCTATCAATAGTTTTAAATCTTACGAATGGAACCCTTCTAATTATAATATTTGTGGCGAGTTTGCTGAGATGCTTGGCAATAATTACGATTCGCTTGATACGCGTTTGCATAATTTTTATTTGAAAATGGAAAATATTCCGGCTTATTATGAGGCGGCTAAAAAGCAAATTAAAAACCCTACGGTTGAACATACACAATTAGCTATCGACCAAAACTTAGGTGGCGCTTCGGTATTTGAAACTGATTTAAACGATGCCTTAAAAAAATCGCATTTATCTACTCAAGAAAAAGAGCAAATAACTACTCGTGCTAAAGAAGCAATTGTGGCAATTAAAGATTTTGCTGCTTGGTTAAAGAATTTAAAAAATGAAACGCCGCGTAGCTTCCGTTTAGGAAAAGAGTTATACGCTAAAAAGTTTGAGTATGATATTCAGTCTGGCTATACAGCTGATGAAATCTATCAAAAAGCCATTAAGCATAAAGCAGAATTGCATCAGCAAATGTTTGATATAACTAAACAACTTTGGAGTAAATATTTGTCAGATAAAAAAATGCCTGAAAATAAGTTAGAAGCTATTAAAATGATGATTGATAAATTATCGCTACATCATGTAAAGGCAGATTCATTTCAAACAGCCATTGAACATCAAATTCCTTTATTGGTTGATTTTATTAAACAGAAAGATTTGATTTATATCGACCCGTCAAAACCATTGGTTGTGCGTAAAGAACCGGCTTATATGGCAGGTGTGGCAGGAGCTTCTATTAGTGCACCTGGTCCGTATGATAAAAATGGAAACACATACTATAATGTAGGAAGTCTTTCAGGGTGGGATAAAGAAAAAGCTGAAAGTTACTTACGTGAGTATAACTATTACATCCTACAAATATTAAATATACATGAGGCTATTCCTGGGCATTACACGCAATTAGTATACGCCAATCAATCGCCAAGCATTATTAAATCTATTTTTGGTAATGGCGCTATGGTTGAAGGCTGGGCTGTTTATACCGAACGCATGATGTTAGAAAGCGGTTATGGAAATAACGAACCCGAAATGTGGTTAATGTATTACAAATGGAATTTACGTACAACCTGCAACACTATTTTGGATTACGGCGTGCACGTAAATAACCTAAGTAAAGATGATGCCCTTAACCTCTTAATAAACGAAGCCTTTCAGCAAAAAGCAGAGGCAGAAGGAAAATGGAAACGTGTATCGGTAACACAAGTGCAACTTTGCTCATATTTTACAGGTTATACCGAGATTTATGATTTTAGAGAAGAACTTAAAAAGAAAATGGGTGATAAGTTTAACTTGAAACAGTTTCACGAAAAGTTTTTAAGTTATGGTAGTGCGCCAGTTAAGTATATTAAAACACTAATGTTGGCAGACTTAGATAAAGAGAAGAAGTAAATTACTTCTCATCTTCTTCAGCATCAACATCTATTATATCAAAAACAGGAACGTTTAAAATCTCTTTCTTTAAAATACTTTTTTCTAACGATAGTAAAAAGGCAGGCAATAGTATTAAGTTACTGGTATAAGCTATAAGCAGGGTTAACGATAATAATATTCCTAACGCCGCCGTACCGCCAAAACTTGAGAAACCAAACATGGCAAAACCTGTTGTTAGAATAATGGCGGTGTAAATCATGCTAATACCGGTTTCGTGTATGGTTAAACTAACTGCTTTTGATATGCTTAGTTTATTCTTGCGAATCTCATGTCTGTATTTGGTAAGAAAATATAAAGTTCCATCGCTTGATATACCAAAGGCTATACTAAAAACTAATATAGTACTTGGTTTTAATGGTACATGCAAATAACCCATAATGCCTGCTGTTATAAGTAAGGCAATTAAGCTGGGGATTATAGATATAAGTATCATGCGTGGCGAAGCAAACAAGCTAAACATTAGTATGGCAATTAAAATAATAGCCAGCACTACACTTTCTAAAAGGTTGGTTACTAAAAATTCATTCCCTTTTAAAAACATTACACAATTACCGGTTAGTTTAATGTCGTAACGTTCATTTTCTTGCATCCATTTATTTTCTTCGTAATCATAATTAAAAGCACTATCAGCACGGGGTTTTAGTTCCTTCAATAATTGCTTAACGCGCACCGAACCTATATCTTTTATATTGGCGCTTATACGGGTAACTTTTTTGCTGCTATCAATAAACGCTAATAATTGCTTCTGCGAACCATCTTGATTTTGTTGTATGTATTCTGCAACTTTTTTTAACTCAGTAACTGATGGTAGTCTATAATATTTCGGATCTCCGCCTTTGTATGCCTGATAAAAGAATTTAACCCCTTCGGTTACCGATAATGGCTTTGAAAATTCAGGATACTGAGCCAAAACTTTTTGCATTTTATTAATGCGATATAAAGCTCTTGCACTGTTAGAAAAAACACCGTTTTCTCGTTTTGTATCAACTGTAATTTCGAATGGAAGTACACCTCCATTATGGTCTTCAAAATAATGCAGGTCGGTTAAAATAGGATCTTTTTTAGGTAAATCGTCTACTACAAAACCAATGGCTTTTAAATTAGTTAAACCATAACCTGCTACAATACAAAGTATAATGGTTATTGCGTAAACGAGTTTTCTTTTATTTACAGTTAAAACATCTATTTTTTGTAAAAGAGAGGTTAGTTTTTTTCCTTCTATATGTTTAATATGTTTATCAGGTGGTGCAGGTAAGTAACTAAATATAGCAGGCACTATCATCATAGAGAAGATATAGGTTGCCATTACACTTATAGATGAAATTAAACCGAACTCGAAAAAAATGTAATTTTTAATGGTACAAAAAACCGCAAAACCAATAGCCGTAGTAAAATTGGCAAAGAATAAAGAAATGCTACTACGCTCAACGGCTATATGTAAAGCTTTCATTTTATTACGATGACGGGCAAATTCAGTATGATATTTATTTAAAATTAAAATGCAGTTGGGTACACCTATAACAATAATAAGTGGTGGAATAATAGCACTCATGGCAGTTAGCTTAAAGCCAAATAGAACAATAAGTCCTACACTAAATACAACCCCACAACAAACTACGAGCAAGGAGAAAATAACAGGATAAAAACTCCTGAAAAAGAAAAATAACACTAAGCCTGCTGTAATTATAGTAAGTGCTAAAAAGAAAGTGGTTTCATGTTGAATTTTGCGAGCTACATTAGTGCGTATATAAGGCATGCCCGAATAGTGAAGTTCAATACCGGTTTGTTTTGAAAACGCATCGCCTTTTGCTTTAAGCGAATCGGTAATGGTTAAACGGTTTTTGGTGTTTAAGTCCTTCTTGCCAAAGGTTACTGCTATAAGGGTAGAGTTTGTTTTGCTGTTAAAAATAATGCCATCGTAAAATTTTAGCGTAAGTATTTTTTTCCAAAGGGTATCTAATTCTTGCTGTGTTTTTGGTTGTTGGGTAAAAAGTTTTTTCATTTCAAACTTACCCAAACTATCGTTTAGGGTAATTTCTTGCAACCTTCCGACCGATAATACATTTTCTATGCCCTGGGTAGTTTTTAGTTTATCACCTAAAGTGCACCAGGCATTAAAGTTTTCTAATTTTTTAAGCGGAGTAATATCTGTACCAATTACCAAAACAGAACCATCCTGTCCAAATTTGTTTTTAAAATATTCATAGTCAATACTGGCAGTATCACTATCAGGTAAAAGTTTGGCAAAAAAATAGGTAATTTCTACATCTTTGGCTTTAAAGCCCATAAAGGCTGTAGTAGCTATAACAAAGAGTAGGAAAAATATTCTATATCTTAATATAATGCGCGCAAAAAATTTCCACATACAAATTGAATTTGTTTTGCAAATAACGCAATAATTTAAGTTTTAACATATTAAAGAAAATTAAATAGTTGTTAAGAGAAAATAGCCATTGTTGCCACAGCTTGCGCATTATTATTACTTTTACTTTTTATAGATGAAAAGCACAGACATATCTGAAAATAAAGCCGTTAAAACAACCTACATAAGCATTATAGGTAATACAGGTTTGGCTGTTATAAAGGGCTTAACTGGATACTTTGGTAACTCCTATGCGCTTATCGCGGATGCTATTGAATCTACTTCTGATATATTTTCATCGCTGCTGGTACTGTTTGGTATAAAATACGCCAGTAAACCTGCCGATAAAAACCATCCTTATGGGCATGGTAGGGCAGAGCCCCTAATAACATTTATGGTAGTTGGGTTCTTAATTGCCTCGGCTATACTTATTGCTTACCAAAGCATAAAAAACATACAAACTCCACATGATTTGCCAAAGGCATATACGCTTATAGTCTTAGGTGTTATTATTATTATTAAAGAAACTTTTTACCGAATTGTTTCTAAAAAAGGTGATGAAACAAATAGTTCTTCTTTAAAGGCAGATGCATGGCATCATCGTGCTGATGCTATTACGTCCTTAACGGCATTTATTGGCATCTCAATTGCTTTAATATGCGGCAAAGGTTACGAAACGGCTGACGATTGGGCAGCGCTTATTGCTTCTATAATAATAGTATATAATGCTTATCATGTATTTAGGCCTGCTCTGGGCGAGATAATGGACGAGCAATTGTATGATGATTTAATTTTAGATATACGTCGTGTTTCTAAAACAGTAACAGGTGTAATTGATACCGAAAAATGTTTGGTGCGTAAAACAGGTATGACCTTTCATGTAGATTTACATATACTGGTAGAATCGAACATAAGCGTTAAGGAAGGGCATGATATAGCTCATAAATTAAAAGAGCATTTAATGAAAGAATTACCACAGGTGGCAGATGTTCTTATTCACGTAGAGCCTAACGAGTGCGATTTGTAGCATATGCAAAAAGTTATGATTAATCATTAAATTATTTGTTAATCATATTAAGTGTAATTATTTGAAAATTATGTAGTTATACTTGCTGATATAATACTGCTATTCGTCAATTAATTGAATTATCTTTGTGGACAATTATGTTCAATCCTTCTTCTAAAATTATTGGCATGTTGGGCGGTGGTCAGTTAGGTCGTATGCTTATACAAAGCGGTATGGATTTTAACTTATCTATTAACGCTCTCGATTCTGATAAAAATGCCCCTTGTAGTTATTTAGCCAATAAGTTTACCCAAGGTACTCTTACTGATTATGACGCTGTATATTCTTTCGGTAAGAAAGCCGACATTATAACTATTGAAATTGAAAATGTAAACACTGATGCACTTAAACAGCTTGAAAAAGAGGGCAAAGAAGTCTATCCGCAACCACATATTATAGAGACCATACAGGATAAAGGTTTACAGAAAATATTTTTTCAACGCAACAACATCCCAACCCCTGATTTCTTTTTAATTGATAATAAAGAACAAATTAGTAAGTACAAAGATTTTTTTCCTTTCTTTCAAAAACTACGTAAAGGCGGTTATGATGGCAAAGGAGTTGTAAAACTTGCTGACGCAGATAATCTTACTAATGCATTTGATGCACCAAGTGTATTAGAGCGCTTAGTTGATTTTAAAACGGAAATATCGGTTATTGTGGCACGCAATAAAAAAGGAGAAGTAAAAACGTTTCCGGCAGTTGAGTGCGCATTTAACCCCGAAGCAAATTTGGTAGAATTTCTTTTTTCACCGGCACAAATAAATAAAACGGTAGAAAAAGAGGCGCAACGCCTTGCAGTAAATATAGCAGATAAACTGGGCATTATTGGCATTTTGGCGGTAGAAATGTTTGTTACAAAAAATAACGAAGTTTTAATTAATGAATTAGCTCCTCGTCCGCATAATAGTGGACATCATTCTATCGAAGCAAATATTACATCACAATTCGAACAACATTTACGTGCTATTTTAAATCTTCCTTTAGGAGATACAAGTTTATCTTCTCCTGCCGTAATGCTAAATGTATTGGGCGAAAAAGGTTATGAAGGTAATGCAGTTTATGAGGGTATCGAAGAAACTATGCAAATGAGTGGCGTGCACATCCATTTATATGGCAAAGAAAAAACTAAAGCTTTTCGTAAAATGGGGCATATAACTGTTACGGCTGAAAATCTTGAAAAAGCTAAAGAAAAAGCCAATAAAGTGAAACAAATATTTAAAGTTATCAGTAAATAATATGGCAAATCAAAAAGTTTTAGTCGGAATAATAATGGGTAGCGCCAGCGATTTACCTGTAATGCAGGCCGCTGCTGATATTCTAAAAAAGTTCAACGTATCCTACGAAATCGATATCGTATCAGCTCACCGCACTCCCGATAAAATGTTTGATTATGCTCAAAATGCTGTAAAAAATGGCTTAAAAGTTATTATTGCCGGAGCGGGTGGGGCAGCCCATTTGCCAGGAATGGTAGCCTCTTTAACTCCATTACCCGTTATTGGTGTACCGGTAAAATCAAGCAACTCAATTGATGGTTGGGATTCTTTACTTTCTATTGTACAAATGCCAAATGGCGTGCCCGTTGCAACGGTAGCTGTAAATGCTGCCCAAAACGCGGGCATTTTAGCGGCACAAATTATTGCCACATCCGATAAAGTAGTACTTAAAAAACTGGAAGATTTTAAACAGGAGCTTAAAACTAAAGTACACGCATCTGCTAAAGATATTAAAAAGATAAAAAAGTAATGCAGTGGTTCGAAAACTGGTTTAACACTTCTTACTACCATATTCTATATGGTAATCGTAACTACGAGGAAGCCGCATTTTTTTTAGATAATTTACTAAAGCATTTAAACTTACCGCCAAAATCTCGCTGTTGGGATTTGAATTGCGGTAAAGGCAGACACTCTCTTTACCTGCATAAAAAGGGGTACGATGTAATTGGTACCGATCTTTCAGAAGAAAGTATAAAAGAGGCGCAACATGCTGAAACCGATGATTTACATTTTTATAAGCATGATATGCGTAATTTATTTTACGCAAATTATTTTGATGCGGTGTTTAACCTGTTTACCAGTTTTGGCTACTTTAAAAGCAAGCACGATGATGAAAAAGTATTTCAATCAGTTTATGCAGGCCTTAAACCAAATGGAGTATTTGTTATAGATTTTTTTAATGCAGCTTGTGTAACAGCTACTTTAAAGGCAAGCGATGAAAAGGTTATTAATGGTGTATCGTTCCACATCAAAAAAAGAATGGAAGGAAAAGTTATTTTAAAAGAAATTATTACCGAAGATAAAACAGGTAAACGTTTTTTTAAAGAAGAAGTAAAAGCCCTTACGTTAGATGATTTTACCTGCTTGGCGCAAAAAACCGGGTTAAAAATAAAACATACGTTTGGTAATTATAGCTTGCAGCCTTTTGATGTAAACTCATCAGAGCGATTAATTATTATTTTTGAAAAATAATTTTTTGGACCCTCTTTTATATATATCCCTACTGTTTTTACCTGTCTTAATTGCGGGTATAACGGTGTTTTTTATTAAACTAACCGAAAGTCATTTAAAACTTTTATTAGCCTTTAGTGCGGCTTATTTATTGGCGTTATCATTTCTGCACTTGGTGCCTGATATATTTTCATCCCTTCCTTCAAGGCAAGCAGGTTTATGGGTGTTAGCCGGTTTTTTTATTCAGGTGTTATTAGAGTTTTTTTCAAGTGGAATAGAGCATGGTCACGCGCACATCCATGCTGAAAAAAACAAAATCCCTTTAGTATTATTATTTGGTTTATATCTGCACTCGTTTATAGAAGGTTTGCCTTTGGCAGGAATTTTTAATGTATCTCAAAGTACGCAACAAATTTCTTTTTTAATGGGGGTAACATTACATAATATTCCAATTTCTATTGCCTTCGCCGGTTTACTTATCCATCAGCAAATAGCTAAAAATAAAATCATTTTATATTTGCTATTACTTGCCGGCATGGCCCCTTTAGGGTCTTTAATAGGACATTTTATTGAAATGTCTCTTGGTAGCATAGCCCATCTTTCTATAATTTTTACTGCTATTGTAGTGGGTATATTTTTGCACATTGCCACAACCATTATTTTTGAAAGCAGCGAAAAAAATCACCGCTATCACATAACAAAATTAATAAGCATACTGCTGGGTGTGGCTTTGGCTTATGTACTAACTTAAACTATTTTGTAATGAAAAAAATAATTTTATTACTGCTCGTTGCCTCAAACTCTGTGTTGTTTGCACAATATAAAACAGGAGAAGAGTTGTTGGCCACCATGCATAAAAAATACTATCAAAATTATTGCAAAACGGTGCAGTTCGAACAAAAAACTATTCGTTACAAAAATGATATTATAACAAATCATGATGTGATTGTGGATACTGCTTATTGGTATGAATGGATAAGCTATCCGGATAAATTTCGTATCGATATTGGAGCAAAATTTAGTGGTAATGGCGTAATTTTTAAAAACGATTCTGCGTATAATTATAAGAAACATAAATTAGTAAAAACAAAGTCTGATAAAAACGATTTATTATTACTTCTTGGAGGCATGTACTTCAGAAAATTTGATGATGTTACAACTCGTTTAAAAAATGCGGGATATGATTTAAGTAAAATAAAATCAGATACATTAAATAATATAAGTTGTTACGTGATAGGAGCAGAAGGCTCTTATCAAATATGGGTTGATAAAAACGATTTAAAAGTTATAGGACTTAAATCGAAACTTACCGGAACAGAATGGCTCGAAATTCGCTTCGATGCTTTCCAAAAATCCTGTAAAGGGTTTAACGAAACAAAAGTTACTGCAAAAAAGAACGGTAATCTTGAACAGGTGGAAGAGTACCAAAATATTAAAACAGAAATTCTAATTCCTGATTCAATTTTCAATAAAAAGTAACCATGCTCGGATTAAAATTAGCAACCGACCCGCGTTGGGTAAATATTGTAGAGAAAAACATTAGTGAAATTTTAACCGATCATGCTTGGTGTGAACAAAAGGCGGTAAGCAATTCGGTATCTATTGTTATCTCTTATCCTGAATATACGGAGTTGGTTGACGAAATGCTTTCAATTGCCAAAGAAGAGTTAGCGCATTTTGAAATGGTGCATGAAAAAATTAAACAACGTGGCTTTGTATTGGGTAAAGAACGCCGAGACGAGTACGTAAATGATCTTTACCAGTTTATGCGTAAGGGTTATAAACGCGAAATAGCTTTAATAGACCGTTTACTTTTTTCTGCTTTAATTGAAGCCCGTAGTTGCGAACGTTTTAAAGTGTTGAGTGAGCAAATTAAGGATGAAGATTTAAAAGCTTTTTACCGTGAGTTAATGATAAGTGAAGCCACACATTACACAACATATCTTTCTTTTGCTCGAAAATATGCCGGGAAAGAAGATGTTGAAAAACGATGGCAGGAGTGGCTTGCTTATGAAGCTGATATTATAAGCAAGTACGGTAAAAGCGAAACCATACATGGGTAATTAATCTTGTCCAAACTTTTTCCCCCGCAAAAATACTTGATTATAAACAGTAGCGGTGCTATACCATACAGCATTTCCGGTTAATTTAAAACCTATTAGTTGATCAAAAGTAGAAAGCTGATAGGTATCATCATTATAAAAAGCATTTAAGCCGCCTTGTAAATCAACATAGGTCAATGTATTATTGTCTATAGCATATTCACTCGGCATAAAATTAGCCAGTACGGATGATTTACCTTTATTAAAAACAGAAAAATAACCGGGTGTATAATAAATAAGCATACTATCTGCTACCTGATAAAAATCAGGGGCAAATCCGTTTAAATCATAATTTTTCCCGGCATAAAAAACATGTAGGCCTACTGCATCTGTATAAGCTACCATATTATCTCCCGTTTGAAAACTAATAACTTGTTTAGTTGAAACAGTATAAATGTTCCCCTTATAAAAAACTGATAGACCTAAAATATTGTTGCTTGTAAAGCTTACAATATTACTGCCCGTTTGATATTGTATTTGCGATGAATTGTTAGCCAGTTTAAAAAGATTATAACCATTGCCATTCCAAAATATTTTAAACTCACGCAAGTAGGTTAGGTAAGCCATTGTGTTGTTGCTTGCTTGGTATTCGGATATCATTTGTGTTTGATGAAAATCTTCCATGGTATGAAAACCACCATTGTAATAAACCTTAAAAGATCCTGTTGTTTGGTCAATAAAAGCTACTAAACTATCACCTACTTGGTAGGAAGTTGAATAACCGGAAATAGTAGTTATTTGCCCTCTATCAAATACTTTTATAACACTGCCTACATTAAACACCACTAAATTATGCGTTACCTGGTACTTAGTAGGTATACCATCGTAAAGTGTAGAAATTTCTCCTTTATAATATACTTTTAAGCTGTTGTCAAAACTTACATAAGCTACGCAATTACCACCTATTTGAAACGATTGCGGTGGCTGGTAGGCTGCAACCGTAGTAGTTCCATTATCAAAAATATTAAAGTACCCGCGGTTGTCATTATACGCTATAATATTTTGACTTTTAGTTTGTATAGAGAAGAAAAAAACACAACAAATTAAGCTTGCTTTAATCCAAAAAATAAAATGACTGTTCATGTTTTAATACGAGGGAGTTTTAATATATATTAATTCCAATTATGCATACATCATCTGTCTGTTCATAATCGCCTTTCCAGTTAGTAAAGTATTGTAAAAGAATATTTTTTTGTTTTTCCATAGTTTCATTGCCGGCATTTATTAAAATATCTTTAATGGCTTTATATTTTAATTTTTTTCCTTTATCACCGCCAAATTGGTCGGCATAACCATCTGTAAAAAGATAAAAAGTATCGCCTTTTTCAAGCTGTATAACATGGTTAGGGTAGGGGGTTAACGTTGGGTAAAAACCAATTGGTTGTTTATGTGCAGGTATTTCGGTAAGTTTATATTCTTTTTTATCGGCATTTTTATCTATTACTGATGTAATCCATAATGGGTTATTGGCTCCTGCCCACATTAATTCTTTAGTAGTGAGGTTTAATCTGGATAAAGATATGTCCATGCCATCTTTTGTTTCGTTGGTTTCTTTATTAGTAACTGATAATTCTGCTATTATTCTGGCGCGTAGTTTGTCTAAAATTTCGGCAGGTGTCAGTAATGCGTCCGTAGCATTTAATTCATTTAAAAAAGAAGTACCTAATATAGTTAAGAAAGCGCCCGGCACACCATGTCCGGTACAATCAGCAGCAGCTACGTACCAGTAATTATCTTTCTCTATGCCCCAGTAAAAATCTCCACTAACAATGTCTTTAGGTTGAAAAAGCACAAAATGCCCCGGTAAATGTGCGGATATATGTTCTTGTTCTTTCAATACAGCATCTTGTATGCGCTTGGCGTAACGTATACTATCTAATATCTCTTTTTGTTTCTCTTCAACTAATTCTTTTTGTTTTTCTATCAGGCGTTTTGCTTTTTTATAGCGTTGTAAATTTTTAAAAACTAAAAGAGCAATAACACCGGTGGCTATAGCAACAATAGCTATAAGTAACATAAACAAACGTTGTTTTTTACGCTCTTCTGCAGCAATGGCACTTTGTTTTTCGTGCTCTAAATTTTGTTGAAACTCTTTATATGTATATTCTGCTGATGTTGTTGCTCTTACTTGCTCAAGCCCTGTTGTACTATCTCGCATTTGCTTAAATAGTACATACATGTCTAAAGCTTTTTCGCTGTTTTTTTGTTTTTTATATATTTTATATAGTAATTGAGCGGCGTCTCCTATCTCAGTTGGGTACCCTAATTCTTGTGCAAGTTCAAAAGCTTTGTCTGCATATTCTTTAGCTTTTTTTATATTATTATTATCAAAATAAATTCGACCTAAATTATTAAGTACCGCGGTTATACCCGATTTATGACTTAATTCTTTATCTATTTTTAGCGCATTTGTATAGTATTCAATAGCCTTTGTGGTATCGCCTTTATCTAAATAACAACTGCCAAGGTTATTGTATGAGCCGGCCATGCCAAGTTCATCTTCAACTTCTTGCTGCATACTAAGTGCCTGCATATTAAGCATAATAGATGAATCGCCTTTTTCTATATTAGCGTATGAGCTCCCTAAATTATTGAGTGATTGTGCTGCACCCTTTTTATCGCCAATGGATAGGTAAAGTTTTACAGCTTTACTATAGTAGAAAATAGCTTTTTTATTATCGTTTTGAAAACTACATAAGCTACCTAAGTTGTTTGTAGATTCTGCTATGCCGCTTATATCGCCCGCTTTTTCTCTCAGTGTAAGTGCTTTGGTATAGTATTCGGTCGCCTTAATAACGTTTCCTTTATTATCAGCATCGTAGCCAATATTATTTAAAGCAGCTGATTGGTAGATGAGATATAATTTACTGCCATCGCCATTTTCGGCTACTTTTTGCATAAAATTGTTGTATTTAGGCCATACAGCCTCATCAATACAATCTTCAATAAAAGTATTTAATAATCTTAAACGTACAGAATCGTGAGTAGCTTTATGATAAAGAGGAAGTATAGAATCTAATAATTGTTTATCTGTTGCATTTAAATGAGCATAATCTACACCATCTACCAGTAACCAGTCTTTATCTTTAATTTGTGCGTAGCTGCTACTTAAACAGAAAATAAATAAATATGCCAATGTTAAAACACACTTATTGCCTAACTTAAAAAGTAGCTTCATGGTTTAAAGATAAAAATAAGAATTGTAAATATGAAACAGTAAGATGCAGATTAATGCAAATAAGCCTACTTAGCTTTTAGCATTAGCTTTTCTATTTCTTCAATAGTTTTTGGTAGTTTACCGCTAAGTACATCGGGTGTACCTTTAGTTATTAAAACATCGTCTTCTATACGAACTCCTATATTCCACCACTTTTTATCACAAGCGGCATTTTCAGGGATATAAATGCCAGGTTCAACTGTTATAACCTGATTAGCTTTTAATCGGCTATAATTGCCTACATCATGTACATCTAAACCTAAGTAATGCGATGTACCATGAAAAAAATATTTAATAAACTCGTTGGGCGATGATGTAATGCCTAACTCCATCAAACCTTTTTTAATAACGTCGGCTGCTGCATTATGTGGTGCACGAAACAAATTGCCTTCTTTACAAGCCTCTATGCCTGCTAATTGCGCTTGTAATACTAAATTATAAATCTTCTTTTGTTCTTCACTAAATTTGCCGGATACAGGTAGGGTACGGGTTACATCAGCCGTATACCCATGATACTCTGCTCCGGCATCAACTACCATAATATCATTAGGGCTTAGTTTTTTGCGGTTTGTAATGTAGTGCAGTATACATGAGTTTTCGCCTGCTCCCACAATAGATGGATAACCAACAAATTCAGAACCATTGTATTTAAATCCATATTCAACAATTGCCTGTGCCTGATATTCAGTCATATTGTTTTCTAATTTTTTCATTAATTCTACATGAGAGGCGCAGGTTATGTCAATTGCTTTTCTAAGCTGAGTAAGCTCTTCAGGAGTTTTAATTTCACGCAAATCTGCCATGAAAGAAAAAAAGGTATAATAATCTTTAGTTTGAAGGTCTTTGGTTTTATCGTTGAAAATTTTTATCAAGCTATATAAATCTCCCGCATCTGCTTTATCATCACGCACATCATTATTAAAAGGAGGGTGATATATTTTATCGAATTTTTTAAAATCTATATTCAAATCCGCAAAATCAGTGTTATTGTAGGCATGTTCAAAACCTAATTTTTGTTTAGCGCCTTCAATGCCTAAACGCTTGCCTGTCCAGCTTTCGTCACGTGGACTGCGGGGTTGTACATAAATAAGTTCGTTTGTGGTAATGCTATCAATTGTTTGAGGCTCTTTAAAAATAAGTAAAACAGCATTTGGCTCTATAAGACCGCTTAAATAATAAAAATTAGGATCTTGACTATATTGAAATTCTACATCATTACTGCGGTTTCTTTCTGCGTTAGCAAAAATAACTGCTACCGATTTCGGAGCCATTTTGGCTCTAAGAGAGTCTCTTCTTGCCTTATGAAAAGAGACTGAAAGCCAATCTCTATCATATAAAGAATCTGATTGGGCATACAGATTACCAATTAGTGCTAAACAAATTATAATATTTCTAACCATACGTAAAATTAAAAAGCCTTGTCACCAAAGGTAACAAGGCTTTTTAAAATTCAAAATTTAAATTACTTAGTTGCTGCTGCTTTCGCCGCTTTAGCTTTTGGTAAAAAACCTTTTTCGCGAGCTTCTTTTACACAAGCAAATACACCAAGTTTATTAATATTTTTAATAGCCGAAGTAGATACACGTAATGTTAACCACTCACCTGTTTCAGGTACAAAAAACTTTTTACGTTGTAAGTTTACATCAAACGAACGTTTAGTTTTATGATTTGAGTGAGATACCATATTACCTCCTACAGCTTTTTTTCCAGTTAATTGACAAACACGAGCCATGATTTATAAAATTTAAGGGTGCAAATATAGTTAATTATTAATATTATACAAATTAATTGGTAGAAATTCGTTCATTTAATGTTTCCCATTCTTTTAAAAGGCTTTCTAACTTGGTTTTACTTTGGTTATAATTTTCAAAAAACACCTTGTCATTCATCAGTTTTTGATAGGTATCGGGGTTAGAAAGCTGCTCATCAAGCTTTTTTATATCAGTTTCCAGTTGCTCAATGTCTTTTTCGCATTTAGAAATTTGATTTTTTATCTGTTTAAGCTCTTTTTCTTTCTCTGAATTGTCAACTTTAGGTTTTTCAACTACTTTTTTTTCTGCTGCAGGCTGTACTTGTACCGATTTAAGCTCCATTAATTTTTCAAGTTTACGTTTTTTCATAAACTCTTTAATATCACATAAATGTTCTTTTACCGCACCTTCTCTAAATTCAAACAAACGGTCGGTTAAACCATCTAAAAAATCACGATCGTGAGATACTAATATAATTGTGCCTTCATAATCTAAAAGGGCTTTCTTTAAAATCTCTTTCGAGCGAATGTCTAAGTGGTTGGTAGGTTCATCCAGTAAAAGCAGGTTGTAAGGCTCTAATAGAAGTTTACAAAGTGCCAATCTACCTCGCTCACCACCACTAAGCACCCGTACTTTTTTATCAATGTCATCTCCTCCAAATAAAAACGACCCTAAAATATTACGTACTTGTTTACGCACCTCGCCAACAGCAAGTTCGTCAATAGTTTCAAAAACAGTTTTATTTTGGTCTAATTTTTCTTCCTGGTCTTGTTCAAAAACACCTGCTAATACATTATGCCCAATTTGTACGGTACCATCAAACTTTGTTTTACCGCTAATCATTTTCATCATGGTCGATTTTCCTTCGCCATTACGGCCTACCAAGGCTACTTTCTCGCCTTTGGTTATAATGAAATTAGCATCTTTAAAAATAAGTTTCTCTCCGTATGTTTTAGCGGCATCTTCAACCGTTAACACAATTTTACCCGAAAGAGCCGGCTTTGGAAAGCGCATGTGCATTACCGAGTTGTCGCCTTCCTCAACCTCAATGCGTTCCATGCGGTCAAGCTTTTTAATTAACGATTGCGCAAACGATGCTTTATTGGCTTTAGCACGATATTTATCAATTAATGCTTCAGTTTGGTCAATTATTTTTTGCTGGTTTTTTACAGCATTCTCTTGCTGTTCCTGTCTTTCCTGACGAAGTACCAAGTATTTGCTGTAATTAGCTTTATAATCGTATGTTTTTTTATTTACTATTTCAATAGTACGTGTAGTAACATTATCTAAAAACTGCTTATCGTGAGATATGAGCACAAGTGCACCATAATAAGTTTCCATAAATTCCTCAAGCCACTGTATAGCCTCAATATCTAAGTGATTGGTAGGCTCATCCAGTAAAAGTACATCGGGTTTTTGCAGTAAAAGTTTGGCTAACTCAATACGCATGCGCCAACCGCCGCTAAACTCGTTAGTTAAACGATGAAAATCTTTACGTTCAAAACCTAACCCTTTTAAAATCTTTTCAATCTCCTCATCACGGTTATTAGCACCAATAATATCAAGCCTTGAAGATATATCGGTTAAATCGGTAATTAATTGCGAGTAGCTATCAGTTTCATAATCTGTACGGGTTTCAAGCTCTTTGTTTATCTCGTCTAAACGTTTTTGCAAATTAGTAATTTCCTCATAAGCAGAAGCCGTTTCTTCAAACACGGTGCGCCCGTGCTGGTGTATCATATCTTGAGGCAGGTAGCCTAATTTAAAGTCTTTAGGTTTAGAAATTTCGCCTTTTGTAGGCGATTGATGCCCGGCAATTAATTTTAACATGGTCGATTTCCCTGCACCATTCTTGCCTGCCAAGCCTACACGGTCTTTCCCGCTAATTAAAAAGCTAACATTTTCGAATAAAGATGAGCCTCCAAAAGCAACTGTAACTGAATTTACTGATATCATAAGGGCGCAAAGATAGTACCAATTTAATAATTGAGAATTATGAATTTTAAAAAATAGATTTAATTAGTTTTGCGCTTGCAATGAAATTGAGGCAAATTATTTTTCTTTTCTTTTTTTTAAGCGGCTATACTCTTTTGGCACAAGACCAAATTGAGTATAAAGCCGACAAAATTAAGTTTGTTAAAAACTACAAGGGTGGGGCTAAAAGGCTTATTGGCCATGTACAATTCACCACTAAAGATGGCATGTATATGACCTGCGATAGCTCTTATTTCTTAGATAACAACAATATAGAGGCTTATAGCAATATTTTTATCCGTCAGGGCGATTCGCTTACCATTACAGGTAAAAATGCCCATTATAATGGTACAACCAAGCTTGGCATTATAGAAGGTAACGTTGTTTGTACCGAAAAAGATATGGTGCTTACAACAGCAATTTTAAACTTCGATTCTAAAAATAAAACATCAAGTTACCAAACCGGAGGCACTATTGTATCTAAAGAAAACACGTTAACCAGCAAACATGGCTACTATCATTCGCCCACTAAAACGGTATCTTTTAAGTACGATGTAAAACTGGTAAATCCCGACTATACTATGCTGGCTGACACACTTAAATATGTTACATCCACCAAAACAGTTATATTTTTAGGCCCTACCAATGTGCTTAGTAAAAAAGATAAATTGTATTGCGAACGGGGCTGGTATAGCACACAAACACAAATATCTCACTTAACAAAAAAGGCGGCTATTTATACGGGTAAAAATATTTTATATGCCGATAGCATTCATTACGATAAAAAAAATGAATCGGGTAATGCATATAGTAATGTTAGGATGATTGATACGGTGCAGAAAACCATTATTAGCGGAAACCGTTCGTATAGCAACAAAAAAACAGGCATTATGTGGGTTACAGATAATGCTTTGCTTACTAAAATAATGGGGAAAGATTCATTATTTGCTACTGCCGATAGCATGTTTGCTTTCGAAAAGAAAGTAAAAAAACTAAAAATAAGTTTAGTTGATTCAATTAAGTCGATACAAAAAGATACAACTATAACCCAAGATGAAAAAGATAGTAAACAAGCTGTAATAATAAAGGATACTCTTAATTACATAAAAAAAGACAGCTCTATTATAGAAGCTTATCATCATGTAAAAATATTTAAAACAGATGTGCAGGGCGTTGCTGATACAATGATTTATTCAGCATACGATTCTACACTTACCTTGTTTCACCTGCCGGTTATGTGGCATAAAGTAAACCAAATAAGCGGAAAAATAATAACGGTTTATTTTAGTAATAATAAAATGGATAAAATTTATATCCCCGAAAACACCTTTATTATATCGCAACTTGATACCATACATTTTAACCAAATAAAAGGTAAAATGCTTTGGGGATACTTTAAAGATGATACACTTAGGAAGATTGATATTATAGGTAACGCACAAGCTGTATATTATTTACAAAGCGAGAAAAAAAAGCTGAAAGGGGTTAATTTAATAGAAAGTAGTAAGCTTACTGTTAATGAAAAAGCGGGAAAATTAGATCAGATAACTTTTCATAAAAAACCAATAGCTAAAATTTTACCTATGCGAGATTTGAATGTAAAAGAAATTGAAATAAAAGGCTTCAACTGGCAAGATTACCGAAAACCTAAAAACAAGGCTGATTTGTTTAAAAAAGATACTAAGGTTGAGTTATGATTTGAAGGGTTTTTTAGAGCTGATAATTTAACATAAACCTTACTTTGCTATTTTTCTTTTAAATTTACGCCCTAAACGCTAAAAAATCTTTCAAAAAAAGCAACAATTTTTGTTTCAGATAAAAAAAAGTATATCTTTGCACCCCCTAAATGGGAATTAAAATCAAGAAAAGTGGATCAAATTAGTTACAAAACAGATTTTGCCAATGCGGCAACTATTCAAAAAAAGTGGCATTTAATCGATGCTGAAGGCCAAGTTGTTGGTCGTTTAGCGTCTAAAGTTGCCTATATTTTAAGAGGTAAAAACAAAGCTTCTTTTACTCCCAATACAGATTGTGGAGATAACGTTATTATCATCAATGCCGATAAAGTAAGATTTACTGGTAACAAAGCTGAAGATAAAGAATATATTCGCTACACTGGGTATCCGGGTGGGCAACGTTTTGCAACTCCAAACGAGTTATTAAAACGTAAACCAACCGAAATATTACGTTTAGCTATACATGGTATGTTACCTAAAAACAGTTTAGGTCGTGTGCAAAACACCAACGTATTTATTTACGCAGGTACTGAGCATAAACACGAAGCTCAACAACCAGTTAAATTAGACATTAACACCATTATCGCTTAATTATAAAGAATGGAAAAAATCACCACATCAGGAAGAAGAAAAACATCGGTAGCCCGTGCCTTTGTAACAAAAGGTAAAGGAGAAATTACCATTAACGGACGCGATTACAAAGAATATTTTGCTACAAGCACTTTACAATATTATGTTCAACAATCGTTATTAGCAGCTAACCTGCGTAATGATTATGACGTTATGATAAACGTACATGGTGGCGGTACTACTGGTCAGGCACAAGCTATTCGTTTAGCTATTGCTAAAGCTTTAGTAGAAGAAAATCCTGAATTGCGCGCAGCTATGAGACCTGATAATCTTTTAACCCGCGACAGACGTATGGTTGAGCGTAAGAAGTTCGGTCGTGCTGGTGCTCGTCGTCGTTTCCAATTCAGCAAACGTTAATTTATATATTTACAATCAAATAAAAACATGGCTTTAACATCGTTTAACGAATTATTAGAAGTAGGTGCACATTTTGGTCACATGCGTAGCAAATGGAATCCTGCAATGGCTCCTTATATTTTTGCTGAAAAAAATGGCATTCATATTATAGATTTAAACAAAACCGTTGTAAAGATTGAAGAATCAGCAAACGCGTTAAAACAAATAGCTCGTTCTGGCAAAAAAATACTTTTTGTTGCAACTAAAAAACAAGCTAAAGAAATTGTAGCAGAAAAAGTAAAAGCTATCGGTATGCCATATGTTACAGAACGTTGGCCGGGCGGTATGCTTACTAACTTTGCAACTATTCGCAAAACAGTACGCAGAATGGCTCAAATTGACAAAATGACCAAAGATGGTACTTTTGATAACATTTCTAAAAAAGAGCGTTTAAATATTTCTCGCGAACGTGCTAAATTGGAAACCCAATTTGGTTCAATTGCTGAATTAACTCGCCTTCCATCAGCTATTTTTATTGTTGATGTTAGCAAAGAAAATATTGCAGTTGCTGAAGCAAAAAAATTAAACATTCCATCTTTTGGAATTGTTGATACAAATTCAAATCCTAATTCAATTGATTTTGCAATTCCTGCAAATGATGATGCTTCTACTTCTATCGCTTATATCTTAGATATCATCTGTAAAGCAGTATCTGAAGGTCTTTCTGAACGTAAACATGATAAAGACGCTCAAGAAGCTGAAGATAAAGAAGAAGTTTTAGAAAAAGATGTAACAGCAAAATATGCTACATCTAAAGATGAAGAAGAAAAATCTCCTGCTAAAAAAGGTGCTCGTAAAAGAACTACAACAACCCCAGCAAGAAAATAATTATAAAATTGGAAACAAAAATGGCAATTACTGCAAGTGAAGTAAATAAGCTGCGCCAGCAGACTGGTGCAGGGATGATGGATTGTAAAAAAGCGCTTGAAGAAGCGAATGGTGATTTTGAACAAGCTGTTGACTTCCTTCGTAAAAAAGGACAAAAAGTTGCTGCTAACCGTCAAGATCGTGATGCAAAAGAAGGTTTAGTTATTGCAAGAGTTTCTGCTGATAGCAAATTAGGTAGTTTAGTAGTTGTTAACTGCGAAACTGATTTCGTTGCTATCAATGCTGACTTTGGTACTTTTGCAAATACTATTTCTCAAATATCAATTGATAAAAAACCGGCTTCTATTGAAGCATTTGCTGCATTACCATATAATAACGATGTTACTATTGGCGATAAATTTATTGAGCAAATAGGTAAAATAGGCGAAAAAATTGAGTTATCTTACTACCAAATAGTTGAGGCTGCAAACGTTGTAGCTTATAATCACCCGGGTAATAAATTAGCTTGTATAGTTGGTTTTACTAAACCGGTAAGCGAAGAAGTTGCTAAAAACATTGCTATGCAAGTAGCTGCTATGGCTCCTGTAGCTGTAGATAAAGATGATGTAGATACTAAAACGTTAGAGCGCGAACTTGATATTGCACGCGAACAAATTCGTGCAGAAGGTAAGCCTGAAGATATGGTTGAAAAAATTGCTCAAGGTAAATTAAATAAATTCTACAAAGAATCTACTTTATTAAATCAAGAGTTTATTAAAGATAATAAATTATCAATTCGCCAATATTTACAAAGCATTGATAAAGACCTAACTGTTACAGCTTTTAAACGCTACCAGTTAAGTTAATTAAATTTTTTAATTTTAATCCCGACACTTAGTCGGGATTTTTTTTGCCTTGTTGTGAAATAGAAATAAAAAACTTGATATGAAATATAAAAGAATATTATTAAAACTATCTGGCGAAGCTCTAATGGGCAATAAACATTTCGGAATTGATAACGAACGTTTAGCTCAATATGCAACCGAAATTAAAGAGGCTGCTGATTCTGGTTGTCAAATAGCCATTGTTATTGGTGGAGGAAATATTTTTAGAGGTATCCAAGCTGAAAAAGGCGGAATGGACAGGGTACAAGGTGATTACATGGGAATGCTTGCAACTGTAATCAACTCTATGGCCTTACAAAGTGCGTTAGAAATTATGGGCGTGCAAACGCGTTTGCAATCTGCCATAAAAATGGAACAAATTTGTGAACCTTTTATTCGTAGAAAAGCCGTACGTCATTTAGAAAAAAATCGTGTGGTTATTTTCGGTGCAGGTACCGGTAATCCTTATTTTACTACGGATACAGCAGCTACACTACGTGCTATTGAAATTGAGGCCGATGTTATTTTAAAAGGTACCCGTGTAGATGGCATTTATACAGCAGACCCTGAAAAAGATAAAACAGCTACTAAATACGAAACTATTTCGTTTACCGAAGTGTATGAAAAAGGTTTAGAAGTAATGGATATGACTGCCTTTACCCTTTGTAAAGAAAATAACTTACCTGTTATTGTATTTGACATGAACAAAGTGGGTAACCTTAAACAACTGCTACAAGGCTCTAAAATAGGCACTTTAGTAGAGGTTTAATTCTTCTTTGCTATGATAAACTTTAACTCATATAATTATACCGTATCCGAACGTTTTTTGCGCTATGTAAAAATAGATACACAAAGCGATCCTGAATCTGTAACAATCCCAAGTACCGAAAAACAAAAAAACTTAGGCAAGTTGTTGGCTGAAGAGTTAAAACAAATGGGTTTAACCGATGCTCACATGGATGAGTATTGTTACGTATATGCCACATTACCAGCTAATACAACAAAAAAAGTACCTGTTATTTGTTTTTGCTCGCATATGGATACTTCACCCGATTGTAGTGGAGCTAATGTAAACCCTATTGTACATAAAAATTACACCGGAGGCGATATTGTTTTACCAAATGATACTACACAAATTATAAAATTTAGCGAGCATATAGATTTAAAAAATCAATTAGGTAACGATATTATAACTACCGATGGTACAACGCTTTTAGGAGCTGATAACAAAGCAGGTGTAGCAGAAATAATGGATGCGGTTAATTATTTAATTGCGCGTCCTGAAATAAAACATGGAGCAATAAAAATTTTATTTACACCCGATGAAGAAATAGGACGCGGAGTTGATAAAGTAAATATTAAAAAACTGGCAGCCGATTTTGCCTACACAATGGATGGCGAAACGTTGGGGCATATAGAAAATGAAACATTTTCAGCTGATGGGGTAACTATTACCATTAAAGGTGTTCCAACGCACCCGGGTTTTGCTAAAGATAAAATGCAGCATGCCATAAAAATAGCAGCAGAAATTATTGCCAATATTCCTACAGATAAAACACCGGAAACTACCGAGAAAAAACAACCATTTATGCACCCTACATTTATTAGCGGTGGTTTAGAACAAGTAATTATTAAATTCATTATCCGCGCTTTTGACACACCTACTTTACATGCTTTAGAGGTTGAGTTAAAACAAATAACAGAAAAGGTAATTTCTAAATATAACAAGTGCTCGTTTACATTTGACGTGCAAGAACAGTACCGCAATTTTAGAGAAGTGCTTGATAAGCATCCACAAATAATTGAACATGCAGTTGAAGCTGTAAAACGTACTGGTGTTACTCCAATTTTATCAAGTATACGCGGTGGCACCGATGGTTCTCGTTTATCTTTTATGGGTTTACCTTGCCCAAATATATTTGCGGGCGAACATGCTTTTCATAGTAAACAAGAGTGGGTATCAGTACAGGATATGCAAAAGGCTGTACAAACTATAGTTCATTTGGCTTCTATTTGGGAAGAACGAGCGTAGTTACATATAGTTTATTCTAACATACGTGTAACTAATTGAAAAACAGATTGGTTGCCTGGTATAAAAATTGCATTAACAAAGATTTATAGTAAATAAAAATTTTGTTAAAAGGCTACTTATGCTAATTTTACATTAAAATTATTATACATGAAGAAATACTTACTTGTTTTTTATATTTTATTGGTTTCAATCGTAATTGCCTTTCAGGGTTGCGTAAAAGATAAAATAAATTTAAATCAAAGCGGCAATAATTCTATTAGTCCGCAATATGCAGGAGCTTTAGTTTACTCGTCGCTTACCCTAAAAGATATAATGAATAACACCAATAAAAACGGACAGCTAACAACTGATTCTACCGGGTTTGTTACATTGGTTTATAAAGGCAACTTATTTTCGTTAAAAGCAGCCGATGTAGTTACTATCCCTACTCAAACTCCTGTTAATGGAAACACGACGTTATCTGCTATTGAAATAACTGCTTTAAATGCGTTACCTCCAGGTGGTACAATTACCTTTTCAGATTCGTCTTTAGTTAGTTTTCAAACAGGCGGCTCAGCACAGGTAGATATACTTAATTGCAAAACTGCTACCTTGGCTTTAAATCTTAATTACAATATAAAAGATAATGCAGTAATAAAAGTTACTATTCCAGGGGCAACTTTAAATGGAGTTGTTTTTACACAAACTATTCAGGCAACTTATGTAAATAGTCCGGTAAACCTAATTGAAAATTATGCTCTTGATGGTTATAAAATAGATATGACCAATGGTAACACAACGCACGATGTCATTAAAATTAGGTACGATATTACTATTACTAAATCTGCCAACACCAGCAGTATTGGAGAAGGTGTAGCTTTTAGCGAAACATTTAGTAATGTTACCTATAATAGCATTATTGGTTATTTGGGGCAACAATTTTTATCACCTAATACAGATACTATACCCATTACAATTTTTAAAAATAGTATAATAGGTGGTGGGGCAACTTTTAATATAGTAAACCCATTAATAAAAGTATTTTTAACTAATTCATATGGTTTACCTATTAGTGCACATTTCAATACTTTTGAAGGCTACTCTCCAGGGCAATCCACGGTAGCTATTACTGGTGCACCTAATCCAATTCCAATTCCAACCCCTACAACTATCGGGCAAAGCGCGATAGATAGTTTTAAATTAGATAATAGTAACAGTAATATAGTTTCGCTTATTAATAATTTTCCTAAAAATGTAATATACAATGTAAGTTCTCAATCAAATCCTTTAGGACCGGTTTACAATAACTTTATAACAGATACCAGTCAGTTTAAAATAGATATGGAAATTGATTTGCCTTTGTATGGTACGGTTAAAAATTTTATGTTTCAGGATACAGTTGCGTATAGCTTTAACACAAATACTGATTTGGTAAAGTCTATAACCGTTCGTGCTTATATTGATAATGGTTTTCCTATTGATGTTGATATGCGTATAGCCTTTGTTGACTCAGCTTATAATGTTATTGATGAATTAATAAATCCGCCATATCAATTAGTAATGCCTTCGGCAAGTATAGGTAGTAATGGTATGGTTACTTCCTCAACATCAAGTTCACACGATTTTACCATACCAAGTACTGTAATTCCCCAACTAAATAAGGTAAAACATATACTTATTGGTGCTGTTGCCAACACAATTAATGGCGGCACTACTAATGTAAAAATTTATGATTTTTACCATTTAGATGTTAAGCTTGGTGTTAACGTTCAATTATATTTAAAATTCTAAAGTAGATACCAACTTTCAATTCAATTTATGAAGAAAATTATATTAGCTGTTTTAATTTTAGTTTGCTTAGCTAACTTAAAAGCACAACAAAGCCTTACACTATATAACATGGAAGCCATACCGCAAGCCATGTATGTTAACCCAAGTGTTATGCCGCTAACTAATATTAATATTGGTTTACCTGGTATATCGTCAAACTATCTAAACTATGGTAATAATGGGTTTGTGCTGCATGATTTACTTAAGCAAGATCCTACCAATGGCGGAATGTTAATTGATGCAAACAGTTTTTTAGGAAAGCTAAAAACTAATAATGACATAAATATTAATGCTCATGTAGATTTATTAAGCTTTGGTTTTAAAGTAAAAAAGAAAAACTACTTCAGTTTTAATTTAACCGAACGGGTAGATGTTAGATTCAGTTATACTAAAGATTTAATGTCATTTGTTATTAATGGAAACGGTGCGGCAGCTAATCTTAATCGCGATATGCATTTAGCTCCTGGTTTAGATGCTTCACATTACAGAGAATGGGGACTGAACTACACGCGCGAGGTTAATGATAAACTAACCATTGGTGGTCGACTTAAATATTTAAGCGGTATAGAAAACGTTAATACAGAAAAATCTTCAGCAACATTAAATACAAATAGCCAATATTATGCTTTAACAGGCAGCGCAAATGTATCTGTAAACACAGCGGGGGTTGACAGTGCTTCGCAAAAAAATACAGGCTCTATTTTAGGGTTTACTCCTTCGCGTCAAAACCGCGGGGCAGCTATAGATTTAGCGGCCAGTTACAAATACAGTAAAAAACTTAGTTTTTCGTTAAGCATTGTTGATTTAGGTTTTATAAACTGGAAACAGTACACAACTAATTACGTTAGTAATAACCCAAATGCAACAGTACATTATAATGGGGTTAACGTAAATCAAGCCATTAACGATTCGGCAAACTTTGGGAAATCAACTCAAAACTATGGCGATTCTTTATCAAAAGCTTTTGGTGTATCAACAAAACATACTTCGTATACTACTATGCTAACCACACAATTTTATTTAGGGGCTAACTATTGGTTAAACGAAAAAAATAATGTGGGTCTTTTATTAAACGGGCGTTATGCTAATAAGCAATTTAACCCTGCGCTTTGTGTATCGTTTAATAATAAAGTGGGGCGTTGGTTTAGCGCTTCTTTAAGTTATTCTATGCTGAACAGAAGTTATGATAATGTGGGGCTTGGCCTTGCCTTTACAGGCCCTGTACAGTTTTATGTAGTAAGCGATAATATTTTAAGTTTTTTAGTATTTGATAAATACAAATCAGACAATAGTTCGTTTGTTGTACCGGCATATAGTAAAAATCTTAACCTTAGGGTTGGCATAAATATTACTATTGGAAAAATACCGAAAGACAAAGACAAAGATGGTGTACCTGATAAAGTAGATGATTGTCCACTTGTTGCCGGGGTGGTAGCACTTAAAGGTTGTCCTGATAGAGATGGCGATAGTATACCCGATAAAGATGATGCTTGTCCGGATGTTGCCGGTTTAAAAGCATTAAAGGGTTGTCCTGATAGAGATGGAGATGGCATAGCTGATAAAGATGATAAATGTCCTGATGATAAGGGCTTAGTTGAATTTGATGGCTGTCCTGATAGAGATGGCGATAAAATAATTGATAAAGATGATGAGTGTCCTGATGAGGCAGGTTTGGCCGAATTTATGGGCTGTCCTGATAGAGATGCTGACGGCACACCTGATAAATATGACGCATGTCCTGATGTTGCCGGACCAAAAGAACTTAAAGGTTGCCCTGATAAAGATGGAGATAAGGTTATTGATAAAGATGACGCTTGCCCTGATGTACCTGGGCCGATTGAAAACAAAGGCTGCCCTTTATCTAAATTAGATTTAGTAGATAAAAACGGAAGTGTAATTGCCACATCTACAAAAACTCAGGAAGGTTGGTATACGTTTGATAATATTCCTTCTGAAGAAGAGGATGCATTTAAATTAGAAGTAGATGATGCTTCAATAAGTGCTATAGTAATTGATTATAAAGGCAATAAAAAAGATGCTATAAGACGTGCCGATGGTTTATACCATTTTTTGGTTGAGATTAAAGCCGCTGAAAAGAAAATTTTAGAAAAAGCATTTTCAAGCTTACAGTTTGCTACGGGAAAAGATATTATTAAACCGGTTTCTTACCCGTCTTTAAATCAATTGGCAACCTTAATGAAACAACATGCGGATGATTGGATGCTTAAATTATCTGGCCATACTGATAATCAAGGTGGGGCGGAAGCCAATATGCTTTTATCTGAAAAACGCGCTAAAGCCGTAAAAAAATACTTGGTAAGTAAAGGTGTAAAAGAAGACAAAATAGTGGCAGAGTGGTTTGGGCAAACACAGCCTATTGAAAGCAATGCTACAGAAGCAGGGCGTCAAAAAAACCGCCGTGTAGAAATGAAAGTGTTGTATAAGTAGTAATTTATTTTTAAGCGTAAAAGCCCTGTCTTTATAAAAGAGGCAGGGCTTTTTAGTTGTTTTAATCTTACTTTTGTATTGAACTTTAAAATGAAAAATAATTTCCTGAAAACTTTAGCAGTTATACTTGTACTTATAAATTTTGTACAAGCTCAAAACACCTTTATATTTCCATTAAAGGGTAAACCTACTTTAAATGGGAATTATGGTGAGGTTCGCCCTAATCATTTCCATGCCGGTATTGATTTTAGAACACATTATACCGATCATTTACCTATATATGCAGTTATGGATGGCTATGTTTCTCGCATAAAAATTTCTACTACGGGTTATGGTAAAGTGTTATATGTTACACACCCAAATGGCTTGGTTAGTGTGTATGGACATGAGTATGCGTTTGCCGACAAAATAAAAAATTATACAGAAGCCGCTCAGGAAATTGCCGAGGTGTTTGAAATTGAGTTGTTTCCTAAACCAACTGATTTACCTGTTAAACAAGGCGAAGTAATTGGATACACGGGTAACACGGGCAGCAGCGAAGGACCACATTTGCACTTTGAGATTCGGGATGAAAAAACCGAAGCGCCTTTAAATCCCTTACGCTTTTTAAAAATTGAAGATGTAGTTGCACCCAAAATACAGCGTGTGGCTTTGTATAGCGAATATAAGTTAGAAAAAATTATACCGCCCTCAAAAAAAACAGATACACTTAAAACAGCTTACCCCATTGCTTTTGGTGTAGAGTGTTTTGATTATGAGCAAACGCAAGGCAACAAAAACAATATTTATAAAGCAGAGATATATGTAGATGGTAAGCTATATTACCGTCATATTTTAGATAGCATAGCCTTTGATTTAGCACGTTACGTAAACACGTATGCTGATTACGATGCTAAAAAACAAAAACACATAACCATTCAAAAACTCTTTAAAGAAAAAAATAATGATTTGCCCATTTATAAAACAATAAATGACAAAGGCTTTATTTCTTTTAAAGATGGTGCTTTTCATGCGGTACGAATAGTGGTATACGATTTTTATAATCAGAAAGATGAAATTTCTTTTTCTGTAAAAACATCAGTTTCTCCTTCAAGTAAGGATGAAGGAAATAAAAAACAAGATTGTTTAACCTTATTTAAAGAAAGTACCGCAGATTACAGTATAGAACTGCCTGCTAAAAGTTTGTATGAAGATGTGGCTTTAGTTACTTCTTATCAAAAAAATATACTCTCTTTTACAGCGGTAAATTATGATGTTCCGTTTCAAAATAACTGCACTATAAAATTAAAAGTACCTGATAATTTAATTAAGTATAAAGATAAACTGTGTCTTTCAAATGTTTCAGGTGTTAAAAGTTATGTTGATGCAGTTTTCGAAAACAGTTTTGCAAAAGCAAGCATTAAAACCTTTGGTAAGTATAGGGTAGATGTAGATACAATTGTTCCACAAATAAAATTTAACTCAAATAAAACAGGAGTGTATAAAGCAGGCAACATCATTTCTTTTAAAGTAATTGATAATTATAGTGGCATAGGTGTTTTTAAATTGCACTTAAACGGTAAATGGCACTTGGCAGAATACGAACATAAAACCAACACTATTTTTTTTACTGTTGACGAAAAAGTATCTAAAGGTAATTTAATACTTAACTTACAGGTAAGCGACAAAAAAAATAACCAATCAAACTTTCAAACTACCTTAGTTATCCAATAGGTTAGCTTCCTTCAACACATCAATAATATTATAGTATGTATTATTAAGCATTCCCGAAATTTGCATTTTACTTTTCCAGCCGACTTCGGTAATGCTTTCTTCTAACTGAGGTACAAGGTTTGTTTCGTTACAAAGCATCCTGTACCAATGGGTTTTTTTTAAAGCCCATCCTTTTTTGAGGAAATAAACATGGTACGTGTTAAGTAAAAAGTTATTTAACGTAATATCCTTTAAACCACATTCTTCCTGACATTCTCGTACGGCTGCTTTTTCAGGTAGTTCGTTCTTTTCTAATTTCCCTTTTGGCAAATCCCACTTATTATGGCGATATATAAATAGAAACTCACCCTTGTCATTATTTATTAACCCACCTGCAGCTTCAATAAAAATAAAATGCGCACTAAATTCTTTAAAGTTTTCTTCCAAATTAGGGCAAAAAATAAACAAATCCTCCGTAGTTATTTTTGCGGTTTCAGCTAAAATTTCGGCATTAAAAGGTGTTTTTTTTTGCTTAACATAGTCGTTAGCAACTTTTTCGTCATAGAAAACAAGTTTAAAGTCGCTCAAATACACTATAATCGTCGATTTGTTCATAATTTTTTTTTAAATAAAGAAGTCAAATTATACTTTTGCGCCATGATTCAACACCCTGATTCCGCGCTTAAAATTGCCGAATATTTATTACAAATCAAAGCTATAAAACTTCAGCCATCAAAACCATTTACATGGGCAAGTGGGTGGAAATCTCCTATTTATTGCGATAACCGTTTAACATTATCATATCCTTTAATAAGAACTTATATACGTCAGCAATTTTGCGAAGCTATTGTTGAAAACTTTGGTAAACCCGATTTAATTGCCGGTGTGGCTACAGGAGGAATTGCTCAAGGTGCTTTAGTGGCTCAAGATTTAGGCTTACCTTTTGTATATGTACGAAGTGATGCAAAAAAACATGGTTTAACAAATCAAATTGAAGGACATACGGAAACCGGACAAAGTGTAGTAGTTATCGAAGATTTAATTAGCAGCGGAGGCAGCAGTATTAAAGCCGTAGATGCTTTGCGTGAAGCTGGTTGTCAGGTAAAAGGCTTGGCTTCTATTTTTACATATGATTTTAAAGTTGCCGAAACAACATTTAAAAAAGCAAAATGTACAACAATTTCCTTATGTAACTACCATGCTCTTATTGAACAAGCTTTAAAAGAAAATTATATTGAAGAAGCTGATGTTCTTTCTTTAAAGAAATGGCGTGAAAACCCTGAAACTTGGACAGGTAACTAACATGCTCCATTTTAAATATTACACTAAGCAAGAAATTAAACAATTAACGCGTAGCCGTTATGGCGAGTGCAAAATTGGCGATAAAATTGCTTGTATAAAAAGTGCAGATGAAGTGGAAAGTTTTTTACAACAATCACCTGCTAAGTTTGTATTATTTGGTATTCCTGAAGATATTGGAGTTCGGGCCAATTATGGTCGACCTGGAGCTAATACGGCTTGGAAACCTGCCGTTGAAAATGTTTTAAACCTACAGGATAATTCTTTTTTTAGTGCAGAAAACTTAATTGTACTCGGTGAAGTTGATGTAGATGATTTGATGGAACAAGCAGCTAACTCATCTTCTAAAAATAAATTTGATATTGAGCGCCTTCGCAAATTAGTTGAGTTTATTGATGCGCGTGTGGTTGAAGTTGTAGAAATGATTATTGCTGCTAATAAAATTCCTATTGTAATAGGTGGGGGACACAACAACTCATATCCTATAATTAAAGCGGTAAACGAAGCATTACGTCGCGAGAAAAAAACTTGTACAAAAGGTATAAATGCCATTAATTGCGATGCACATACCGATTTTAGAGCATTAGAGGGCAGGCACAGTGGGAATAGTTTTAGTTATGCTTTTGAAGAAGGTATTTTAAATAAATATGCTGTTTTGGCTCTGCATGAACAGTATAATGCAGTTAATATTTTGCAAAAATTTAAAGATAACCCCGAGTTTTTATTATATACAACTTACGAAGATATTTTTATACGCGAAAAAGAAACCTTTATGCAGAGCATTGATGCTTGTATAAATTTTTGTAAAGAATGTTACTGTGGGGTTGAACTTGATTTAGATTCTATTACCAATGTACCCAGTAGTGCTCGTACGTCTTGTGGCATTTCACCTTTGCAGGCAAGGCAATATGTTTACCGTTGCGCCCAAAAATTAAACCCTGCCTATTTACATATTGCAGAAGGGGCACCAGTTCTTTCCCATATAAAAGCCGATTATAAAACAGGGAAATTAATTTCTTATTTGGTTAGCGATTTTATTAAAGGGTTTACTGAGAAATAAACTCTTTTTTACAAGCACTTAATTGCTATTTTTGGCATTAAAATCGTAAAATGAAGTCTTATTTTAAAGAATTAGGATTAATTCTGTTAGGTGCATTTATTTTATGTATTCCTGTTTTTTTTAATGGCTATCCAATTCTTTGTTATGATTCCGGAACCTATATAAAAAGTGGTTTCACAGGTGTTGTGCCAATAGATCGTCCGTTAGGTTACGGACTTTTTATAAGGCATTCAAGTATGTCTTTTTCATTATGGTTTACAATTTATGCGCAATGTATTATACTGGCCGGTGTATTGCATCTTCTTTTAAAAAATAGCGTTATAAATAAAGAGAAATTTAGTTTTAGTTATCTTGTTATTTTAATAGGCTTAACTTTTTGTTCAAGTATAGGTTGGTGCGCAGGGCAAATAATGGCAGATATATTTGCCCCCATACTTATTATCTCTTTTACATGTCTTTTGGTAATTGAAAAGCTAAATCCTGTTAATTTAATTTTTTTAGCTTTAGTTTTTATACTTTGCTGCGCAACCCATTTTACACATTTATTAATGGCTCTTGTAGCTTCTTTTGCACTTTTACTTTTATTTCTTCTTACTAAAAAAAGAATAGGTGGGAGTATTTTTTCATTTAAAAGAGTTTTACTCGTTTTATCTCTTTCTGTTGTTTCTCTGTTTACTTGCTTAACAATTAATTACACCCATAAAGATGGCGGTGGTTTTACTACAAATAGGGGCGGACATGTGTTTTTAATGGCTCATTTTGTGCAATCGGGTACATTAGAAGAGTTTTTAAAAGAAAATTGCGGAAAACCTGAGTTTAAAGATTGTAAAACATGCCTGTATAAAGATTCACTTGAACATAGCTTAGGAGAGTATCTTTGGAAAGATAGAGGGACATTAGTTAAAACTGGCGGATGGTACGGAACAGAAAAGGAGCATAATTTTATAATAAAAAGTATGTTCTCTGATTTTAAGTATATAATTAAAAATATTTATGAGTCATTTAGATTTGGTTTAACAGAACTTTTTTTAACTAAGGTGGGTGATGATATAGTATCATTAGATGAAAACACTCCTCCCGGAACCCAAATAAATAAATATTTCCATGATGAATTAAATACATTTTTGCAATCGAAGCAAAATACAGAACCATATTTAAATAAAAAATTAGATACTGTAAACAACTACAATACTTTTCTACTAATAGTTTCCTGTTGTGTTATTTTATACTACTTCTTATATAAAAAGAATAAAAACAAAGAATATTTTTCTGGAATACTAATTGTTTTTTTTGTGGTGCTAAATGCTTTTGCAACCGCCGGGTTAAATGCCCCATGTCCAAGATTTCAATTGCGAGTTGCATGGCTTATTTTGTTATTTTTTGCAGTTATTATTTTAAACAATAAGGCTTACATTTTAAAAAGCTATAAAAATCTAATTTCTAATATATAAATAGTTGTAAAGTGAAAATAATTTGCATAGGTCGTAATTACGCAGAGCATGCCAAAGAAATGAAATCAGAAGTTCCAACCGAACCTGTTTTCTTTTTGAAACCGGAAACTGCTTTATTAAAAGATAAAGATTTTTACTATCCTGAGTTTACAAAAGATTTACACCATGAGGTGGAGATAGTTTTAAAAATCTCTAAAAACGGAAAACATATTGCAGAGGAATTTGCTTCACAATATTACAATGAAATTGGTATAGGAATTGATTTTACCGCACGTGATTTGCAGACAAAATGTAAAGAAAAAGGCTTGCCCTGGGAAAAAGCCAAAGCTTTTGATAATGCAGCGCCTATTGGTGATTTTGCACCAAAAGAAAGTTTTGCCTCGTTAAAAAACATTTCTTTTCAATTAAACATTAATGGAAACCAACGTCAAATAGGAAATACAAAAGATTTAATTTTTTCATTTGAAAAAATTATCAGCTACGTATCTCAGTTTATTACCCTAAAAACCGGCGATTTAATTTTTACAGGAACCCCTGAAGGAGTTTCTGCGGTTAACATAGGTGATGTGTTAGAGGCTTCTATCGAAAATAAAAAACTACTTCACTTAAATATAAAATGAAAAAAATAAAATTAAAAGCCATCAATTATAAATGGATGTTAGTTGCATTCATTTCTTATAATTCATTATTTGCACAGCAACCAAAATTAGTAGTTGGTATTGTGGTTGATCAAATGCGTTACGATTATCTTTTTCGCTTTTCCGAAAAGTATGGTAAAGGAGGTTTTAAACGCTTATTAAACGAAGGATTTCTTTGTAAAAATGCACAGTACAACTATGTACCAACTTTTACAGGCCCTGGGCATGCGTCAATTTATACAGGTACAACACCTGCCATACATGGCATCGCTGCTAATGAGTGGTTTGATAAAAAAACGAAAAAAGAAATTTATTGTACACAAGATAAGAGTGTAAGCCCTGTAGGTAGCAGTAGTGATGCAGGCTTAATGTCTCCAAAAAACTTAGATGCCACAACTGTTGGTGATGAAATTAAAGTAGCCAGTAATAACAAAGCAAAGGTTGTTGGCATTTCTTTAAAAGATAGGAGCTCTATACTTCCTGCCGGGCATGCGGCTGATGGCGCTTATTGGTTTGACGGCTCTACCGGGAATTTTATTACATCTACTTTTTATAGGAGCGATTTACCAAAGTGGTTACTCGATTTTAATGCTAAAAAAATGCCCACTCAGTACTTAGAAAAGGGCTGGAACACTTTATTACCCATTGCTAATTATACGGAGAGTTTACCTGATGATAACGCGTTTGAAAAAGCTCCTAATAAAAAAGATAAACCCATTTTTCCTTATGAATACACAAAACAAATAGAGAAAGGTAATTTTGATATCATACGTTCTACTCCTTTTGGTAATTCCCTTACAAAAGAATTAGCCATTGCCTCTATTGAAGGAGAAGGTTTAGGAACAGATGCCATTTGTGATATGCTTTGCGTAAGTTTTTCTTCTACCGATTATGTAGGGCATTCGTTTGGTCCAAAATCAGTGGAGTTAGAAGATACCTACATTCGTTTAGATAAAGATTTAGAAGAATTATTTACCTATCTCGATACTAAAGTTGGTAAGGGAAGTTACACCCTATTTTTAACTGCTGACCATGGGGCATCTGAAAACTCGGCCTATCTGCAAACTGAAAAAATAAATGCAGGTTATGTTAGCGGGAAAGAAATTGAGAAAAAATTAAAACAAGAATTGTATAAAGAGTACGCTGATTCTTTAGTGATGAAATATGTTAACCAGCAGGTTTATTTAAACGATTCAGTTATTCTCGCAAAAAAACAGGATAAATTTTCTGTAGAAAAAACTTGTGTACGCATTCTTTTATCTATTAATGAGGTGAGTGACGCTTTGTGTGGCGAACAATTAATTCTTCAAACAGAAAATGATATGTTGTTTAAATCGCTTGTACAACGTGGCTTTAACAATAAACGCAGTGGCGATGTAATGGTTATGTATAAACCTGGGTTTATGGATTATGATAAAACGGGTACTACGCACGGTACGTCTTTTAGCTATGATACACATGTGCCTTTACTGTTTTATGGTACTGGCATTAATAAAGGAAGCTCATTACGCCCTATCTATATTACAGACATAGCTTCGACCCTTTGTCAGTTATTAAATATACCATATACTAACGGAAATATTGGCAATCCAATTTTTGAAGCTATAAAATAGGTGAGTAGTAATGCAATTCATATCAATAAAGAGTACAACCCTGATGAATTAAAAAAGGGTGTTTATTTGGTATTGCTTAATGCAAATAACTTACCACCGCATATTGGTTTACTAATTGATAATGTTTATCACTCGTTAACCGTAAAAGGGCAGGAACTAAATATTAATGGAAGTGTATTATTAAAAAATATCTCCTTACGGAAAATTGCCACTATATTTATTAAATTAAAAAAACACCCTGTTTTTAGCAACCAGTTTTTAAACGAAACATTTGTAGAACAGGTTAAATTATTTGATAAGGTGAATGATAGCACCAATACTTGCATGTCGCCAATTCGCTTGTTTTTTGAAGAATTTTATGCTATTCCAAAAGAAAATGTAAAACTTATTTTTGACTTACTTTCTTCTTTAAAAGAGAATGATTTTATAGATACAACTTGTGGGGCAAATTTGGGCGAATTAAAAGAAAATATTTTTTATCTTCATACATATAATGAAGCTGATTTAAAGAGACAGATTAAAAGTGAATTGAAAAAAATAAAATCTTGAAATTAAACGGAGAACATATATACTTACGTGCCCTTGAACCCACTGATTTGGCGGTACTTTACAAATGGGAAAATAATCCTGCTATTTGGAAAGTGAGTAATACATTTGCTCCGTTTTCTAAATTTGTTTTAGAGCAGTATTTGGTAAACGCCCACGAAGATATTTTTACTACCAAGCAAATACGTCTAATGATATGTTTATCAAATAATGAACCTATTGGAACTATAGAGTTGTTTGATTTTGATGTGCATCATAATAGAGTTGGTATCGGAATTATGATCGATGAAAATGCTCAAAATAGAGGTTACGCCAGTACGGCACTCAATTTACTTTGCGACTATTGTTTCGAATCTTTATTAGTGAAACAAATTTATTGCAACATATCTGCCGGTAACGAAAAGAGCTTACACTTGTTTAAAAAGATGGGTTTTACCGAAGTAGGATTAAAAAAACAATGGAATAAAATTGCGCAAAATACATTTGAAGATGAATGGATTTTACAGCTTATAAAATAATTTTACCATGACAAAGACACTGATAAAAAATGCTACTATAGTAAACGAAGATGAAATTTTTGTTTCAGATGTTTTAATAGAAAATGGCCTGATAAAACAAATTGAGAGAGAGATTGAACCAGTAGAAGGAGCTGAAATTATTGATGCTACGGGTTTGCATTTATTGCCAGGTCTTATAGATGACCAAGTACATTTTCGCGAGCCGGGTTTAACCCATAAAGGTGAAATTTATACCGAAGCAAAAGCTGCCGTAGCGGGTGGCGTTACATCCTATATGGAAATGCCAAATACAAATCCGCAAGCAGTTACGTTTGAAGAATTAGAGAAGAAATACAAACGAGCATCCGAAGTATCTTTAGCTAACTATTCTTTCTTTATGGGGGCAACAAACGATAATATAGCTGAGCTTGAAAAGGTAGATTATAAAAAAGTTTGCGGGGTTAAAATATTTATGGGTTCATCTACAGGCAACATGTTGGTAGATAAAAAAGAAACGCTGGAAAAAATATTTTCATCCGTTAAAACATTAATTGCTACGCATTGCGAAGATGATGAGCTTATAAAACAAAATCAAAAGCGTATAATTGAAGAATATGGGGAGGATTTACCTACTTATTTCCATCCTATTATAAGGAATGAAGAAGCTTGTTATGCATCATCTTCTATGGCGGTTGAGTTGGCTAAAAAACACAATACTCGTTTACATATTCTACATATATCTACTGCTAAGGAGCTTGCCTTATTTGAAAATAAAACACCTTTAAAGCAAAAACGCATTACTGCCGAGGCTTGCATACATCACCTTTGGTTTTGCGATGATGATTATAAAACAAAAGGCAATTTTATAAAATGGAATCCGGCAGTGAAAACTGCTTATGATAGAGACAAAATATTTGAAGCCGTTTTAAACGGAACCATTGATGTAATTGCTACCGACCATGCACCACATACTATTGAAGAAAAAGAACAACCCTATTTAAAAGCTCCGTCAGGCGGACCATTAGTACAACATAGCTTACAGGCTTTATTAGATTTTTATCATGATAAAAAAATCACACTTCAACAAATTGTTCGTAAGGCAAGTCATAACGTAGCCGATATTTTTGATATTTATAAACGTGGTTATGTGCGCGAAGGTTATTATGCTGATTTGGTTTTAGTTGATTTAAATAAGCCACAAACGGTTACTAAAGAAAACATCTTATATAAATGTGCCTGGAGTCCCTTTGAAGGCCATACGTTTAAATCATCTATTATTACAACTTTTGTAAATGGAAATAAGATTTTTAACAAGGGCACTTTTAACGAAAGCATAAAAGGCGAACGACTTTTATTTAACCGATAGCACCCCTTGATATAGAGGGGTAGGGGAGTTTATTAGTAATCAACTACATACAAAATACAGTGTACATTTTACAGTAAATAAAATTATCTTCGCATAGGTATACAATTGCACAATTATTGAAAACATTAGCCGCTAAAATAAAAACCAAAATAATTGCTCCTGATTTTGATTTTAAGCAAAGTTCAAAACTGCGTGCATGTATCGAGATATCAAATACTGACATCGTTACAGCTTTATTTTCGGAGCAAAATGAATTGGTTTATTTACAGCACTATACATTTAAATCAAACGAAAAAATAGATAAAGTATTCGAACATTTGGTTCATACCGAAGCATTTTTCTCTCAGGTATATTTAAATGTATATATCAGCATTCTAAACCCTTTATATACTATTGTTCCTACTTCGTTATATCAGTCTGATAATAACGACAGATGGCTTAGATTTAACCATACTATAACCGATGATGTAGTTGTTTTACAAGATGAAGTTTATAGCACAGATAGTAAATGTGTTTATGCCATTAACCAAAACTTAAAAACCTTAATTGACCAAACTTTCCCTAATAATCACATTAAGCATAAAACAACCTGTATAGCCGAAAGCCTTACCGAGTTTGCTTCCAGTAAATATAAAAGCTGCTTGGTACACGTTGGCACAGATAACTTTGATATTGCTTTGTACGATAAAAAAATGTTGTTTTTCAATACATTTGAGTATCAAAGCACCGAAGATTTTTTGTATTTTATTTTGGCATCGCTTGAGCAAAATAAACTGCAGGTAGATGAAACTGAAATTACCCTTGCGGGAGAAATTGAGGCTCAATCGGCTTTATATAATACATTAAAAGAATATTTCCCGAAATTAAAATTTGCAGTAAATAATAAAGTAATTATTTTAAAAAATGATTTTGAAAAAATACCCAATCATTTTTACTACTCACTTTTTAATTTATACTTATGCGCATTATAAGTGGTACATTAGGGGGTAGGGTGTTGCATCCACCAAAAGGTTTGCCTGTACGCCCCACTACCGATTTTGCCAAAACAGCCCTCTTTAATATTTTAGCCAGTCGATTAGATTTAGAAGAAACCGCTGTACTTGATTTATGTTGCGGTACAGGCAGTATTAGTTTTGAGTGTGCGTCGCGGGGAGCAAAAAAAATAACAGCGGTAGATGCTCATTTTAATTGTGCCAAGTTTGTAAACGATACGGCAAAAGCAATGGGCATGCAAAATTTACAAGCTTTTAAAGCAGACATTTTTAAATTTATAGAAAAAGAAACCAACATTTACGATTTAATATTTGTTGACCCTCCTTATGAAGCTGTGTGGATTAACCAAATAAGTGATGCCATTTTTCAATACAAAATATTATCTTTAAAAGGTATTTTAATTATAGAA
This sequence comes from Bacteroidota bacterium, assembly GCA_013287545.1. Classification (GTDB taxonomy): domain Bacteria; phylum Bacteroidota; class Bacteroidia; order B-17B0; family Aurantibacillaceae; genus PALSA-968. Next base: position 63,280 of record JABDDQ010000002.1, on the reverse strand, counting down.
CATGGCAGTAAAACCGATTTATCAGCCAATAAAGGTTTTGTAGAAAAAAGAAAATATGGGAATGTAAACTTTAGTATTTTTAAACACCATGAGTAACATTAATCAAAAACGCATAGCTGTATTTCCTGGTTCGTTCGATCCATTTACCATAGGCCACGAAGCTTTGGTACGTCGCACTATTGGTTTGTTTGATGAAATCATCATAGCACTTGGTACCAATAGTAACAAGCATTATATGTTCTCAATAGAACAGCGTATGAAATGGATAGAAGCTGTTTTTGCAGATATGCCTAACATAACCGTAAAAAGCTTTAGTGGTTTAACTATCGATTTTTGTAAACAAAACAACGCTCCTTATATTATACGTGGTGTACGCACCAGTACCGATTTTGAATTTGAAAAAGCCATTGCTCAAATGAATCGTGCTCTTTCGAGTATTGAAACTATTTTTATTATGCCTTTGCCCGAGCATTCGGCTATAAACTCAACTATTATACGAGATATAGTTAGAAACAATGGAGATGCCTCTATGTTTGTTCCTAAAGGAGTAACTTTTTAGTTTGCGTTTATAAGCGCTTATTTGGCTGAAAAATTGCTACTTCAGAATAATTTGTTAAAATTTTATCATCTTTACCAAATGAAGAAATGGGTGCTTTTATTGTTTATTTCACAAATTGCTATTTCGCAAAAAATATACTTTCAACAACAAGTAGATTATACTATTAATGTAAAACTAAACGATGTAAAACATACATTAAGTGCTAACGAAAGCATTGTTTACTATAACAACTCGCCCGACACGTTAAAATTCATCTATTTTCACTTATGGCCTAATGCCTATAAAGACAATAACTCAGCGTTAGCCAAACAGTTTTTAAAACAAGGTAACCGAAATTTTTACTTCGCTAAAGAACAAGATAAAGGATATATTGATAGTTTAAATTTTCAAACAGATAATCAAACTTTAAAGATAGAGTACGATAAAAATAATGAGGATATATGTAAAGTATTTTTAGCACAGGCATTAGCTCCAGGACAAAAAACAACCATTACAACGCCTTTTAAAGTAAAAATTCCTTCCGCAATTTTTTCACGACTGGGGCATGATAATCAAGCTTATTACATAACTCAATGGTACCCAAAACCTGCTGTTTACGATGCAAGTGGTTGGAATCAGATGCCTTATTTAGATCAAGGTGAATTCTATTCAGAATATGGAAGTTTTGATGTAAGCATCACGCTCCCTCAAAACTATTTATTGGCAGCAACCGGCGATAGATATGATAATGAAGCTGAAGAGAAATTTTTACAACAAAGAATTATAGATACAGAAAAGAAAATAAAAATATTGGATTCTTCTCTGTTTAAAGCAGATATGTCTTTTCCGGCATCCGATACCGTTTTTAAAACAGTTCGTTTTAAACAAAGCAATGTACACGATTTTGCTTGGTTTGCCGATAAACGTTATAATGTATTACGTGGCGAAATGGTTTTGCCTCATACCAAAACAAGCGTAAGCACTTGGGCTTTTTTTACCGATGCTGATATTGATTTATGGAGAAATGCCATCGAATATATAAGTGATGCTACCTACTATTATTCACTTTGGAATGGCGATTATGCCTATAATAATGTAACTGCTATTGATGGAAATATTGCTGCCGGAGGAGGAATGGAGTACCCTAACATAACTATAATAGGTGAAACATCTAATGCTTTCGAACTGGATATGCTAATTACCCACGAGGTAGGGCATAACTGGTTTTATAGCATGTTAGGCAGTAACGAACGAAAAAGTGCTTGGATGGATGAGGGAATAAATTCTTTTAACGAATTACGTTATGTAAAAACAAAATATCCTAATGCCACATTAGCAACTCTTTTAGGACATGATAGTACATATACTTTAATGCATGTAAATAAATATAAACAAGCACACTCATATTATTGGGAATATGTAAATGCTGCAAAACAAAATGAAGATCAGCCTTGTTCTTTACCAGCTGATATGTTTACTGAATCTAATTATGCGGCTATTGCATATAGTAAAACAGCGCTGCTTTTTAATTATTTAATGAACTACATGGGCGAAAATGATTTTGATATAGCCATGCAGTTTTATTTTAATCAATGTAAGTTCAAACATCCTAAACCTGCTGACTTGAGAAAAACCCTTGAGTATTTTAGTGAGAAAAATTTAAGCTGGTTTTTTGATGACTTAATTTCTACTACCAAAAAATTAGATTATAAAGTTACTTCTGTAAAAAAGGAAGATGATGGTTCTTATTCAGTTAATGTAAAAAACGTTGGTAGTGTAGCAGGGCCTGTTCCCTTGTACGGTTTAAACCAGCAAGATTTGGTTGGCATGGTTTGGTACGATGGTTTTGAAGGTACTAAAACATTTTTATTTCCCCCTGCCGAAATTACTTCGTTTAGAATAGATTATAATGAGGTTATGCCCGATATAAACAGGAAAAATAACACTATAAAAACTCATGGACTATTAAAGAAAAGAGAGCCCATAAAACCCGAATTTATTGCTGCTATAGATAATCCGTATAAAACACAATTATTTTATTCGCCCATTATGGGGTATAATTTATATAATGGTTATATGTTAGGTTTAGCTTATTACAACCATGTTTTATTAGAGAAAAAACTTGAAACAGATGTAGCACCTATGTATGCTTTTGGTAATAAAAATATTACGGGCATGGCAAATGCAAAGCTTAATCTTCATCCTACAGGCATTTTTAGCACTATAAATATTGGGGTAAAAGCTCAACGCTTTGCATATGAGCAAAATGTATTTGCCAACAACTATAACAAACTTGCCCCCTATATAAATTTAGATTTTAAAAAGAAGTATGCTACTTCTCTTTTTCAACATAGGCTTACTTATCGCTATGTTTATATCCAAAAACAAATTACCAGGTATGAAGAAAATGCACTTAATAATGGGTATAATGCGGTGCAGCAAAATATAAATTATGGTGTACATGATATATTGTATCAGTTTGCTAATAGTAGTACTTTGTATCCTATGCTTGTAAAAGTAAATGGGCAAATGAATAGCGATATGCAAAAAATTTCGATCACACTTGTTCAAAAAATATTCGTTAATAAAACCAAGTTTTTTGAAATACGTGCCTTTGCAGGAATAATGAATTTGCAAAATCAAAATACGACTGTTCCCTATTATTTTAAGTTAAGCGGTACAAAGGGAGATAATGATTATATGTACGATAATTTATATTTCGGTAGGGCAGAGCAACAAGGGCTGGCTGCTGCACAGTTTACAGAAAACGATGGGGCTTTTAAAGTGTACACCTTTTTAGGGCAAACAAATAATTGGTTAACAACACTAAATATAAAAAGCCCTAAGTTATTTAAACTGCCATTATTATTGTATGCTGATATTGGCGCTTGTGCTCCAAACGCTGCATTACTTTCAAATCAAACTTTTTTTTATGATGCAGGCATTGATATTGTATTGTATCGCGATGTTTTTGAAATTTTTGTACCCCTTGGTATAAGTAAAAATATACAAGATAATAACACGCTTAATGGAACCAAAATTGGTATTTTTCAACAAATAAGATTTGTACTTAATCTAAATTCGAATAAAATCAATCCTTTTGGTTTAATAAAACAGGCAGTAAGTTTTTAGAAATAGCAAATTGCCATTTTATAAGTGCATGGCTTCTTTTTTAGCTAAAAGCATTTCATCACTTTCTTTATGAGCTTCATCGGGCACGCAGCAATCAACCGGACAAACAGCGGCACATTGTGGCTCGTCATGAAACCCTTTGCACTCGGTACATTTATCGGCAACAATATAATAAACATCCATACTGTTAGGTGTTTGTGGTGCACTTGCATCGGCTTCAATACCTGTGCTAAGCCCCTTAAACATACCGGTAACTGTACTTCCATCGGCAAATCGCCATTCGGCACCGCCTTCATATATAGCATTATTTGGACACTCGGGTTCGCAAGCCCCGCAGTTTATACATTCGTCAGTTATTTTAATAGACATTTTAGTTTAGTTTTGCTGAATTAAAATCAAGGCAAATATACACATCATTTGCATAATTATTGATTTACATAAAAAATGGAAAAAAGAGTACAAGCGTTTTTAAAACTAAGAGATTTTCTATCTGATTTTTTAGGGGAGAGAAAAAACAATTCATATAAAGCTAAATATGAGCAGTTAGACCATTTAACTAAAGAAACTTATTCGTACAACGGCTGGTTTACAGATGTGTTTGTGAAAAAAGCCCTGCGAGGCATCGTTCAATTAACAGAACCCACTAATCTGCAAAAATTTATTACAGAAATTAAAGAACCCAAAACACCTAAAACAGTTGCTGTTATTATGGCTGGTAACATACCGGCGGTGGGTTTTCACGATTTTATGTGTGTATTGCTTTCTGGCAACAAAATTTTAATTAAACCATCAAGCGACGATAAAATACTGATTACCTTTTTAGCTGAATTTTTAATGGATTTGGAGCCTTCATTTAAGGATACCATACTTTTTACGGAGGGCAGGTTAGTAAACTTTGATGCTGTAATTGCCACAGGCAGCAATAACAGTGCGCTTTATTTCGAAAAATATTTTGGCAAGTATCCGCACATTATCCGTAAAAACAGAACATCGGTAGCTGTACTTACAGGTAATGAAACTACTGAAGAGTTAAATCTTTTAGGAAACGATATTTTTGATTATTATGGTTTGGGATGCCGCAACGTATCTAAACTATATGTGCCAAAAGGCTATAATTTTAATAAGTTTTACGAAAGCATTTTTTCTTTTGCCGATGTTATTCAGAATAAAAAATACGCCAACAACCACGAGTATAACAGAGCCATTTATCTTTTAAATCAGGAAAAGTTTTTAGATAATAATTTTCTTATATTAAGAGAAACTAACTCTCTTCATTCACCCATAGCTGTTTTGTTTTATGAGGAGTATGAAAATCTGGATGAAGTTTCTCGAAAACTGAAAGATTTAGAAGAGGATTTACAATGTGTAGTTTCTAACACGGAGTTGTCAATAAAAACCATTTCCTTAGGAAAATCACAGGCTCCAACTGTTTTTGATTTTTCAGATAATATAAACACGCTTTACTTTCTGAATAATTTAAATTAAATTAGCTGCATAATTCATTTATGATTAGTAGAAAGATTTTTAGCCTTGTATTGTTTTTTTGTCTCTTTCAAGCTTTGCAGGCTACTAATGTAACTATCACCACCGGTAAAGATACCGTTTGTACGGGTGCTGATGTTAAGTTTAAAGGTGCGGCAGCAGGGGGCACAATAACAAAATACCAATGGGTTACTGATTCTATAAGAGGAGTTACTATTCTACCTAATGATTCATCTCAAACCGTAACAATAAACTTTGCAAACCCGGGCACATATACTGTAACAATGTATGTTACATTTAGCCCAAGTGGTGTAGATTCTTCGAAAAGAATAATAACCGTTATACAAAGTGCAACTGCTTTATTTGGCGTTTCAGGAATGACTGCTGGTGTACCTCAAAGTGTAAGTTTTACAAATGCATCCATTAATGCTCCTAAAGGTTTTGTTTGGAATTTTGGAGATAACGGTGGAACATCAATAAAAACAAATCCGTCGCATGTATTTACCAGTGCAGCTGCTTATACAGTTACTTTAATTGCGTATGGTAATTATGGTTGTAACGATACCGTAAGTTCACCGCTTATTATAGCTGATACAGCAGGTTTAACTATGCCTAATGTTTTTACGCCTAATGGCGACGGCATTAATGATGTATTTGCACCCAATGCGCATAGTTTAAAAACGTTAGATTGTACTATTTATGACCGCTATGGGGTTAAAGTAATTGATATGGATATTAATTTACAGTACTGGGATGGTTACACTACATCGGGTATAGCTTGTACAGCCGGAACGTATTTTTATGTACTAAGTGCAACCGATGTAAATGGTAAATCATATAGTTTAAAGGGGTTCATTCAACTTATTCGTTAAGCTATTTTAAAGGTAGATAAAATACAATTTAACTACCCAAACGAAACCCTTTTTAAGGGATTAAAAAACATTTCTTTCCAGTTAAATACTGCCCAAACACTTGTATTGGTTGGTAAAAGCGGAAGCGGTAAAACTACCTTACTTAAATGTATTTATGGTTTAGAAGATTTGCAAGGCGGAGATATTACGTTTAATAACGAACGGGTTTTGGGCCCGGCATACAATTTAATTCCCGGACATATAGATATGAAATTAGTAAGTACCGGTTATGCTTTACTGGAACACCATACGGTTTACGAAAACATTGCCGATATTTTAATTGGCTATCATGATGACTATAAACAGAAAAAAATAGGCGAACTACTTCGGCTTATTGAAATGGCTCCTTTAAAGGATAAAAAAGTACACACTTTATCTGATGGACAAAGGCAACGTGTAGCCCTGGCAAAAGCCATTTGCCTTTTCCCTAAATTATTATTGTTAGATGAGCCTTTTAGTAATTTGGATATCGTTTTAAAAGAAAAAATATTTACTTATATCCGCAAAAAACTAAAGCAATATAAAGCATCGTGTATTATAGTAACTCACCGTTTAGATGAAGTTTTAAGCAGTGCTGATTTTTTAGGCATTATAAAAGATGGCAAGCTAATTCAGTTAGACACATATAAAAAGATAAAGAAAGCACCCGTTAACGATTATGTAAAGGGGTTGATTGTGTAATTATTCGTGAAAAAGAAATCAAATAAAAAACTGGAGAAAAAGGATACGGGTGGTGCATTTAACAACGACCCTTTAAATTGGAAGGGCCCGTTTTATTTTAACAAAAAAGATTCTCGCGTATTATTGCCAAAACCTAATAAATCCTTCGGTTGGACGTTAAATTTTGCTAACCCATACACTTATCTGCTTTTAGTTCTTAGTGTTATTGTTGTGGCAGCACTGCAAATTGTTTTCAATTTGGTATATGCTAAATCAGTTCTTTAGTAGGGCTTCTTAATGTATAATGTTTAATTTTGCAGCATGTCTATTTACACACAATTAAAAGGAACAGGTGTTGCCATTGTTACACCTTTTACAAAAACGGGCGCCGTTGATTTTGCCGGATTAAGTAAATTAGTTAATCACCTTATTAAAGGTAAAGTAGAGTACTTAGTAGTACTCGGCACAACCGGTGAAACTGCTACGTTAAGCAAAGAAGAAAAACAACAAGTAATTAACCACGTAATAAAAGAAACCAAAAAGCGTGTGCCTTTGGTTTTAGGCATTGGTGGCAATAACACCCAAGAGGTTATAGATACTATTAAGCATACTGATTTATCTGCTTTTGCAGCCATATTATCAGTATCTCCGTATTACAACAAACCTTCTCAGCAAGGCATATACCAGCATTATAAAGCCATTGCACAGTCAACTGCTAAACCCATAATACTTTATAACGTACCGGGTAGAACAGGATCTAACATTACAGCAGATACCACCTTAAAACTTGCCACCGATTTTAAAAATATTGTAGCCATTAAGGAAGCTTCTGGTAACATAGAGCAATGCATGAGCATTATTAAAAATAAACCGAAAAACTTTTTAATAATTAGTGGCGATGATAATTTAACCTTACCATTATTGGCTTGTGGTGCAGATGGGGTTATATCTGTTTTGGCTAATGTGTATCCTAAAGATTTTTCTGAAATGGTACGTTGTGGACTAAAAGGAGATTATACAACGGCTCGTAAACTGCATTACAAAACCTTTGAAGTTACTAACCAACTTTTTGCCGATGGTAACCCTGGGGGTGCTAAAATAGCTTTGGAGTTATTAAAAGTTTGCGGTGCTGATGTTCGCCTTCCTTTAGTAAAACCAAACGAAGCAGTACAGCAAAAACTGAAGCAGCTTGTAGCTTCTTACAAATAAAATGCACCTTTCGCAAAAACAACTTTTTTTACAACACGTAGCGCAAACAAGCCCTGCACCTTTAGCTTTAGAAATTGTTTCGGCTAAGGGTGTTTACTTAAATGATGTAAGAGGTAAGCAGTATCTCGATTTAATTTCGGGCATATCGGTTAGTAATATTGGGCATTGTCATCCGGAAGTAGTTGAAGCCGTAAAAAAGCAAGCTGAAACTTTTATGCACTTAATGGTATATGGCGAGTATATTCATAGCCCGCAAGTTGCATTGGCAAAAGCCTTAACAGATTTACTTCCTGCAAACTTAAATGTTGCTTATTTTGTAAACTCAGGTGCAGAAGCAACTGAAGGTGCTTTAAAGTTAGCTAAACGTTTTACCGGACGAAGCGAAATTATTTCCTTCAAAAATGCTTATCATGGTAGCACGCATGGTGCTTTAAGTGTTATGGGCAGCGAAGAATTTAAAACAAGCTTTCGTCCTTTATTGCCCGATGTAAAAACTATCGAATTTAATAACGTAGATGATTTACAACTCATCACTCATAAAACGGCTTGCGTAATTATAGAGCCCATACAAGGTGAAGCAGGGGTTATAACAGCCAACCCATCCTTCTTAAAAAAACTGAGAGAACGTTGTACAGAAACTGAAACACTTTTAATTTTTGATGAAATACAAACCGGTTTTGGCCGTACAGGTAGTTTATTTGCTTTTGAGCAATACCAAGTAATCCCTGATATACTTTTGTTAGCTAAAGGCATGGGGGGCGGAATGCCTATTGGGGCTTTTATTGCTTCAAAAGAAATAATGGATTCGTTAACCAATAACCCTGTATTAGGTCATATTACAACCTTTGGTGGGCATCCGGTGTGTTGTGCTGCTGCGCTGGCTAACTTAAATGTTATTGTAAAAAATAAATTGCATTTACGTGCTAAAGAAATTGAAAGCATTATTAAACAAAAAATAAAGCATCCTAAAATTAAAGAAGTACGTGTACATGGGGCAATTGCTGCTATTGACTTTGATAATGAAGCCACTAACATGCAAACCATTAGTAAATGTATTGAGGCTGGTGTTATAACCGATTGGTTTTTATTTAATACAAAAAGTATGCGCATTGCTCCACCGCTCATTATCTCTGATGAAGAACTTATAAAGGCTTGCGATATTATTTTAGCTTGTATTAATTAAACAACATCCAGCTAAGTCCTGCTTTAAAGCTGCGGTCGGGCATTGGGTAGTTTGGTGTAAGTATGTAATTGTATCCCATAAAACCCTGGTTAATGTGTTGAGCCATTATAAAAAACTTAACAGGTTTTATTTGTGCGCTTATAAAAAAATCTATAAACACATAATTGCCATAGCTTTTTTCATTTTGTAAATAAAACTGATTAGTGGCAGGCATATAGGCATTAGCCATAAATGATGAAATATAACGTGCCTGAAAACCAACCTGCAACCATAAGTTATTTTTAAATAGTTTCCCTTCGTAATATAATTGGTGCGTGGTAACCCAATTAGGCAAACGTATAATGTTGGTGTTTGGTGTAGTTTGGTAATTTATATTGTTGTTAAAGTGTATGTGAGCTAACTTTAAATCTTTACCTGCAAAAAGGCGCGTTATGGTTGTACTTCCGTTATATTGAGTTGGCAAGGCTTCAGTATTAAAGTAAATTTGATTTTGCTGTTGTTGTATAAAAGCACCTAAATAAAACTTATATTTTCTGTTGGTTATAGATAGTGTGGCATTTTGTGTTTGCACGGCAGAAAAATTATTTGTCCATGAAAAGCGATTACCGTTATACATTAATAAATTAAAATCGGGTAACCTGCTTTGTACCTGAGCCTGTGCACTTATATAGAAATAATCTTTTATCGTAAAACGATAATTGCCATCTATTTCATAATTGTTTTTGTTTAAGCCACTTACTACATAATCTGCCGTGGCATTTAGCGTATGTTTATTAGCTTGTAAAATAAAACCACCTTTTATAATATTATTAAGTCCAACAGTATCGAGCCTGTGTTGGTGATATTTAATAGCTTCTAATTTATATCCTCCATAAAAAATAAACTTATTGTTAACCGCATTAAACTTATAAAGCAAACTATTCGAAAAAATACGTGTTCCGGTAGAATCATGGCTGCCCGTTACCTGGTTTAAATACGTTTTTTTAGATCCACCTATAGTATCTGATACCCCATCTACATACAGTAAATAATTACTTTGGTAATTTGTTTCGTAAACTAAATAATGTGACGGCGATGATACGCCAGAATCTGTAGCATTCAACCTAAAAAAAGTGTTGAAAGACATGGCGGATGTTTTTATGAGTTGTTTAGCTGTAGTTGATGTGAAATTTGTGGGAATTAAATTTGATGCCGGATATGCCAAGCTGCCAACAAGGCTATCATTTACACCACCATTTAGCTGATATTTTAATTTGTTAAACAAATAATAAGCTCCATAACCCCAGCGTCCATTATCTGTTTTGTAGTTAGAAGACAGTAATATATTAGTTGTTAAGCTTTGCTGCTGTAAATAAAACCCGGTACAGGAGTAACGATTAAAGAGTAATGAAACATTTACTTTCTTTTTTATATTTTGAGAATGTACCAGTTTTAAAAACTGTTCCTGCTTTTGCCCAACAGCGGCCGTAATTTTGGTATATATTTTCTCGGTATGAAAATACATAGGGTCATCTTCTGTAATTAAATCGCTGCGGTTGTTTAATTTTTGCCAGCTAAAAAAGGCAGCACTGGTGTGTTTTTGTTGTTCGGCAATAAGCGAGTAGGAGGGTAGCCCCATATTACCCAGCACCCCTGTTTGGTAGTAATTGTGAGTGTTATCAAGCGTGGTGTCTTTTGCTTTAGAGTTTTCGTTTACCCCTAATAAATTTTGTGTGCGTGTAGCTGATGTATAATAAGTACTATCAGGTTTTTGAGCCTGAACAAAAATAGATACAAGAAAAAAAGTAAAACACAAGAAATGCCTTCGCATAAAAATCAGCTAATTAATGTGCGAATTTAGAACTTTTCAAAGAAATGCTCCTCTACATCGAAGGTAGATTTTGCTCCGACCAGTTTAAACTCGTTTTGAAGCCATTTATTGGCTGTTTCGCGCCCTTTTTGCTTAAGGCTTAATAAGAACTCCCATGAGGTGTTCATTTTGCTCGAATAGTGCATTTGCCCTAATGTATCGTAACCTGAAATAGTGTGAATAAAAATTTCTCGGTTTACTTTATCATCTGTTTTTAAAATACCGTTGCGTAATAATTCGTTACGGTAGTGTATAAGCTTCATTTCATTTATAAGCGAGCTGTTAAAGCTTATCTCGTTTATACGGTCTGCTATATCGCGTGCGGTAGTTGGTACCGATTTTATGTTGATAGAGTTAATTTTAACCAATACAATATCGTGCAAGTTGGTATTTGTTATCATAGGGAAAATAGGGGGGTTACCCATATAACCGCCATCCCAATAATATTCACCATTTACTTCTACTGCCTGAAACAAAAACGGTAAGCAGGCTGAAGCCAATACAGCATCAACCGTAATTTCTTTATTGGTAAAAATTTTAGCTCGGTTAGTTTTTACGTTAGTTGCGCAAATAAATATTTTTTTGCCTTTGTAATGGTGTAGATCTTCAAAATCAACTAAATCGTTCAGAATATCCTTTAGCGGATTATAATTTAAAGGATTAAAATTGTAAGGAGACATAAACTGTGACATGGTGTTAAACAAAATATAACCCGGTGAGTTATAAATGTCGCCATTGCTCCAATATTTATCAAAAGCAGACGGCTTAAATCCACCCGAATTAGATAGTTTTCTCCATAATTTTTCCAGTAATTCTTTCGCTTTTGTGGGTCCGCCTTTATGCAGGCCATAGGCGCAAACCACCGCATTAATTGCTCCGGCACTGGTACCACACATGGCATCAGCAACAATGTTTTCTTCTTCTAACAGGCGGTCTAAAACCCCCCAGGTAAAAGCTCCGTGTGCACCGCCTCCTTGTAAGGCAAGGGCAACGTGTTTATTTGTAGTTTGTGTTTCCAATAGAGTCAAAAGTACTAAATAACCTCAACTATTGGTAGTTTTTTGTCTAATAACTTAATTGTTATTAGTTACTAATAAGCCTGCAAATACAGGGGTTCTATCGGTTACTGTATAACGCTAATGCTTTTTTATCTAAGATTATATCAAAAATTACTACCAACTATTAGCAATGACACTATTTAGAAAAGTTTACTTATTTTGGTTCCGTTATCAGTAATAACAGTAAATGAGAATATGGTCGGTACACCCCAAGTATCTTGATGCAAAAGGTTTAGTTGCCTTATGGAGAGAAACCCTTTTAGCAAAGCATGTTTTAGAAGGGAAAACTAAGGGTTATAAAAACCATCCTCAGCTTAATAGGTTTAAAAAACTGAAAAGCCCAACCGATGGCATTAATTGTTACTTGGCAAGCGTTTATACCGAAGCTTTAAATAGAGGTTATAATTTTAGTAAAGAAAAAATTAATTGGGGTTTTAAAAAGTGTAGCATTAAGGTAACTCAAGGACAGTTAGATTACGAAAAAGCACATTTGCTGAATAAATTAAAGGTTAGGGATAAACAAAAGTATTTGGAAGTTAACCCGTTAAAAAAAATAGAAGTACACCCCTTTTTTAAAGTGGTTGAAGGAGAGATAGAAGATTGGGAAATTACTTAGTTGTCCAGGTGGTTAAGCCTTGCTGGGTAAACTTAAAAGGTTGCACCTTACCGCCTAAACTTTCAATAGCACGAGCCACTTTAATTTTTGTTATGCCCGGACAAAAGAAAAACATAAAACCACCACCACCTGCACCCGATATTTTGCCGCCACTGGCACCGTGTTTTAGGGCTGTTTCGTAAATGCTATCTATTAAATTGTTAGAAATAGATGCCGCCATTTGCTTTTTGTTTTGCCAACCGAAATGTAGTATTTCACCAATTTTGGTAAGCTCACCGCGTAACAAACTATCTTTCATTTGGTGAGCCTGCTCTTTTAGGTTGTGCATAGCATCTACCGATTTTTCGTTTTTATCTTTTACGTTTTGTACCTGCTCATTTATAATGGTAGCCGATAAGCGTTGTGTAGCCGTAAAATATAATAGCAGGTTAAATTCAAGCTCGTATAAAATTTCGTTTTTTAAGTGTAGTGGGTTTACAATTACACGGTCGTTTGATAGGAATTCGATAAAATTAATGCCTCCAAAAGTTGCCGCGTATTGGTCTTGCTTGCCACCGCTCATGTTTAAATCTATACGCTCAATTTCGTAAGCTAAATGCGCAATATCATACTGACCTAAAGGCAGTTTTAACCACTCAACAAAAGCACCTAATAAAGAAACCACAATGGTTGATGATGTACCCAAGCCGCTACCTTGTGGAGCTTCTATATAGGATGTTAGCCTGAAAGATTGAGCCGGTAAATTAAATTGCTTTATAACACGGTTATATACGCCAATAAATAATTCGAAGCCTTCAACCAGTTTTAATTCTTTAGCCGAATCTAATATGATGCACTTATCAGTTCCATCAATGCAAAACTCTATTTTGTTGTTGGTTAAAGGCTCTAACGATGCGTAGGCGTATAAATCAATAGTAGCGTTTAAAATAGCGCCACCGTAAATGTCTGAGTAAGGAGATACATCGGTGCCACCACCTGCCAATCCTATGCGTAAGGGGGCTTTACTTCTTATAATCATTTTACAATTTCTTGATATAGGTTTACAATATGGTTCGAAAAAATACTCCAATCGTATTTCTTTTTTTCTTCGTGCATGGCAGCCGTCATAGCTGCTTCGCGGCTATTCTCAAAATAGTCTATCATAGCATCGGCAATGGCAGTAGGGTTAGAGTCTACCACGTAGCCACAAACTTTATCGGGTATAATTTCAGATAAGCCACCTACATTGGTAACAATGGTTGGTTTTTCAAAATGAAAAGCAACTTGCGTAACCCCGCTTTGGGTGGCGTGTTTGTAGGGCAGGGCCAATAAATCAGCAGCAGAGAAATACGTTTTTACTTCCTCGTTAGCTATAAAAGCATCGTATAAAACTATGTTGTTTTGTAGGTTATGCTTCTCAATAATATCGGTGTATGCTTTTTTATCTTCGTAAAACTCACCTGCTACAAGTAGCTTTATATTCATGGCTTTAATACGGGCATCTGCCATAGCTTCTAACAATAAATCTAAACCCTTGTACTGACGAATCAACCCGAAAAACAAAACTGTTTTATCGGTTAACGATATGTTTAATTTTTTTCTGGCTTCCAGTTTATCCAACTTTTCACCAAAGGCAGTATATAGCGGGTGTAACAAAAATTTTTTATACGGAGTTGCTGTAAAGGTGTTTAAATCTGCCATTACGGCTTTGCTCATTGTTACAAAACCCTGACACGATTTTATAAAGTAGCGGGTAAAGGCAGTATCGCCAATTCGCTTTTCGTGCGGAATAACATTATCGGTTATGGCAATTACTTTGGTTTGCTTTTTGTTTAGTAAGCGACAAATGGTACCTAAGGCAGGCCCCATAAACGGTATCCAAAAACGGACTACCAAAAAATCGGGTTTCTCTCTTCTAATAAAACGAGCTGTTTTTAGCCAGTTAAATGGGTTTACCGAGTTTATGAGTGTATGAATTTTTAACCCCTTTGGTGCAATGCCGCTGGTATCAAACTGGGTTGAACCGGGAAACAAAAAGTTAGGGTACTGTAACGAGTAAGAAATTATTTGAGCATCGTGCCCTTCATCGCATAACGATTTGCAAAACAATTCATCAAAAGTAGCCAAGCCGCCTCGCAATGGATAACCCGGACCAATTATAAATATTTTACATTTTTTTATCACGCCCTGCGAAGATAAAACGAATTGTTTGTTTAACTTTAAACTATTAAAAAAATATACCCATGAAAAAACTACTTGCTATTACAGCTTTATTTTTTACAAATGCTTTGTCAGCTCAAACTATTGAAGACAGGGGGCATATGACATCGGGCTACATAAACAGCAATGGCACTATTGAAGATAGTGGACATATGACGGCAGGTTATATAACCAGTAATGGTACTATTGAAGATAAAGGGCACATGACCATAGGTTATATAACCGGTAACGGCACTATTGAAGATAAAGGACATAGCACGGTAGGTTACGTAACCAATAATGGTACTATTGAAGATAGAGGTCACATGACCATAGGTTATATAACCGGTAATGGTACGGTTGAAGATAAAGGTCACATGACCATTGGTTACGCAAGCGGTGTAAAAAAAGAATGGGCCGCTGTAGTTTATTTCTTTTTTAAATTCAAGTAAATTCTAAACAGAATTTAACGTATCATTAATTCTCAAAGCCTTATAATCAGTTATCTTTGCCGAAAAATTAGCAGAGATGGAATATCGTCGTTTAGGAAAATCGGGTTTGCAGGTTAGTGCGCTTTCTTTTGGGAGTTGGGTAACGTTTGGCGCACAAGTAAATAATACTATGGCAGAGCAATGCATGAAACTTGCCTACGATAATGGAGTTAATTTTTTTGATAACGCAGAAGTATACGCAAGCGGGCAATCGGAAATAGTGATGGGTGAAATTTTGAAAAAGTTTAAGTGGGACAGAAGCACTTATACCGTATCGAGCAAAGTTTTTTGGGGAGGTAAATTACCTACGCAAATAGGTTTAAACCGTAAACACATTATAGAGGCTTGCCACGGGGCACTTAAACGTTTACAGGTTGATTATTTAGATTTATATTTCTGTCATCGTCCTGATAAAAACACACCTATTGAAGAAACCGTACGTGCTATGCACGATTTAATTCAGCAGGGCAAAGTACTTTATTGGGGTACCAGTGAGTGGAGCGGGGTAGAAATTATGGAAGCTTATAGTGTTGCCCGCCAATATAACTTAACGCCTCCTACTATGGAGCAACCACAGTATAACCTATTGCACCGCGATAAATTTGAAGTAGAGTACAGCAAACTATATAAAGAAATTGGCTTGGGCACAACCATTTGGTCGCCATTGGCATCAGGGCTTTTGAGTGGAAAGTACATTGATAAAACACCTGAAGGAACCCGAATTGACCGCCCCGGTATGGAGTGGCTTAAAGAAAACATTGTAGGTGATGCTAATAAGTGGAAACACGAAAAAGTAAAAGCACTTAAAAAAGTAGCCGATGATTTAGGGGTAAGTTTAAACCGTTTATCTATTGCATGGGTGTTGAAAAACCCAAATGTTAGTACAGCTATTTTAGGAGCATCTAAAACCGAGCAGTTAGAAGATAACCTGAAAGCCCTTGATATAGTGCCAATGCTTACTGCTGAAGTAATGGAGCGCATTGAAGCTGCTGTGGGTAATAAACCCGTTGCGCCTGCTTTTTAGTTAGTGTTTTTATATAACAATCTTGCTTTGTCATTTCGAAAGAGGTACGACTGAGAAATCTGTATTTGGGATTTGATTGTTTGCAAATACAGATTTCTCCCTGCGGTCG
The DNA here is from genome assembly GCA_013287545.1 of Bacteroidota bacterium. Classification (GTDB taxonomy): domain Bacteria; phylum Bacteroidota; class Bacteroidia; order B-17B0; family Aurantibacillaceae; genus PALSA-968. The sequence continues at coordinate 46,840 of JABDDQ010000002.1, read as the reverse complement.
AAATGACAACAAGGCATTTTAGTTAAAACAGAAATTATACTTAGTTTTACAGTGGTTCTTATTTTATAAGGAGGGCTAATAACTATGTTTTGGTACTATCTAAGAAATAAACTTTACTTCTTTTTCCGTACATTTTTTAAGCGCATGCATGTAAAAAATGCAGATAGAATTCGTGTGTCGACCCCCATGCTGGTTACCATGAACCATCCTAACTCGTTTATGGATACTATTGCAATTTCAGCTGCTTTGTTTCGTCCTCGTACTTACTATATGGCTCGTGGCGATGCTTTTAAACCCGGCTTAATTACTACTATACTAAAAGCCATTGGCATTGTGCCCATTTATCGTTTACGCGATGGAGGAGGGCATGGCAGCGTTAAAAAGAATTTAGATTCGTTTAAAGTGGTGTACGATCTACTGAATAAACGCCAAAAAATAATTGTGTTGGCCGAAGGCATTAGCTTGCAGGAGAGGCGTTTACAATCTATACAAAAAGGCACGGCTAAAATGGCCTTTAGTTATTTAGAACAAGGCGGCCATCAAGATTTAAAAATATTGCCCATTGGTGTAAATTATTCTACCCCCTCTAAATTTCGTGGTGATGTTTATTACCATATAGGCGAGCCCATTTTAGTAAAAGATTTTTATGATGATTATGTAAAGCAACCCGCTCAAACCATTATTAAACTAACCACCTTAATTGAAGAGCGGATGAAACCTTTAGTACCATCTTTACTCAATAAAGAAAATGATGTGGTGATAGAACAACTGCAACCCATCTTAAAAAAGCAATATATAGCCGAGCAGCATTTAAACTATAATAACTTAGAACACCAGCAACAATATTGGGAGTTTATAATTGCCAAACTAAACAGCCTTACTGCAAGTCAGCCCGAAAAAATGGCGAGCTTTAGAACACAGGTGGCTATTTATACTGAGCAACTACATCAATTAGGGTTAAGAGACCATTTAATTTATAGTGCAGATAGTAAAAACTTACTTACTGTTTTTAATTTTATATTGTTGGTAGTCGGTTTCCCTGTTTATGCCATAGGCAAGTTTTTAAATTTTATTCCATACTACTATGGTAAGCGCATTGCTGATAAAACCTGTAAGGATATTGAGTTTCACGCGGCGGTAAATTTTGGTGTGGGTACTTTTATTTGGATGGTTACTTTTTTGATAGAATTGCTTGTTATTGGGTTACTTACAAAAAGCTGGTGTGTGCTGCTTATTTACACAATTATTAAAGCAGCATTTGGGCGCATAGGTTTATCGTACTCGCCCTTTAAAAAGAAAATGTTAGGGGCATTGCGCTTAAACAACATTAAAAAAACAGATGCCTCTCTATTTAAAAGCTTGCAACAGCAACGCCAGCAAATTGTTAATTTTATAAACCAATAGTTTTTTTTAGTATTTTTAAATTAAACCTTCTTGTAAATAAAGCATCTTATTATTAAACGAATCATACATGACTAAAAAAACAATCATAACATCACTTGCTTTGGCAACCCTATCGGCAGGTTTAATTTTTTCATCTTGTAAGAAAAAAGAAGCCGTAGATAGTGATACCAGTGCGGCAGAAGACCACACACAAGCCGAAACCCATTCTAACGATATAGTAAACATTGGTGAGCAGGCTTCTTATGGCAATATGAGCACATACAAGCTTTCTCAAACACAAGAAAGCATTTATGCAACCTGTGCTACCCTAACATTTGATACGCTAAATAGTACCGATAACGATACGCTTATTGTAAACTTTGGTACAGGCTGCACAGGTTTAGATGGCCGTACACGTAGCGGTATCCTGCAATATATTTATACAGCAGGCAAACATTACCGCGATTCGGCTAATGTAATTAATGTTTCAACCAATAATTATGTGGTTGATGGTAACAGCATAAACATTGCCAGCAAAACCATTAAAAATTTAGGACATATAACCAATGGTAATCTTACCTGGAGCATTGTTGCGAGTATGACTATTACTAAATCTAACGGTAAAACCATAATCTGGACTACTAATAAAACCAAAGTACTTTTAGCGGGCGAACGCCCTAATAACCAACCGATAGATTGGGCGCAGGCACAAATTGCCATTTTTGGTACGGCAAGTGGTACATCGGCTAATGGCGAAAGTTTTACCGCAAGTGTATCAGAGGCAAGCTGGTTAATAAGAAACTTTAATTGCATAGGCTACCGTAAATTTTTTGTAGCCGGCGAGTTAGATTTTACCCCCGGCAGCAAACCTACCCGTTATGTTAACTTTGGTACCGGTGCTTGCGATGATTTAGCTACCGTAACCATTAACGGTAACATTTATAATATTATCCTAAAATAAAATAGTTGATATTAAACAAACTAAGAGGTAAGGCAGGTTAACTGTTTTACCTCTTTTTGTTTTTAACTGGTACAGTGGTACAGTTTACTATAGTAAACTGTACCACTGTACCAGTTAAAAAGGACTACAACTAAAATAATTTGGACTGGACTACACTTTAAAGCACAAAAGAGCCGTTAACTTTTATATTAACGGCTCTTTTAAATGGTTTACTAATTACTCTACAATTACTTTTTTAGATACTTGTTGCCCATCAATAGTAATGTTTACAAAATAAACACCTGTTTGGTAACTGTTGTTGGTTCCAAGTGTAAGAATGCTTTCTCCTGCTTGGTAGGTTTTAGCATCCATTGTTTCTATAACTCTGCCCAGCATATCGGCAACTTGTACAGCAACTGTATGTTTTTCGGTAAAGTTAAACGCTAAATTAACCACCCCTGTAGTTGGGTTAGGGTATAAGTTTAAGTTTACCGCAGTTTCTAAGTTTTTAATGCTTAGTTGTGGTTGCAATCCACCATCAATATTAATATCATCTATATATAAATTGTTACCCACACCATTAGGGTCGGCATAAAACTCCCAACGGAAAAGCACATTTGTACTGGTAGCTACATTATTTATGTTAACCGTGTAGGTTGTAAAATCGTTTGCTGTAGGCACATAAGCATTAGTTCCTACGCCTCCTAAAACAGATAAAGTAGAACTCCAACGTGCCCATCTCGATTGCCAGCTTGCACCACAATCAGTAGATGTGTAAACCTGAAGTTTATCGTTATTTGTGCTTGCTTTTTCCTGATAAGCTACTTTAAATGATAAAGCGGGGTTGCTAAGTGTAGATAAATCGTATGAAGAACCGGTTTGTAAAACGCTGTTATTGCCTGCCGTGTTAGTCATGTTATTTATCATCGCAGATTTTGAACCTGTTGCAGCCGCGTTAGTAGCAATAGAGAAATCTACCCCATTACCTGCCGTATGCGAAACATTCCACATGGCAGATGGTACTAAGTTGCTTTCAAAACTTTCTACCACAGGTAAAGTCGCACTTGCTGTTATATTAAAATTAGTAACCGATTGGTTGTTTGCCGGGTTTTGGTCAACCGAATTGTTAGGTGCGCTGCTGTAACAAGTTAATGTATGCGACCCGCTACTTGATGTAAAACTTGGTAACGTTACAGTAGTAGCTTGCCCAAATACTAAGGAGCCTGTCCAAGCTTGGGTTTGAACAGAGCCATTATCAATTTGATAATTAATAGTACAAGATGTTAGCACGTTATTCCCCATATTTTGTAATGTAAGCGAAGGAGCAAAGGTACCACTGGTGCCACAATAAAAACCGGTAGGATTTAAAATGGCAGGTATACTGGCATCTACAGAATTAGTGGTCATAGGCACAATTCCAAAAATAGCTTCATGATCTGCCGATGGATTAAAACCACCATTTGTAGTTAATAAATTATTGATTAAAAAATAACCGTTATCATCACCACCCCAACCCCAATTCATATGGAAAAAATCGTTTTGGTCGTAGCCATCGCAAACCCATGTATGCCCATCACCTTGTACCGGGTCATCGCCTGCATATTGTATAGGGCGCCCAATGTTTAAATCATTTTTTAAAAGGTTAGTCCAGGCAGTATCCGTATAATTTGAACGAACTAAGCCCTTAATAGTAGTTGGGTCGTATTTAAAATACGTAACGTACGAGTTTTGCGCGCAAATAGGGTTTTCGGCTGTAATTACATAAGCACCACTTCCTGCAGGGTCATAATCCATATCAACACTTACGCCACAATGGAAATTTAATAAAGCTACATCGGCATTGCTCGATCCAATGTTTAAAGGCATGTTAGCCCAATTGTAGGTTGTTGCACCATAATTAGCACTTAATGTACCATAATTATCAGAATAACCTTGTGCTGTGCAATCGCAATACGAACTTGAACCCGTGCCCGTTGTAGGATAATTCCAATAACGCATAATTTGAGCCATAGCAGTAGCTACACAACCTGTTACTGCTTGATTGGCACCTGTACCCCCCGGACACATAGCATTATAAAATGGCGATTGGTTCCAAGTTGATTGAACAAGTGGCGCTATACTATCAGCAAAACTTAATGTGCTGTTTTGTTGCGAGCTAAGTCTTTTATTATTTATGTTAGGGTTATTGGTAATATATTTCTGCCAATCTAACGCAACGCCGGCGGTAGGTAGGGCTTGTAATGCCTGAATAGTAGTAACTTCTTTAGCGCGGGTAGTTAACCAATACGCTATAGTAGTATAAGCTTCGGGTTGCACAAAACTATTTTTAGTTGAGTAACCAATAACGGGGCTTGCGGCATCATCGGCAGTTACAATAACAAAACCATCGTTGTTGTTTATATTAAATGCATAATAAAGCGGAGAGCCTGTAGGCGATGTTTGGATATAAGCCAAAGCCACCTCGTTTACTTTTATTTTAGAGTTTTGAGCGTAAAAATTTTGAGCTACTTTTTTTGCGGTATTTGGTGTTACAGGTTTAGCACATAAAGCACCTGTTGCCAACGCAAAAAATAGAGGAATAAACTTTTTTATCATGTTGTTGTTTTAGTGATTTTCCAAATGTATTGTAAAATACAATCAAAACAAAAAAATAACAAATAGTTTACATATGGAAAACAAAATAAGGGTACAGAATTAACACAGAATCTACTTCTCTCTGTAAACGTACATGTCAATAACCGAGTTTGATGTACCGCTATTATCCGTTAAGGTTATGGTAAAATTTTGTTTTTTACTATCAAAACAGCTAAACACAAAATAGCCCTTATCCATCATAGGGGCTGTATATTTTTTGCTGTAATAGTTTTTTAAATCAGTTAGTATTTTTTCGCCCTCTTCGCTGTTTTGCGAAGCAATTAAAACCTCCATCTCAGTAATGGTATCGTTTTCAAACGAGTAGGTTATAGCATATTTACTTACCGAATCTATTTTTTGTTCGAACGTAATATGGTCGTTGGCTTTTTCAATGGCTTGGTTCACTTCTCTGGCAGGAATAAGTTTTACACTTTGTCCCAGCTCAATGCCACAAATAATGCCTTCTTTACTTTTAATAACAGAATCTAAAGCATAGTGGTAATCAGCAAAAACACGGTTTGTAACAACTTCTTCTTTATCCTTATCAGTAGTATGATTGCAAGAGCTAACCATTAAGCCTGCTGCTATTGAGCAAGCTACCAATGTATATGAAAAGCTCTTTTTAATCATGGCTTAAAGATGTATAACTTCTCCGTATGCAGCAGCGGCAGCTTCCATAATAGCCTCACTCATAGTAGGATGTGGGTGTACCGATTTAATTAACTCATGCCCTGTAGCTTCTAATTTACGAGCCACTACAATTTCAGCAATCATTTCGGTAACATTAGCACCAATCATATGTGCGCCTAAAATTTCACCGTATTTAGCGTCAAAAACAAGTTTCACAAATCCATCAGGGGCACCGGCAGCCTTCGCTTTACCCGATGCTGTGAAAGGAAATTTACCCACTTTAATTTCGTAACCTGCTTCTTTAGCTTTCTTTTCAGTAAACCCAACCGATGCAATTTCGGGTTGGCAATAAGTACAACCCGGTATGTTGTTATAATCAATCGGCTCTGGGCTATGACCTGCAATTTTCTCAACACAAGTTATGCCTTCTGCACTGGCAACGTGGGCAAGTGCCTGTCCGCCAACGCAATCACCAATGGCATAATAGCCCGGTACATTGGTAGCGTAAAACTTATCAGTTAAAATTTTTCCTTTATCAGTTGCAATACCAACATCTTCTAAACCTAAGTTTTCTAAGTTGGTTTGTATGCCCACGGCAGATAGTACAACTTCGGCTTCAACTATTTTTTCGCCATCAGCTGTTTTAATTTTTACTTTACTAATATCACCTTTAGTATCAACACTTTCAACCGAAGCGTTAAGCATAATATCGATACCCGCTTTTTTAAGCGATTTTTCTAATTGTTTCGATACGTCTTCATCTTCAACTGGAACAATGTTTGGCATAAACTCAACCACGGTAACTTTAGTACCCATAGTTGCGTAAAAATAAGCAAACTCAATGCCTATAGCACCCGAACCTACAACCAACAAACTTTTTGGTTGTTTAGGTAAATTCATTGCCTGGCGATAACCAATAATTTTTTTACCATCTTGTGGTAAGTTTGGTAATTCGCGAGAGCGGGCACCAACGGCTACAATAATATGTTTAGCATCGTGTGTAGCAACTGTTTTATCGGCAGCGGTAACTTCCACTTTTTTACCTGCTTTTACTTTAGCAGTGCCCATAATAACATCAATTTTATTTTTTTTCATTAAAAACTGAATGCCTTTACTCATGCCATCAGCCACATCGCGGCTACGTTTTACAACGGCGCCAAAATCAGCTTTAATGTTATCGGCACTAATGCCATAATCTTTAGCGTGGTTTAAGTACTCAAATACTTGCGCACTTTTTAATAGGGCTTTAGTAGGAATGCAACCCCAGTTAAGGCAAATGCCTCCCAGGTTTTCGCGTTCAACAATAGCTGTTTTTAAACCTAATTGCGAAGCGCGTATAGCAGCAACATAACCGCCCGGACCACTTCCTATAACTATAACATCGTAGCTCATTTTAATAAAATTTTGTGTTGCGAAAGTAAGGTTTTTTTAGCGATGAGCAAGTAAGAAATTATTTAATAACTTCTACTTTAAAAACTTTGGTTTGTATGCTATCGTTAAAGTGCTTAAGGTTAAAAGTAAGGCTTACTTCTCCACTCTGTATAGGCACAAAATTAAAATCAACCTCACCCGATTTATCGCCGTGAAACACCGAGCCTAAATAAGTTAACTCTCGTTTATTTGAGTTTTCTATTAAAAGCCAATAGTAATTTTGTAGATGGTTTTCTCCCTCTAAGGTAATTCTAAACTTTTCGCCTACTTTAACGATGTTTGTTTTGCCGCTTTGTGTATCAAATTCTATTTTTTTAAAAGAGCATCCTCCTAAAAAAAACAGAAAGAGTAGGCTACAAAAAATTAGCGTGGTTTTCTTCTTCACGGTAAAATAAGGTGTTAGCAAGGGCTATAAAAAATGCACCAATGCTTTGTTCAATAAGTTGCCAGCTAACATCTACCAATAAATTAAACATGGTTACTTTAAACGAAAAAGATATGCCAACTGTAAACGCAACACCGTACATAAACAAGGCAGTTAAAATGCCAATAAGCAAGCCACGCCTATATGGGTTTCTAATATTTTTTTTAAGCGATGTGCTTTTAAATACTACCGACATACCAAAAGCTACCACTAAATAAACTACGGCAGCTACCGAAAGAAACAAGGTTTTAGGAATAGTAAGTTTTAAAATATCGTTAGTCATTATCCCATGAAAGAGATAGAAGGCTAAGTACATAAATACAGCCGATAGTAACCAACCAAAATAAAACCTATTGTTAAACATTATTACAGTACAAAAATACACAATTTCATTTTAAGATAATCTGTACATTTGAAAAAAAATTAAATTATGACAACCTTCGAAATCATTAAAAAAACACACTTTGTAGTAGTAATCATCTTCTTTCTAATCTATCTGATTAAGACCATTTTATTATTGGCCGACAAAAAAGATGTATTAGCCTCATTTACTAAAAAAGTAAAAGTTTTAGAAATGATTGTAAGCTTTTTGTTTTTGGCGACAGGTGTTTATTTAATGATTCAGCTACCTGTAATTCCGCCAATGCTTATTATAAAAATAACAGTTGTGTTTCTATCTATTCCATTAGCAGTGGTTGGGTTTAAAAAAGGCAATAAAGGTTTAGCTACTTTAGCTTTCATATTAATACTGGCTGCGTTTGGCATGGGTGAAATGATGAAACATCAAGAAGCCAAAAAACCAGAAAAAGCAGCAAATGCTGATGGAACTATTAATGGGCAAGAATTTTATAAAGCCAACTGTGCAACTTGCCACGGTGCAGATGGGAAATTAAAAATGGCAGGCGCATTTGATTTGTCTATAACTCAACTGAGCAACGATAGCATTTCAAGCATTATACAAAACGGACGAAATACCATGAGTAAAATAAATGGCTTAACCCCTGAACAAGCTAAAGCAATTGCTGAGTACGTTGGCAAAAATATTAAGGGCAAGTAATTTTAATGAGCAAAAAACCCGAATCGACAGCGCCTAAACAGCGTAAGGCCATATTAGTTGGTTTAATAACTAAACATCAGGATGTAGACAAAGCGCAGGAGTATTTAGATGAACTTGCCTTTTTAGTTGAAACTGATGGTTTACTGCCTACCAAACAGTTTTTACAGCGCTTAGAAAAACCCGATAAATCAACCTTTGTAGGTAAAGGCAAGCTAAACGAAATTAAAACCTATATAAAAGAAAACGATATTGATGTGGTGGTGTTTGATGATGAACTAAGTCCATCGCAACAACGTAATTTAGAGAAAGAACTTGAACGTAAAATTTTAGACAGAACCTATCTGATTCTCGAAATATTTGCTGCACGGGCACGTACTGCCCATGCCAGCACACAAGTTAAATTAGCGCAGTATCAATATTTATTACCCCGCTTAACCGGTATGTGGACTCACTTAGAACGTCAGCGTGGTGGTACGGGAACCCGTGGCGGAGCAGGTGAGAAGGAGATTGAAACCGACAGACGTAACGTTCGCGATAGAATATCGGTACTTAAAAAAGAGCTTTTAGACATAGACCAGCAAATGGCCACGCAGCGTAAAAACCGTGGCGAAATGATACGGGTTGCTTTGGTGGGTTACACCAACGTAGGTAAATCAACCTTAATGAACTTACTTAGCAAAAGTACCGTGTTTGCTGAAAACAAATTATTTGCCACCTTAGATACCACAGTACGTAAAGTGGTAATAGATAACCTGTTTTTTTTATTGAGCGATACGGTAGGTTTTATACGCAAACTACCTACCCAGTTGGTAGAATCGTTTAAATCAACTTTAGATGAGGTGCGCGAGGCTGACGTGTTGTTACATGTAGTAGATATTTCGCACCCCGCTTTTGCCAACCAAATGGAAACCGTAACCAACACCCTTACCGAAATTGGCGCAGGCGATAAGCTGATAATAACTATTTTTAATAAAACAGATGCCTATCATTTTACCGAAAAAGAGGAAGATGATTTAACACCTGAAACGAAGGATAATGTGAGCCTTGAACAGCTTAAACAAACTTGGATGAGCAAAGGCAACGGCTTAAATGTATTTATTTCTGCCACCGAAAAAAATAACATTGATGAACTGCGGACTATGGTTTACAATGAGGTTAAAAAACTACACGTAAAGCGTTATCCGTATCATAACTTACTGTACTAAATTTTAGATAAATGATTACAACCGAAATAAAGGAAAAAGTAAAAAAAATACTTACCGATCATTTAGAAGTAAAGCAATTGCGCAAAACTGCCGAGCGTTTTGCTATATTAGATGAAGTGTACAGCATACAAGGGCATTTTGATATTGAAACCCTGTTTGTACATATGAAAAACAAAAAGTACCAGGTTAGCAGGGCTACTTTATACAATACGGTTGAGGTTTTATTAGAGTGTAATTTAATTATTAAGCATCAGTTTGGTAAAAACCAGGCTATGTACGAAAAGGCTTATATGTATCGTCAGCACGACCATCTTATTTGTCAGGATTGTGAGCATGTATTTGAGTTTTGTGACCCACGCCTGCAACAAATACAGCAAATGGCAGGTGAAATTTTAAAGTTTGATATAGATAGACATTCGCTTACTTTATACGGCAAATGCCAAGGACTTACCAAAAACGGGAAATGTGCACACGGGTTTAAACCTGTAAAATAGGTTATCTGCTGCTGTATTTTAAACTTACCCTTGTCATTTCGAAGGAGGTACGACTGAGAAATCTGTATTTGGGATTAGATTGTTTGCAAATACAGATTTCTCCCTGCGGTCGAAATGACAACGTAGCATTAATTTATATCCTTATCTAAAACAGTTATTTTGATTAACTCAACGCTTTGTTTTTTGCGTTTTAAAATAGTTATTTCATAACCATTGGTATACCTTTTTTCATTAACAGCCGGTATACGGCCAAAAATATAATTTACGTAACCCGAAATGGTATCGTAATGCGGGCTTTCGGGCAACGCAATGGGTAACGATTCGTTTAAGTCTACCAAGGTTGTTTGCGCTTTTACAATATATTCGGTATCGTTTATTTTTTCAATTTCAGGTTTTTCGTCATCATGCTCATCACGTATCTCGCCCACTAATTCTTCAATAATGTCCTCCATTGTAATAACGCCTGCGGTAGCGCCAAACTCATTGGTCACAATGGCTATTTGGGCATGTAAGCGCTGAAAATCACGCAGTAAATCATTTACCTTCATATTTTCAGGCACAAAATGTGCCGGGCGCATAATTTCTTTAATGCTTTTAAAACGATTATCAATTACTGCTTTCAATAAATCTTTACTATGTATAATGCCCACAACATTATCTATATCGCCTAAGTAAACAGGTAAGCGAGAGTAACCTTCTTCAATAATTTTTTTAATAATCTGCTCGTGCCCCATTTCTATATTTATAGCAGAAACACGATTTTGAGGCACCATTATTTGTTTTATAATACGGTCATCAAAATCAAATACATTTTGTATCAGTTCGTTTTCAGATTGTTTTATTGCACCCGATTCCTCACTTTCAGTAAGTATCATTCTAAGCTCCTCTTCGCTATGCGCATCAGATTCGTTGGTGTTTTTTATACCAAATATTCGTAATATAAAAGAAGACAGCTTATTTAAAAACCACACAAACGGATTAAACACTACATAAAAAATGCGCATGGGCACTGCTATAAACAAGGCAATTTTTAGAGGGTCTTTAATTGCGGTCATTTTAGGGGCTTGCTCTCCAAACACAATATGAGCTATGGTTATTAAAGTAAAGCCAACCGGTATAGAAATTTTATGAACTAAGTCAGCGCTAATATCGGTATTAAAAAAATGTACTGTTTTTGTAATAAGGTCAGCCATTACATTTTCTCCCACCCAGCCAAGTGCAAGGCTGGCAAGCGTAATGCCTAATTGGGTAGCAGATAAGTAACTATCTAAATTCTCTACCATGTGCAAAGCAATTTTTGCACGTTTACCACCTTTATTAGCTTTTAATTCTACCTGCGAGGCACGAACCTTAACCATAGAAAACTCAGCGGCTACAAAAAAACCATTCAGTAAAACCAATAGTATGGTAATTAAAACGTCTATCGTCATACCGTAATTAGTTTTTTAAGCAGAAAGAAAGGGTGAGAAAGGAATTGTTAGCTTTTTTTTGTAGAATAATGATGACTCGACCGTCCATTTTAAGTAATTATGTGCAAACAAAAATAAGCAATATTTTTAACTTCGATTATAGACCTTAAAAATGACCCTGTCACTCCGCCTAAAGAGTTTATTTAATATAAAAAATCCCAATAGTATCTATATTTACTCGGTAGTAGTGGGTGTTTTGTGCGGTTTAGTATCTATGGCTTTTTCCTTTTTGTTAAATCTTTTAGAAACCTTTTATCTATCTACTCATACACAAACCGCCGAAAAAACCGAAACATTAATTCAAAAAGTAAACTTTGCGGCCCATCACCCAAGCACTTCTTTAATAGTTTTATTGCTACCGGCTTTTGGTGGTTTGGCAGCCGGGTTAATTATACATTTTTTCTGTAAAGATGCTTCAGGTACAGGTACCGATGAAATGATTTACGCCTTTCATAACAACGAAGGGAAAATAGATACCCGTATACCTTTTTTTAAAGCCGTAGCTACTTTATTTACTTTACCTACAGGTGGAAGCGGCGGTAAAGAGGGGCCCATATCTTTAATAGGAGCGGGGATTGGTGTATGGTTTTCAAATATTTTAAAAACGGGTGCCCGTGCCAGACGAACTTTATTGTTGGCAGGTACCGCAGCAGGTTTAGGTTCTGCCTTCCGATCGCCTTTAGGTGGTGCTTTAACAGCTGCCGAAATGGTTTATAAACATGACATAGAAAGTGATGCTTTAATTCCTTGTTTTATATCATCGGTTACGGCGTATTTGGTTTATATAGCTTATGCAGGCGCCGAATCGGCATTTCATATAACTACACCTCAGGCCTTTCATGCAAACGAAATTGTGTTTTACCTTTTATTAGGAGGCCTGTGTTTTGGGTTTGGTTACTTACTTATTAAGGGGTTCAAAGACACCCGTACTTTTTTTGATAAAATACCCGTGCCAAAATGGTTAAAGCCTGCCATTGGCGGTTTACTTACAGGTGCATTGGCTACCATATTTTTTAGCATATCGGGTACCGGGACCGATTATTTAACCTATGTAATTGATGGACATTTCCCTGATTATTTTCCCATACAAGGAGCCATTGCTGTTGCACTTAGTTGTTTGGCTATAGCTTTTTTAAAAATTGTAGCCAGTACTCTAACTATTGGTAGTGGAGGGTCGGCGGGTATATTTGGCCCTTCGTTATTTATAGGAGCCATGTTAGGCGCTGCAGTGGGCACATTTGCAAGTATAATTTTACCAAACCAGCATGTAAGTGTAGCTTCTTTTATGGTAATTGGCATGGGAGCTTTTTATGCAGGTGTGGCGCAAGCTCCTGTTGCGGGTATCGTTATGATTATTGAAATGAGTGGTAATTACTCGCTTCTTCCTCCTATTATTATAGTATCTGTATTTACATTCCTACTTTCAAGGCGAATATCATTTTATAAAAACCAGGTTGATAACAGATTTAAAAGTCCGGCACATAGTTACAATATGCGTACCGATGTGCTTGATCACACCAGTTTAAAAGACTTTTTTCCTGAATTTAGAATTTTAGCTACTGCAAATAAAGATTGGACTTTTACCGAATTACGTCATCATGCTGCAAACACACATGCCAGTGATTTTGCCGTAATTGACAATGACTGGAATTATTTAGGCATTGTTTCTTTAAGAAATATAAGTGTTAAAAAAGAAGATCAGGAAAATCACATCGGTAGTTATATAGAAAAAATACCGACGGTAAACAGTAGTGAAAATTTAAGCAAAGCACTTAATATTATACTTGAACATGATGTAGATAAAGTAGCTGTAATTGAGGAAGATAAGTATGTGGGCTATATCCGTTACCGCGATATTTTTGAAGCCTATAACATTAAATCAAAACAGCTTTAGCGTTAAGATCTCCCTATTAATTCATCAACTGCCATTTGCCCAACCAGGCTGCCAATGGCAACACCCATGCCACCCATTCTAACTGCACAAACAACATTTTTACTGGTGTGTTTTATAATTGGCTTTTTTTCAGACCCAACCCCCATAATGCCGCTCCAGCGTTGGTCTATTTTAAACTTTTGTTTAGGTAGTATTTTCTCTTTTAAAATTTCTTCCAGCTTATTTTGAATAGTTTTAGTAAGCAGCATTTCTGTGGTTTCTTCACCCTTTAAATCGAGGTTTCTGCCTCCACCAAATAAAATACGGTTATCAATGTTTCTAAAATAGTAGTAACCTTCTTGGTAATGAAAGGCTCCTTCTACTTTTAAGTTTTTAATAGGCTCGGTTACTAAAACCTGTGCCCTGGCTGGTTTAACATCTAATGTAGGTAATAGTTGTTTGGCAAAGCCATTGGTAGCTATAATAACTTTTTTGCTTTTTATACTAAGGTTATTTTTAAAAGATATTTCTACATTGGTTTTATGGTCGGTTATTTTATCAACCTCCATATTATTTAAAATAATTATGCCTTTTTTGTAGGCGATGCTTAATAAGGCTTGCATCATTTGTCCGGTGTTTATTTGCCCTTCGTATTTGTTTTTTATACAATATTTAAAACCCGAAAAACCACTTTTAACAATTTTGGTTTTATCAATTTCGTATACATTTTTTAAGCCAATAACATCTTTCATTTTTTTGTTAAAAGAGGAGATAACATCAGCACAGGCTTCAAACTCTTTTTTTGAGTCAAAAACCTCAAAACCACCCAGTTGCTTGTAATCAATAGTAGTATCACCCAATATATTTCGCAGTTTTTTTAAGCCTTTTAAACGAAGCGAAACCGTTTGAAAAACAACATCTTCCTCAATATGTGTTAAATCATCTGCCAGCTCCGATACACTGCCAAAGCAGCAAAAGCCTGCATTTTTTGTACTTGCACCATTAGGCAGAATGCCTCGTTCGGCCACTAAAACCTTAGCTTTTGGGAATTTTGTTTTGTAGCTAATAGCTGCGTTTAACCCAACAATGCCACTACCAATTACCAACAAATCAATATTGTTGAAATATGTTTGTTTTTCCCAATAGCTTAATGTCATTTAGTTTTTTAAATTTGTGCGAAATTACGTAAATTTAGAGTTGTTATCCATTTAATGAGGCATTTTACCCGGTCGATATTTTTAGTTTTTCTACTAATTACATCTCTCTCTATAAAAGCACAAGCACCACCTGCACAGGCACCGGTGCTACTTAACGTACAAGGTAAAATTTATGATGATAACGACGCACTTAATGGAGCCATTATTACAGTTACTCAAGGTGGCAGAACGGTTTCAACCATAACCACAGGTAGCGATGGTAAATATAGTTTTCAGCTTCCTTTAGGGGGAGATTATTTGGTAACAGTATCAAAATCAGAAATGATTACCAAAAAATTTTCCATTTCAACCCGTGGCATTCCACCGGAAAGAGCACTTGAGCCTTTTGGCGTTGTAGACGCTCAAATTTCGCTTTGGAAAAAGGTAGAGGGGGTAGATTATTCGGCACTAAACCAACCTGCAAATAAATATACCTACTTTGGCGATAAGCAAAATTTTGATTACGATAAAGCTTACCTGGAGCAAATGTTAGGAGTAATTGAGGGAATTAGAGAACAAGAAAAAGCCATAGAAAAGAAAAATAAAGATTTAGAAAAAAATTATCAGGCAGCTATAAAAGAGGGCGACAAAAATTTTAGTAAAAAAGATTATCAGGGAGCTCTTGCAAAATACAACGAAGCTTTAGGTTTAAAAAAAGAAGATGCTGTTGCAAAACAAAAAATAGAACAAACTAATCAGGCAATGAAAGCCGATGCTGATGCCAAAGCAAAGTTAGAAGCAGAAGCTGCAGCTAAGAAAAAAGCTGAAGAAGATGCAAAAGCCAAAGCTGCCGCCGATGCTGCTGCTAAGGCAAAAGCAGATGCTGACGCAAAAGCAAAATTAGATGCAGAAGCCGCTGCCAAGAAGAAAGCTGAGGAAGAAGCTAAAGCTAAATCTGCTGCAGAAGCAAAGGCAAAAGCGGACGCCGATGCGAAAGCAAAGTTAGAAGCAGATGCTGCAGCTAAGAAAAAAGCTGAGGAAGAAGCTAAAGCTAAATCTGCCGCAGAAGCAAAGGCAAAAGCGGACGCTGATGCGAAAGCAAAGTTAGAAGCCGATGCTGCAGCTAAAAAGAAAGCAGAAGAGGATGCAAAGGCAAAAGCGGATGCAGATGCAAAAGCTAAGTTAGAAGCAGATAATGCTGCGAAGAAAAAAGCCGAAGAAGAAGCTAAAAATAAAGCTGCCGCTGAAGCAAAGGCAAAAGCGGACGCCGACGCGAAAGCAAAGTTAGAAGCCGATGCTGCTGCCAAGAAGAAAGCTGAGGAAGAAGCTAAAAATAAAGCCGCTGCAGAAGCAAAGGCGAAAGCAGATGCTGATGCGAAAGCAAAGTTAGAAGCTGATGCTGCTGCAAAGAAGAAAGCTGAAGAGGATGCAAAAAATAAAGCTGCTGCGGAAGCAAAGGCAAAAGCGGACGCAGATGCGAAAGCAAAATTAGAGGCTGCTGCTGCTAAAGCAAAAGCGGATGCCGACGCGAAAGCAAAGTTAGAAGCCGATGCTGCTGCCAAGAAGAAAGCTGAGGAAGAAGCTAAAAATAAAGCTGCTGCGGAAGCAAAGGCAAAAGCGGACGCAGATGCGAAAGCAAAGTTAGAAGCAGAAGCTAAGAAAAAAGCTGCTGCGGAAGCAAAGGCAAAAGCGGATGCAGATGCGAAAGCAAAATTAGAGGCTGATGCTGCTGCAAAGAAGAAAGCTGAAGAAGATGCTAAGGCAAAAGCTATTGCAGATACAAAATCTGCCGAGGATAACAAAGGACAAGCTAAGGCTACTATACGTGGTACTTTAGGCGGTGGTGGAACTACTGATGTACAATATCGTGCTGCTATTGTACGTGGAGATAATAATTTAAAGTTTAAACAATATAAAGATGCAGTTTCTGCTTATACAGAAGCTCTTACCTACAAAGCAAACGATGCCTATGCTACTAAACAATTAGCTTTAGCTCAAAAAAATTTAGTAAGTGATGTTGATACGGCTCAAGCAGTAACTAAAAAAGAAGTCAACCCTTTAACCTTAAAATACCAGCAAGGTGTTACTGAAGAAACACTTCCCGGAAAAGGTTTTGTTGAAATACGACGTATTTTAGTAAAAGGAAATGATGCTTGGGTTTATAGAAAAAGAATATTTAATTTTGGACAAGTACAGTGCTATAAGGATGATGTGTCTATTTCGCCAAGTGCTTGGGAAAACGAAACTAAATAAACCTTAATTTTTTACTTTGAGAAGTTTTTTTTGTTTCATACTGTTTTTGTCTATTTATGTACCTGCTTTTGCCCAAAAAAGCACCGATGAGCAATTAGCTAATCAGTTTTTTCAGAATAAAGAATACGATAAAGCTTCTGTTTATTTTGAAAAATTGTACGATAAAAATTCAGATGCCTTTTACACCCCTTACTTTAAATGTTTACTTGCAATTAGCAACTTTAAAAAAGCTGAAAAAATAGCTAAGCACCAGCTTAAATTATATCCTGCTGATTTATTTTATTGTGTCGATTTAGGACAGGTTTACCAAGCAGATAGCAATATTGCAAAGGCAAAAGAACAGTATGCAAAAGCTGTTCAAGAGTCGGGTAAGGATGTTTCACAAACACTTGATTTGGGTAAAGCTTTTGTAAGTGTTAAAGAGTTTGATTATGCTATAGAAACTTATAAAAAAGGAAGAAAATACAATGGTTACACATATCCTTTTTTTTACGAAATGGCTGATGTATATAAAGCAAAAGGCGATATACGTGCTATGATAAATGAGTACTTAGATGCCATTAGTTTTAAAGAAACAGAATTATCGAACGTGCAAATGCAATTACAAAATAGCTTGGGCTATGATGATGAAAAAGGAGGATTTAATAACCCAATACTAAAACAAGAATTACAGAGAAGAATACAACAGCATCCTGACCAAATTGTTTATTCTGATTTTTTGATTTACATCTTAGTTCAACAGAAAGATTTTTCAAGTGCTTTTATTCAATCAAAAGCGCTTGATAAGCGCTTGAAAGAAGAAGGCTTTCGTATAATGGATTTAGGAAAGCTTTGTGTGCTTAACGAAGATTTTGAAACCGCACAACAATGTTATGATTATGTTATTGCTAAAGGACCGGAAAATTTTAATTATGCACAAGCTTGTATAGAATCTGCCAATGCTCAATTCGAAAGAATAGTAAAACAAAAAAACTATACGCAAGCCGATTTAACAGATGTAGAACAAAAGCTTAAAAACACAATCAAACAATTTGGCTACAATCAGCTTAGTGTAAGCGTTATACATAAGTTGGCTGTATTGCAAGGTTTCTATTTAAATAAAGTGCAAGAGGCAATTGACATGCTTAATTTAGTACTTAACACACCGGGAATTGATAAGGCATCGGCAGCCGAATTAAAATTAGATTTAGGCGATTTGCTTTTAATAGCAGGAAATGTATGGGATGCTTCTTTATCATACTCTCAGGTTGAAAAAGCCTATAAATATGACCCCATCGGGCAAGAAGCTAAATTTAGAAACGCTAAAATTGCTTTTTACACCGGAGATTTTAAGTGGGCAAAAGCACAATTAGATGTACTTAAAGGAGCTACTTCAAAATTAATATCAAACGATGCAATGGATTTGTCTCTTGTAATTTCTGATGCCATTGGCATTGATACAAATGAGGTTCCGTTACAAATGTTTGCTTCAGCCAATTTATTATTATTACAGCATAAAACCGTTGAGGGTTTGCAGCGCATGGATTCTATCAATATTTTGTTTGATAACCATTCGTTGGCAGATGATATTTATTTTAAAAAAGGACAGGTGTTTGCTCAAGAAGGAAAATATAAAGAGGCTTTGGAAGCTTATCAGCGTGTAGTAGATAATTATGGCGATAAAATTTATGGTGATGATGCATTATTTAAAATGGCAGAAATTTATCAATATAATTTAAAGGACATTGAAAAAGCAAAAACGTTGTATCAGGAATTTTTAACTAAGTATCCCGGAAGTGTTTACACGGTTGAAGCCCGTAAACGCTTTAGAAAATTGCGTGGTGATGTGATTAATTAATATAAAATAGAATGTCGAGTAAACTAAAAAATTTATCGCAGGTAGAAGGAACAAAAGTACCATCTGCAAAAAAAATGAAATTTGCAGTAGTGTATGCTGAATGGAATAGCGAAGTAACAAATGCTTTGAGAGATGGTGCTGTTAAATCATTACTTAAACATGGCGCCGATAAAAAAAATATTAGTGTGCATGCCGTACCTGGCAGTTTTGAATTAACGATGGGAGCACAATATATGGCAGAGCATACTAAAGCAGATGCTATTATTTGCTTAGGCTGTGTTATACAAGGTGAAACAAGGCACTTTGATTTTATTTGCGATGCGGTAGCTAATGGTGTTACCCAGCTAAATATAAAATATAATAAGCCTTTTATTTTTGGTGTACTAACTACTGATAATCAAAAACAAGCTGTTGATAGAGCAGGAGGGAAGCATGGCAATAAAGGAGATGAAGCAGCCGTTACAGCTATAAAAATGCTGCATCTTAAAGAGATACTTAAATCTAACTAATAATTAAAATCAGGGCAGTTAGCTACTTTTCTTGAGCTGGCACCTTTATCATCATCACCTCCACCCGGACGGAAACTTAACATTACCTCTAAAGAATTAGCGGCGGCTGTGTGTAGTTTACCTATTGTATAATCGTACCCAAAACCGGCAACCATATTTTTTAATATTCTTACTTGAAAAATGGCAGAAACAAATGAGTTGCCTCGCAACGATGCTCCAATGCCTACCCGGCTATCATAAAATAACATAACGTTTGCATCAATTAATGGAATAGCTTTATATACTGATTGTGCTTTAATAGCCGGAGTTAACATCCAAATGTTATTGCCTAAAGGAATTTTTCGTTTAATAACAATAGTATAGGTTGGTTCTAACTTAGTAGGCGGGTTACCAATTTGTTGTGTCGAACCTTGTAGCCACGAAGTTTGTTGTAAATCGTTTTTATATAATTGGCGAACACTTACATCAATAAAAAGTTTTTTATTATAAAAACGCATCCCGGGAATTATATCAGGATATATAGTAAGTAAACTGGTGTTTGTTTTTAAATCATTTAATGCTGGGTCGTTAGGGTCGTACAATAGATTAGATACGCCAACTTGCCTTATACCTGCAAATATACCGGCAGCTATATTTAAACCTGTAAATATTTTAATGTGTATAGAATAAGATACATATGCTGCTTTTGAAGAAAACATACCGGCTCTATCATCTTCTACATACATGCCTACCGCATGTTTGGCTTTGTAGTTATAATTTTTTCTCCAGGCATAGGTAAAACTGCCAAAGGTGGTTACAGGGGCATTATCAAAACCAAGCCACTGCATTCGTCGCCCGGTAACAGCTTCCATACCAAGATTAGTGCCGGCATATGCCGGGTTTGCCCCATATTGGTTAAACACAAATTGTGTATAACTTGGAGTTTGTTGCGCAAAAGAACCAATAGTAATTACACTTAAAAAAATAAAATATGTAAATGCCTTAATTTTCATTTATCGTACAATAGTTACACTACCTTTTTCGTAGCGCGATTTTATTTTTTCGTCGTAAAAAAATATATAATAATAAGTTGCTTCTGATAATTTAATTCCAAACTGAGTTCCGTCCCACGGAAAATATTCGTGTCTTTGTGTATGAACTAATTGCCCAGATCTGTCAAACACTTCCAATAAAAAATCAGGATAATAAATAGTGTTTGATATACCCCATGTATCATTATAACCATCGCTATTAGGGGTGAAATGATTAGAAAAACCTACCCTGCAAGGAGGAGAAATAAGTGAAAAAGATACACTGGTATCTCGTGTGGTTGTATCGTTATCAGAAATATGAACTGAAAAATCTCCACCGTTTAAATTAGATACGGTATCACCTACGGAGCCATTGCTCCAGATAAGTTTATAAGGCGGTGTGTTGCCTGTTACTTTTATTTTTACCGAATTAAAAAAGCAAGTTTCGTAGATTTTTACTGATATGATAAAACCATGCTGAGCATTTGCTAAGCATACTGAGATAGAAAAAATAAATATGTATAATTTTTTTAAACTCATTTACACATTACATTCATTAATTCTTCGGCGGTAGTAGAGCCTTTTGATTTTGCTTCATTTAAAAGTACACAGGCTTGTTCTTTTTGATGAAGCTTGTATGTAGTAATGGCTAACGAAAGGTAAATTTCTTTGTCGTTTGGATTTAGCTTGGATGCTTTGGTAAGGTCTGCTAAAGAACCCTGTAAATCACCTCCAAGTTCTCTCCAGTAGCCACGCTGAAACCAGATATTGGTGTAGGTAGAATCTAACTCGATAACTTTCGAAAAATCTTTATCACATAATTTAAACTCATCTAAATAAGCGTGCGCTAAACCTCGGTTATAATATGCTTTTGTACTATTGGGATTTAGTTTAAGGCTTTTTGTAAAATCGTGTACAGCACCTTCGTAGTTACCCGATTTTGCTTTAATAATACCGCGCAATAAATAGGCTTCGAAATAGTTATTATTGTGTTTAATTACCTCATTAATTTCGGCATAAGCTTCTTTAAAATTATAGCTTTCTGCTTCTATTTTTGCATGAAGTATATGAAGAGAATCATTGTCTTTAGCAACGCTTAGAGCTTTATCTAAATCGTTTAAAGCACCTGAATAGTCTTTAACAGAATCTTTAGCTAAGGCAGATAAATAAAGGCTATGAGCAGTTTGTGAATTACATATGCAAACGTGTAGAATGAATAAAATATGTAAAACATACTTCATTTATGCTCCTACTATTTTCTCGATAGAAGTGTCGTATAAATTTTTAAACTCGCTAATTGAACCAAAAGATTGCCCATCTATTTTAACTTCGTTACCTTTTGTAAAACCAAGTTTACTGAATTTTACATTCAGTTTCTTTAGCTCATCAACTAAAGCAATTTCATTATCTTTTTTAACGGTAACAACTACACGCCCTTGTGCTTCGCCAAACAAAAAGGCATCTTTACGTATGTTTTTATCGGTAGCAATATCAAAACCTAAATCGCGCTGAAAAGCACTTTCTGCAAGGCAAACGAACAACCCTCCATCAGAACAATCGTGTGCGCTTTCAATTAATTTATGTTTGATAACCGTTTTTACTGCATGTTGTATATCAAACTCTTCATCTAAATTGAAATAGGGTGCAGGAGTGTTTTTTATTTTGTGATACGAGTAAACATATTCTGAAGAAGAAATATCATTTTTACACTCGCCAATGATATAAATACAATCGCCTTCGGTTTTAAAACTTAACGATGTTTGAGTTGATTTATCTTGCAATAGGCCTAACATGCCAATAGTTGGCGTTGGAAATACAGGGCCTTCAAACGAAGATTGGTTATAAAAACTTACGTTACCACCAGTAACCGGGGTTTGAAATTTTAAACAAGCAGCACTCATGCCTTTAATAGAGCTAACAAACTGCCAGTAAACTTCAGGATTATAAGGGTTACCAAAATTTAAGCAATTGGTAACTGCACTGGCTTCACCACCGCTGCAAACAATGTTACGAGATGCTTCGCTTACCGCAATGGCACAACCAACTTCAGGGTCGGCATTAACATAACGGCTGTTACAATCAACCGACAACGCTAATGCTTTTGTGGTTTCTTTAATGTTTACAATAGCAGCATCACTTGGGTTATTTGTGCTTTGGTTAACCGTACCAACCATGCTGTCGTACTGGTTATAAACCCAACGTTTTGATGCTATGTTTGGATGAGAAATAAGATGAATCATCGCCTGTTTGTAATCGGTAGGCTCTTTTACATCTTCTATTTTAAATTTTTTAGATTCCGCGTAATAAGCGGGCTCTTTATATTCTCTTTTATAAACCGGAGCTCCGCCGCCAAGTACAAGCGTTTCGGCAGGTACATCGGCAACTAAATCTTCATACATATAGTATTTTAATCTGCCACCTTTGGTAACAACACCAATTTGTTCGCAGTTTAAATCCCATTTTTCAAATACTTTTTTAATGGCATCTTCTTTTCCTTTCTCTACTACAATAAGCATACGCTCTTGCGATTCTGACAATAAAATTTCAAAAGGTTTCATGCCCTGTTGACGTGTTGGTACTTTGTGTAACCACACATCCATGCCATGCTCACCTTTAGCACTCATTTCAGAAGTAGAGCAGGTTATTCCTGCCGCACCCATATCTTGCATTCCAATAACGGCACCCGTTTTTATAACTTCTAACGATGCTTCTAATAATAATTTCTCTTGAAAAGGATCGCCCACTTGTACCGCAGGTAAATCATCAGCACTATTTTCTGTAATATCGGTACTGGCAAAAGTTGCACCATGTATGCCATCTTTACCGGTGGCAGAACCCACAATAAATACAGGGTTTCCGGCACCATAAGATGTAGCTGAAACAGTTTCTCCAGCTTTTACTATACCAACACTCATAGCATTTACCAATGGGTTTGTATTATAGCATTCATCAAAAAACACTTCGCCACCAACTGTTGGTATACCAAATGCGTTACCATAATTGCCAATGCCTTTTACAACTCCTTTCATAATCCACTGTGTTTTTGGCGAGTTTATATCACCAAAACGAAGCGAATTTAATTGTGCAATCGGGCGGGCCCCCATAGTAAAAATATCGCGATTAATGCCACCCACACCTGTTGCAGCTCCTTGATAAGGCTCAATAGCACTTGGGTGATTATGAGATTCTATTTTAAAAGCACAGCTTAAGCCACCTCCAATATCAACCAAGCCAGCATTTTCTTCTCCGGCTTTTGCCAGCATATGCGGACCATCTTTTGGAAGGGTTTTTAACCAGGTAATAGAGTTTTTATATGAACAATGTTCGCTCCACATAACTGAATAGATAGATAACTCAGTAAAGTTGGGTGTGCGGCCTAATATTTCTTTTATTTTTTCGAATTCTTCAGGCAGAAGCCCTAATTTTTTAGCTGTATCTACAGTTGGTAGGGCTTCTTGTTGTGTGTTATGCATGAGGTTTGATATTTTGCCCGAAAATAAGACATTTTACGAGGATACAAAAGGTAGGTTTTGAACAAAAAATAAAGCTTTACACTTAATAATTCTCGTATATTTTAAGGAAAATCTGTTCCATTTTCTTTTTGGTATCGGTAGGTGTTCCGTTAAAGTTATTTATAATAAGGCTAAGGCAAATTTCTTTTCCGCTTTTTGTTTTCATATAACCAGCATAGGAACGTACACGGGTAATGTAGCCACTTTTGGCTTTTAAATTATTTTCTAAAACAGTACCTTTTCCTAAATTTCTTAAAGAGCCACTAACACCCGCAACCGGTAATGAAGTTTGAAAAGGCAGTTTGGTAATACTATCACTACACATCATATACAATATTTTGGTAAGGTGTTCGGCTGTTACAGCATTACTACGAGATAGCCCGTTACCATCATTAATAAATAAACCATTAGTATCAAATCCTTTTGTTTTTAAGTGATTGATTATAGTTTGTATGCCTTGCGCTGTGCTGCCAAAACCTCCTTTACTTTTTAAAGCCATTGTTCTGAAAATGCTTTCGGCATATTGGTTATTGCTATGCAGGTTGGTAAAGAAAATTATTTTTTCGAGCGAAGGAGATTTATAGGTGTAAAGTGTAGTAAGCGGTTTAGTATATTGCTTTTTAGTGTAAGCTGTAATTTTTAAAACGGTTTTATTGCCTAATTCAATATTTTGAGTCGCAAAAGCCTTTTGTAAATGTTTAGCTAAAAGTTGTTCGGGGTAGGGTAAAGAGCCTTCAATAGAAAGTGGTTTTGTGCTTACAGGCAGGGTGCCGCTGATTTTTATATCTGTGCCAAAAGGTGCTCTGTACACCATAGCATTATCTTCGGTACCGCCTGCTTTTACATAGTTGCTAATGGTGATATTGTCTATTTGCGGAACAAGTTTACTAATTACCATACTATCGCCATTTTTGGCAGCAGGTTTATAAACAATGTAAAACTTATTATCATTATATGATAAGCCACTGGGTCCGGCGCCAAAATAGTTACCCATATCGCCCCACACCCAATTAGTGGGAATGTCTTCTTCAAAACAACTAACATCCATAACTAACTGACCTGTAATTTTTTTTACCCCTTTTTCTTTAAGAACAGCGGCCCATTTATTAGCTACATAGAAAGTGTCTTCCGGTTTTCTAAAATATTCTGAATTTAGTGACGGGTCTCCGCTTCCTTTAATATATAAATCGCCATTTATAATGCCACTTGCTTTATCAAATGTGCCAGAATATTGTAATAAGGTTTCGTACTTAAAGTCTTTTCCTAATAATTGTAGTGCTGCGCTGGTTGTAATAATTTTCATAGTACTTGCAGGTGTTAGGCTAAGTTTACTGTTATACTCGCATACTTGTAAACCTGTTTGAGCATCAACCACACATAAACTTATAGATGCATTTTGTAGCTCATTATCTTTTTTTAATTCGCTAATGAGTTCGTTTACTGTTTGTTGTGAAAATGCTATTTGGGCAATAAAAAATAAGCTGAATAAAAAGTATAATTTAATTTTCATGGTCTTGTACGAGTGATTAAATTTACCACATTATATTACCGGAATAATTTATATGGAAATAAAAGCTAACAACCCTGCGTTAAAATCGTGGATAGATATAAAACCTGATTCTGATTTTTCTATTCAAAACCTGCCTTTTGGAGTTTATTCAGATAAACAGGTTACGCACCATGCTTGCATAGCCATTGGTGAGCAAATAATGGATTTGCACATGGTGCACCATTTACATTACTTTAAAGGGTTAAGTTTGCCTGAAAATATTTTTGCTAACCAATATTTAAACGAATTTATTGCTTTAGGTAAAGAGGTTACCCGTAAACTGAGAGATAGAGTTTCTGAACTTTTAAGTAACACTAATACTGAATTGCAAAACTCGCCTAATAAAGACCAAATATTTAAAAAGCAAAGCGCTGTACAAATGCTAATGCCGGTGCGCATTGGTGATTATACCGATTTTTATTCGAGCATAGATCATGCAACTAACGTAGGTAAAATGTTTCGCGATCCGGAAAACGCTTTACTCCCTAACTGGAAACATTTACCGGTAGGTTATCATGGCAGGGCTTCCTCTATATGTGTTTCTGGGCATAGTTTTCATCGACCGAAAGGACAAATGAAACCAAACGATGCACCTCCCGTTTTTGGCCCTTGTAAATTATTAGATTTTGAATTAGAAACTGCGTTTATAATTGGTAAACAAACACAAATGGGTGAAACCATTTCTACCGAAAAAGCTGATGATTATATTTTTGGCATGGTGTTGTTTAATGATTGGTCGGCCCGCGATATACAAACTTGGGAGTATGTGCCATTAGGGCCTTTTTTAGCCAAAAACTTTGCATCAACCATGTCGCCTTGGATTGTTACACTTGATGCCTTAGAACCTTTTAGAGTAGCAGGTTACAAACAAGAACCTAAAGTGCTTCCGTATTTAGAGTACACCGGAAATAAAAATATAGACATAAACTTAGAAGTTTTAATTCAGCCTGAAAATTCGGAAGCTACTACTGTTTCGGAAAGCAATTACAAATATATGTACTGGACAGCCGAGCAACAATTAACGCACCATACGGTAAATGGTTGTAACGTTAATGTGGGCGATATGATGGCATCGGGTACTATTAGCGGACCTGAGAAACATCAGTTTGGTTCTATGTTAGAACTTACCTGGCGCGGAGCAAACCCTATAAAAATGAAAGATGGCAGCGAACGTAAATTTATTAACGATAACGATACTGTTATAATGAAAGGTTATTGCCAAAAAAATAATGTACGTGTTGGTTTTGGCGAGTGTAAAGCAAAATTATTATCGGCTACTTAATAAAAACTCAATTAAACTTAACTTATTAAAAAATGGAATTATTACAAAAACTTAACTGGCGCTATGCGGCGAAACGCATGAATGGTAAAAAAGTAGATGAAGTTAAAGTGAATAATATTTTAGAAGCCACTCGTTTAGCGGCATCTTCAATGGGTTTACAACCTTATAACATTATAGTTATTAAGGATGAAGCACTGCTTAAAAAAATACACGAAAATGCTTGTAAGCAACCTCAAATGGTAGAATGCTCTCATTTATTAGTTTTCGCAGCTTGGAACTCTATGACTGAAAAACACATGGATGACTATTTAGCTGATATAGTTGAACAACGTGGCGTTACCTTAGAATCATTGGCGGCATTTAAAGGTAATTATATGAATGGAATTATGTCTCGTTCTGTTGAACAGAATTTAAATTGGGCTGCTCGTCAAACATATATTGCATTAGGTTTTGCCTTAGTGGCTGCTGCTGCCGAAGGAGTTGATAGTACACCCATGGAAGGCTTTAATGCGCCTGCTTTAGATGAACTTTTAAAATTAAAAGAAAGAGGTTTACAAAGCATATCACTATTACCTTTAGGATATAGAGATGAAGCAAACGATTATTTAGTGAAAGCTAAAAAAGTTCGTAGAGCAAAAGAAAAACTTTTTATTGAAATTACTAATCAATCACTTAATTAGTGATTGATTAAGTCAATACTTTTTTAATTACCCGCAGGTGATGCGAGTATCTTTTAGTATCTACATTAAAAATGCCGTAATGGTCTAATTTATCCACGCGTACTTTACCCGATGCGTGGATAACTTTATTATCATCCAATATAATGCCTACGTGAATTATTTTGCCTTCTTCATTATCAAAAAAAGCTAAATCACCCGCTTGTGCTTCTTCGACAAAAGATAAAGGAGTGCCTAAAAGTGCTTGCTGAGAAGCATCTCGAGGCAATTTAAATCCATTTAGTTTAAAGGTAATTTGAGTAAAGCCAGAACAATCTATTCCGAAAAAACTTCTTCCACCCCATAAGTAGGGACTATTTAAATAATTAAACCCGGTAGAAACTATTTTGGCACGTGTTATTTTTTTTTCATCTGGCAAAATATACTCGCCCGAAAATTCGTAGGTGTAGTTTTCTACTTGAATAGAATTTTTGGTTAGGAATGGGAGGGTGCTTCCGGCAACAATAGGAAAAAAACTACTGGTATTTTTATCTTGTATAAGCTGCATAGGTTCAGCACACATAGGTTGTAGCTGGCTTTGCAGTTTTTTAAATGTTTCTTCTTTTATAGGCAGATACTGCTTATTGCTTATCCAACAATCATAATTATCGTAAGCAGTAAGTATATGCACCCATTCTTCGGTTTCTTCAAGTATGGTAAAATGTTCTCCAAATAAAAGCTGCGTAACCATTTCGCTGCGATGAGCAGCTTCACTTCGGCAAGGCACTATACTTTGGTTACAAATTCCGAACATAATATTAATTCAAAAATTAAGAATAAGAGTTTATAAAGCTCTTACCCTTAACTGATAACTTTATAATCTTTCAATAACTAAAGCACTTCCGCCGCCGCCGCCATTACAGATACCTGCCGCACCATAACGTGCATTTTGTTGTTTTAATACATTAAGTAAAGTAACCAAAATACGAGCACCAGAACATCCTAAAGGGTGCCCAATTGCAACGGCGCCACCGTTAATGTTTACTTTAGCAGGGTCTAAATTCATTAACTGGTTATTAGCAATAGACACTACGGAAAATGCTTCGTTAATTTCGAAATACTGAATATCGCTCATTTTTAAACCTGCTTTTTGCACAGCAGCCGGTATAGCTTTAGATGGAGTAGTAGTAAACCACTCAGGTGCTTGTTCAGCATCGGCATAACCAATAATTTTTGCTAAAGGTTTTAAACCTAATTTTTCAGCTTTTTCTTTACTCATTAAAATTAAAGCAGCAGCACCATCATTTAATGTTGACGCATTAGCTGCAGTAACGGTACCTGCTTTATCAAATACAGGTTTTAGTTGCGGTATTTTTTCGAAGTTTACTTGTTTGTATTCCTCATCTTCGCTTACAACGATATCTCCTTTTTTAGAACTTACAGTAACAGGTACAACCTCTTCAGTAAAATTGCCTGCTTTCCATGCTTTGGCAGCACGTGTATATGATTCGATAGCATAAGCATCTTGTGCTTCTCTTGTAATATTATATTCTTTAGCGCAAAGTTCTGCCGAATTACCCATGTGGTTTTGATGATACACATCTGTTAAACCATCTTTTACTACACCATCAATAACAGTACCGTTACCTAAACGGTAACCTGTGCGGGCTTGGTCTAAATAATAAGGTGTAGCACTCATGTTTTCCATTCCACCTGCAACAACTACATCAGCATCTCCTAACATAATGTTTTGAGCACCTATTACAACTGATTTTAAGCCCGATGCACAAACTTTGTTAATAGTAGTACACTGAGTTTCGTTTGGTAAACCTGCAAATTTGGCTGCCTGACGGGCAGGTGCCTGACCTAAATTACCTTGTAAAACACAACCCATATAAGCTTGTTGTACTTCGCCTGGGCTAAGTTTTATCTTGTCTAAAGCGCCTTTTATAGCTGCTGCGCCTAATTTAGTGGCTGATACACTTGATAATGCACCGTTAAACGAACCAATTGGTGTTCTTACGGCTGATACGATATATACTTCTTTCATGATTTTATTTTTTATTTGCGGCTGCCAAATTAACCATTTGGGTTAATTAACAAAACAAATTTAGACTAACAAGTTATAAGCAATTATTAAGCCAAAAAGCCCGTAGTTACAATGACTTAACGTTGCCAGATTTGGAAAGTAAAAGGATATTTGTTTTTTTCATCAGCAGAAATATTTTCTTGATGAACCAATTTCCAATCGGTAGTTAATTCAGGGAAAAAGGCATCGCCTTCAAAACTATGGTGTATACGGGTTAAATAAATTTTATCACAAAGATTAATTGTTTGCTTGTAGATTTCTGCCCCGCCAATAATAAAAACTTCCTCATTAGCATGATGTTGTTTTACATATTGTATAGCAGCTTCGATAGAAGCAACCACAATAGCCCCCGGTGCTTTGTAATCTGTTTGGCGTGTAATTACAATATTCGTTCTATCGGGTAAGGGTCTGAATTTTTCAGGAATTGATTCGTAATTTTTTCTGCCGGTAATTATAACGTGACCTTTGGTTTTTTCTTTAAAAAACTTCATGTCGGCAGGTAAGTTCCAAATTAATGTATTGTCTTTACCAATTACATCATTTTCAGCAACGGCAACTATAATAGATAAAATCATAAAATATTGAAAAGACTGTAAAAATTACTCCAACTTTAAATCGTGACCTAATTTTTCTTTTTTAGTTTTTAAGTACAAGCTGTTATGCTTATTGCTTTTAATTTCTAAAGCTACATTATCTACTATTTCTAATCCGTAGCCAATTAATCCGGCACGTTTTTTAGGATTGTTGGTCATTAATTTTAATTTGCTTACACCTAAATCTCGTAATATTTGTGCACCCACACCGTAATCACGCTCATCAGGCTGAAAGCCTAATTCTGCATTGGCTTCAACGGTATCTCTGCCTTGTTCTTGCAATTTATAAGCTTTTAATTTGTTTAGTAAGCCAATCCCGCGCCCTTCCTGGTTCATATAAACTAAAACACCTTTACCTTCTTTTTCAATCATTTCGAGTGCTTTATGTAATTGTGGTCCACAATCGCAACGGCACGATCCAAAAATATCGCCTGTAACACACGATGAGTGTACGCGAGTTAAAACAGGTTCGTCTTTTTTCCAAGTGCCTTTGTAGATAGCTAAATGTTCTTGTCCGGTTGTAGTTTGTTTGTAAGCTGCTAATTTAAATGTACCCCATTGTGTAGGTAATTCAATTTCAACTTCTTTTTCAATAATGCTTTCTTTTTCTAAACGATAAGCAATTAAATCTTTAATGCTTATAATTTTAAGATTGAATTTTTCTCTAACTTTTACCAAATCAGGTAAACGAGCCATAGTACCGTCTTCATTCATAATTTCAACCAACACACCACAAGGTTCAAAACCTGCCAATATGGCTAAATCAACAGTTGCTTCGGTATGACCAATACGGCGTAATACGCCACCTTTTTTTGCTTTTAAAGGAAAAATATGACCTGGTTTTCCAAATTCCTCAGGTTTTATAGTTGGTTCAATTAAGGCTTGTACTGTTTTTGCTCTGTCGGATGCGGAGATACCGGTAGTACAACCATGCCCCAACAAATCGATAGAAACGGTAAAAGGAGTTTCATGCAATGATGAGTTACTGGTAACCATCATTTCTAAATTCAGTTTATGAGCAAGCTCTCCGCTAATAGGGGCACATATTAGACCTCTGCCATGAGTGGCCATAAAGTTTATAATTTCGGGGGTAACGTTGCGTGCTGCGGTAATAAAATCGCCTTCGTTTTCACGATCTTCATCATCAACCACAATAACCAGTTTGCCGGCTTTTATATCGGCAATGGCAGACTCAATAGTATCTAATTTAATTTCCATGCCGCAAAGGTACAAAAACCTTATTTTATGGTAGAATTAAAGTAATAAATGATTTTAACCTAAATTCAATAAAAAAGCCCCTGTTTATTGAAAAACAAGGGCTTTAAACTAAGATTATAAATGCTTATTTCACTTCAAGCCCCATATTATAGAATATAAAAGAGTAAACATCGGTTAACTCCTCAATAGTTTTAGATAAAGGTTTGCCTGCACCATGTCCGGCTTGTTTTTCAATATACAATAAAGTAGGGTTTGATTTATCAGCGGCAGCCTGTAAGCGTGCACCGAATTTGAAAGAGTGTGCAGGCACAACTCTATCATCATGGTCTCCGGTAGTTATTAAAGTGGCCGGATATTTTACCCCATCTTTTATGTTGTGATAAGGAGAGTAGGCGTGAATGTATTTAGTAAACTTAGCATCGTCTGGGTTTCCGTAATCATCTATCCATCCAAAACCAACCGTGAATTTATGAAAACGCATCATATCCATTACACCAACCATTGGTATGGCAACCTTAAATAAATTAGGACGTTGAGTAAGACAAGCACCTACTAATAAACCTCCATTAGACCCGCCTTGTATGGCTAAATAATCAGATGAAGTGTATTTCTCTTTAATTAAATATTCTCCTCCGGCAATAAAATCATCGAATACGTTTTGCTTGTTAAGTAGCATGCCACCTTCGTGCCATTTTTCACCATACTCTTGTCCGCCACGTAAATTAACTAAGGCATAAACTCCACCTTGCTCTAAAAAGGCAATTCTACTTGGGCTAAAAGAAGGATTAATTACAACCGAAAAACCACCATAACCATACATTAGGGTTGGATTTTTACTATTTAACTCAGTACCTTTTTTGCAGATAATAAACATAGGCACTTTTGTACCATCTTTACTTGCAAAAAACACTTGCTTGGTTTCAAAATCGTTTTTATTGAATTTTACATCAGCCGTTCTAAACACTTCTGATTTTCCGCTTGCTATATCATAACGGAAAATTGTTGGAGGATACAAGAAAGACGTGAAAGAGTAAAATACTTCTGTAACATCTTTTTCTCCGCCGAAGCCATTAGCAGTACCAATATCAGGCAAAGCAATTTTCCTGATAAGTTTGCCGGTATAATCATACTGCTCTACTTGCGAGCAAACATCTTTTAAAGAAGTAATAAAAATGTTTTTTCCTGCTGCTGTTGCATTTTCAATAAACTCGGGTCTTTCAGCAACTATGGTTTTCCAATTTGCTTTTTCAGGATGCTTTATATCAACGTTAACTAATTTATTGTTCGGTGCACCATCGTTTGTTATAAGTATAAGATTATCTCCATCATTATCCACAATACTTGTGTGACTGCTATAATTAAAAGTAAGTTGTTTCCAATCTTTTTGCGCGGCATTATTTTTATCCCAAAAATATAAATCGCTATTTCCTGTTCCTTTTGATTTATCTAAAAACCAATAACGCTCATCTTCCGAAGAATAAACACCATAGTACATTTGTTTTACGCTTTTATCTTCGTAAATTAATTTGTCATTAGACTGTGCATCGCCTAACTTGTGATAATAAACTTTTTGATACTCATTTGCAGCAGCCAATGCACTACCGGTAGGTTTATCAAAGCTATTATAAAAGAAACCATCTTTATACCACGATGCACCTGAAAATTTTACCCACTCAAGCTTATCGCTCATTTGTTTTTTGTTGGCAACATCCATTACATATAATTCTTGCCAGTCACTTCCGGCACGTTGTAATATGTAAGCGATATATTTGTGGTCTTTTGAACTTCCTGCTAATTCTATACTTACAGTACCGTCTTTCGACATGGTGTTAGGATCTAAAAAAACTTCTTCTTTACCATCTAAACCTTTTTGAATGTAATACACATACTGGTTTTGTAAACCATCGTTTTTAGCAAAAATATAATAGTCACCCAGTTTAAAAGGTGAGCCATATTTAGGATAGTTAACTAACTCGGTTATGCGTTTTTTTAGTTTATCTCTAAACGGAATTTTCTCTAAATAACTTTGTGTGGTTTTAATTTGCTCATCAACCCAGGCAACCGTTTCGGCAGATGTATCGTTTTCAAGCCAACGATAATCATCTTTTACTGCCACGCCATTAATAGTATCAGTATGGGCTACCATTTTTGTTTGAGGATAGTTTATTGGAGTAGAACTCATTTCTTTTTTTTCTTGATTTTGGTTATTGCAAGCAGCTAAAAAAGCCAGCGGTGATAACGCAATTAATTTTTTTATATTCATGGTAATAGTTTAATAATATGCTTATTGCGGTCAAATATAGAGTAAAAAGTAAACATAGAAAATGCTTACTTTTTAACGCAAGTAGCCTCTATGTTAATGGTTACATTATCTGAAAGGATGAAACTTGATGAACCAACTGTGTAATCCAATCTATTGATGGTAAATGAACCTGCAAATTTTGCTTTGCCATCTTGCTCGGTAACCGTAAATAAAACTGGAACTATTTTATTTATACCTTTTATAGTTAATGTAAAAAGGCCTTTAAATTGCCCATTAGCTTCTTTTGTAATAGCAGTTGCAGACATGTTTATTTTAGGGAATTTATCTACCGAAAAGTATTCTTCTTTTTTTAAATGCCCATCTCTGGTTGAGTTATCTGTATTTATGGTGTTAGCATCTATGCTTGTTTCTATTTTATTGCCGGATGTTTTAGTCACATCAAATTGAATAGAGCCGATTACATTGCCAAATTTTCCATTTACTGTAAAACCCGCGTTTTTAATTTTAAAAGTTACGTTAGATGAAATTATTGCCCATTGCTGGTTTTGAGCAACAACAATTATTGTAAGAAACAGACATAGAATTATAAGGCTTATTCTTTTCATTTAGTCTAATTTAAAACGGTTGCCCGTGTGTTAAAGAGATTATTTTTTTAGTTAACGAAGGTAATTTATCTAACGTTTTTAGTGTGTAATGCGTAGTATATTTTTTACCAAATAAATGCTGCAAATAGTAGCCTGATTTAATTCGGGTGTTAAAATTTTCGGCCCATGCCTTGTTATACTTTTTTATTAATTTTTCTTTTGTAATAGATTGATTAAAGTAACCGATAAGCAATTGTGCTAATATTTTAGATGCTCGCATAGCCATACTCATACCATTGCCACAAAGTGGAGTTATAGAACCTGCTGCATCTCCGGCTAAAAAGAATGAATTTTTATACGTGCCTTTTTTTTGAAAAGAAATATTGCTGATTACCAAAGGAGCATTAAATAAAAATTCGGATTCGCTGAAATATCTTTTTAAGAAAGGGTTTTTATATAAAATGGTTTCTTCCATCTTTTTTATATCATTGCCACAATCTTGTAAGTTTTTAGAAGTAGATAAATAACATAAGCAATAAACATCGTTATCAACCTTAGATACACCACAATAGCCATCTTTAAAATTGTGTAACTCTATTCGATTAGGTTTTAAATTTGTTTTTATATGGTACTTTACACCAATGTAATTTAATTTATTAGGTTTTGTATCTACATCTTCTTTTACAAAGGTTGGGGTATACTTGCCATATGTGCCACAAACAATAGTTGAGTTAAATAGGCCTAATGATGTATTTATTTGATGAGTATCTTCAGATAGAGTTTGTACATCAAATACTTTGCAGTTATCAAGTACGGTTACGTTTTTTTTGCGCGCTAACTCAACTAAATAACCATCTAAACTATATCTGCTTATGCCAAAACCTCCAAGTTGAAGTGTGCTATTAAGCATAAAGCCATTTTCTGATGAAATGCCTAATTCATTAATACGGGGAAGATTTAAACTGGTTAAGGGTAAACCTAATTCAGTTAAAAAATCCCAACTTTCCATTGATATATACTCGCCACAAACTTTATGAAAGGGGTACTTATTTTTTTCAAATAACACAACCGATACTCCTTTATCAGCTAATTGTATAGCCAAACATAAGCCCGCCAAACCACCGCCAATAATGGCACACTGATATGTTTTAGTATTGGTTTCCATACACAATTACTTCGTGTCTAAAAGCCCACTTGTTTGTTACCGAATATTTTTTTGCGCCCGATTTTGCAAGTATAGCTAACCATTCTTTCTTTTTAAACCCACGTGCTACCGACAGAGGAGCGTCATTTTTTACTAAATAGGATTTAGAAAATAATTTAGTCAACACTTTTATTGCATAGTAAGCAACTATATTGCGTTCTAAATCGTTTATAATTAAAGTTGTTTTATTCTTCTCTGCAAACTGTACTAACTCAATTAATTCTGCTTCGGTTAAATGGTGACAAAACAGACAGGCATGTATAACATCTATTTGCTTAATGTGATTAAACACGTTTCTATAATCATCGCAGATGTAAGTTATATTTTCGTGTGTGGTGTTTTTACTTGCGTACTCAATACAAACAGGTTTTATATCTACGCCAAATAAATTAATGGTTTGCTTGTTTTGCTTTGCCCACTTATTTATATGCTTTAAAGTATCGCCCCCTCCGCAGCCAATATCAACTAATGAATAAGTTGTTTCAGGTTTTAGTACTTTCTTTAATGCAGAGAATGTAATGTTATAACCACCCAATAAAGTGTTTATAGTATTGAGTTCTTTTAGGTTTTGAAATAAATCTTCTTTAGGAATGTTATCCTCATCCAATAATTCTTTTTTTGTGCTTCTGTGCTTAAGCATAGCTTGCTTGCATAGTTTCTATACTTAGTCCGGGACCAAATGCTGCAGAAAAAATGGTTTCTCTTTTTTTGTGTAATTTGTTTTTTTCTATCACTTGTTTTAAAACAAACAATACGGTAGGAGATGACATATTTCCGTAGTTTTTCAACACATCATATGATTCGGAAGCTTTGTCGGCATCAATTTTCAGAACATCAAAAAAATCGGTTACAATTTTTTTTCCACCTGGATGTATAGCCCAATAATTTATCGTTTTTGAATTGATGTTTAAAGAATCGAGCATAGCTTGGATATTCTCTTTTATTAAAGTAGAAACATAAGATGTTAGGTTCATAATAAACCCGGTTTCTGATAGCTGCCAGGCCATGTCATTATATCCGTTATGAAGTATCAACGAATTAAAAGAGTCTATTTTTATTGTTGTATTTTCAGTAATTTCATTTGGCTTAGCACCTATTAAAACAGCAGCGCAGCCATCGCCAAATAACATATTAGAAAGCAAATAATCGTCGTTGTATTTTTTTTGAAAATGAAGTGTACATAATTCTGTACACACAATTAAAACGTTTGCATCAGGGTTACTTTTGCAAATGGTATCAGCATTTTTAAGGGCAAGTATGGCTGCATTACAACCCATAAAATTTATACTGCTTCTGTTTATGCTGGGCGACAAATCTAAATGCCTAATCAATTCTATATCTAAACCTGGGGCAAATAACCCGGTACAAGTAACAGTAATTAAATGAGTAATAGATTTTTTTGTTTTTTCGAACCTTTTAATTTTTTTTACTGCATTAACAGAAAGTAAAATAGCTTCTTTTTGATAAACTTCCATTCTTTTTGATAAAGATGGCTCAGGTAACAGTGTTTTATCTTTTTTGTAAAATTCGAATTTATTCGGAGATAGACTATAATCTTTTAAAACGGAATAACGAGTACTTATGCCTGTTTTTTTAGATATAATTTTTATTTTCCTTTTATATGTGGCATTATCAGTAGCATTCGAAAAAAAATCTGTAAAATCCTCTTGCTTGTGTTTGTACTTAGGTACTGCTGTTTCTATGGCTACTATATAACTCACTACTTATTTATAAAATATAACGTAATAAAACACACGTTCATGCAAATAGCTGCAATGCTATTCATGCGCATCGTATTTTTAAAATTGGCTTTACTATTGTCGGTATAAACTTGGTAAAACCAATATGCAAAGTAAGCAACTATTGGAAAGAAAAAGACTTGAATAATATAAAAATTCATGGATTTATTTATTAAATTAAAGTATATGAAGTAGCATACATTGCATATAAAAAACATAAGAGCCGTAAAAACAAATGTGCCAATGTAGCCAAGTTTGTAACTAAGTGTTACAACACCGTCATCATAATCCTGTTTATGCTGATAAACCTGAGTTAGGGGGTAAGCTCCTGCAATTTGAAAAGAACAACCCAATAGTAAAAACAAAGTAGCCTTATTTATAATTAATCGAGTGCCTGTAATGCCTAAGTAAGCCATATAAAAAGTAAACGCACCTTGAAAGAATACTACGACTAAAAATCCCCATATTGGGTATTTTTTTATACGAATTTGCTTTGAACTATAAGCTCTTGAAGCTAAAATGTAAAGTAAAATACACAAAGCAAATAAAGAATTAATGAATATAAATGACAACACCATCGATAAAAAATCCATAGCCAAAGTCGTATAAAACAGTTTCTTGGTTGGCATGGGTGGTTTTTCTAAACCACCTATGGGACTTTCATCTTTATCTATATAGCTATTGTAACCGTTACTGGCAGGATAAACTAAAAAATGAATTAGTAAGAAAGATATAACAGTTTTTAAAACTATAATATTGGATGATTGACTTAAAGCAAACAAAAACAAAGGCATTAAAAAAAATGAAAAGGGCAACCTCAAGAGCTTTAATGTGTTTTTGTCAATCATATTAATAGACCTGTTAAGCAAGCAGACTAAAGTAAGTTTTATTCCTTTTGAAAGAAGATATAATTTGTTACTTTATACGAACTATAACTTCAGTTTTTAAAACCATTTTACCAATTGGTTTAGCAAAATCAGTTAGCTTATGTTCTAATAAAAATTGTTCAAATTCTTTTTGATGCTCGGCTGAAACTGTTACTATTAATCCACCGTTAGTTTGGGGATCGCAAAGGGTAAAAAACGATTCTGCACCAATACCGCTTACTTTTTTCTCGAAACTATTCCAGTTTCGGTAAGCGTTATCAGGTACAATGGTTTTTGATATATATTCTTGTAAACCATCAATTACAGAAACATCAGAATAATTTAGTTCAGCAGATAAGCCAGCTCCTTCAGCCATTTCAATCAAATGGCCTAATAAGCCAAAACCAGTTATATCTGTCATGGCTGTTACATAAGGTAAATCACCAAAACTTTCTCCAATTTTGTTTAATTGGGTTAATTGACTAATTAAAATCTCTTTATGTTCTTCTTTTAAAACATCGCGTTTGAGGGCCGTAGCCAAAATACCAACGCCAATTTTTTTTGTAATATAAATAAGGTCACCATTTTTAGCAGTAGAATTTTGCTTTAGGTTTTTTATATCAATTAATCCGTTTACTGATAAACCGAACATAGGTTCTAAAGTATCTATGCTATGCCCACCCGCTAAAGGAATTCCAGCTTCATTACATATAGTTTTGGCCCCATCTAAAACCTTTTGAGCTAACTCAATTGGCAATTTATCTACAGGCCAGCCAAGTATAGCGGTGGCTAAAATAGGTTTTCCGCCCATGGCGTAAACATCACTAATGGCGTTAGCAGCGGCTATTTTACCAAAATCAAAGGCATCATCTACAATAGGCATAAAAAAGTCAACGGTACTAATAAGTGCTTTTCCGTTACCAATATCATAAACTGCGGCGTCATCTTTGGTATTATTTCCTACCAAAAGGTTTTTGGTTGAAATGCTGTTTATATTGGATTTTAAAATATTTTCTAATACTGCAGGAGCAATTTTGCATCCGCAACCTGCACCATGACTATATTGAGTAAGTTTAGTTTTCTCCATTTTTCTATAATTGCTTTTGTAATTCATGTGCAATTAAATCTATATCTAATTTGTCAAATTCAATATGCTTAACACTCAATTTATCTCTTTGCTCTATACCGTGGCTATATGATTTATCATAATAACTTAGGCATATTCTGCAAGTAGTTTTTAAATCATTTTCATCTAAGGCATTTAAGGCATTTTTTGCCTGCAGATGCCCTAAACGCTTAGTTATTTTTATGACAGATTCTTTTAACTGTTCTGTTGAGAATTTACCATATTCTTTAGTGAGATACTCAACCCTGTCTTCAAAAGATACATCTATGCAAATTGTTTTGGCTGTGCGCATTTGCTCCCACAATCTTTCAGGAATAACCTTATTCCCAATCAACCTGCTTTCATCTTCTATCCATAATGGTGTTGTACTATTAATATTTCGCATAAAATAAGCAAGTTCGTTTTCAAACTGCTCTTGACTTGGTTGATTTTTTTCGCCTAAAGCACCAAAAGCGGAGCCTTTATGCGAGGCAATTTTTTCTAAATCTATAACTTGTTCACCCAGTTCAGTAAGTTTGTTAAGTATATCTGTTTTACCTGATCCGGTTTTTCCACCAAGTACACGCAAATTAAATGTTTTATCAAAACTACTTAATGTAAAATTTCTAAATGATTTGTAACCTCCTTTTAGGCTAAACACTTTTAATCCATACAATTCTAATAACCAGGCAACACTACCGCTGCGCATTCCGCCACGCCAGCAATGCACATATATAATATTGTCTTTAGCCAGTAATTGTGCTTTGGTAACTATATCTGCCATTTTCGGACCCACAAATTCTAAGCCTTTTAGTATAGCAGCTTGTTTGCCTTGTTGTTTATATAAAGTACCTACAATTACCCTTTCTTCATTACTAAATAAAGGGAAATTTGCAGCACCCGGAATATGTCCTTGTTCAAATTCTTTTGGCGTACGAACATCAATAATAGAATTAGTAATAGATGATTGCTCTATAAATTTTTGTATGTCGATTGCGGTTGGCAAGGATTAATTTTATATGCAAATCTATTTATTATCTTTAGGGTTGACATTTTAAATTATTAATTTAATAGTTTTAGAAAATATATTGCAAATAGCTTTAGCTCAATTCGTAAAAAAATAATAGATTTAAACTATGGATACAGGATTAAACGATACAAAGAATTTTTTTATTCTTTACAAACCCAAAGATATTGTAAGTGGAGATTTTTATTGGGCGCATGAGATAAATAATAAGTTTTATATATGCACGGCAGATTGTACCGGACATGGAGTTCCAGGTGCGTTTATGAGCATGCTTAATATATCTTACCTAAATGAGTCTATTATAGAAAAAAATATTTCTAAGCCTGATAAGGTGCTTAACCACATTCGTAATGAAATTATCCATTCCCTTAATCCTGAAGGAAGTGAAGAGGAGTCAAAAGATGGGATGGATTGCATTTTGGCTTGTTTTGATTTTGCAACCTATACACTTGAGTACGCTGCTGCTAATAATAGTTTTTATATTATAAGAGATAAAGAAATAATTAATTGCCCGGCAGATAAAATGCCAGTTGGCAAATCTCCTAAAGACCACGAGCCTTTTACGTTACATACTGTCCCACTTAAAAAAGGAGATACCGTTTATATGCTTACCGATGGTTTGCCCGATCAGTTTGGAGGGCCAAAAGGGAAGAAATTTAAATACAAACAGTTAGAGGATATTCTTTTAGAAAACAATCATAAATCTCTGCAAGAACAGAAAGAAATATTAAGTACAAGATTTGAAGATTGGAAAGGCAACTTAGAGCAGGTTGATGATGTTTGTTTGATAGGTGTTAGAGTATAATTTATTATTTATATGCTGCGTGTAATTGTTATTGGTGGAGGAGCTGCCGGATTTTTTGCAGCCATTAATGCAGCAGAAATAAACCCTGATGCTGAAATAATTATAGTAGAAAAGAGTAATAAACTTCTGAGTAAAGTTTTAGTATCGGGTGGTGGCAGGTGCAATGTTACACATGCCTGTTTCGAGAATAGTTTATTAGTGAAAAATTACCCTCGCGGCGAAAAAGAGTTACGCGGTGCTTTTAACAGATTTACTACCGAAGATACCATTGCCTGGTTTAAACAGCATGGTGTTACGCTAAAAACAGAAGATGACGGAAGGATGTTTCCCATCACTGATAACTCTGAGACAATTGCCAATTGCTTATTACAAACCGCTCACGATTTAAACATTAAAATTAAAATCAGCGTATCTGTAAAAGAGATTACCATACAAGCCGATAAAACCTTTTCCCTAAAAACAGATACAGAGTATAATCCAAAGTGCGATAAACTAATAATTGCCAGTGGCGGAAACCCTAAAAACGAAAATTATAATTGGCTTAGTAAGGTGGGGCATAGCATTGTATCACCTGTTCCATCTTTATTTACATTTAATATTCCTACTAATGATATAACTAAACTAATGGGTATCTCAGTTCCGCACGCTAAAATAAAAGTTGCCAATACAAAATTGGAAACCGAAGGACCATTGCTTATAACCCATTGGGGTTTAAGTGGTCCGGCTATACTTAAAGCCTCTGCCTGGGGTGCTCGTATTTTGCATGATATGAATTACGATTTTACTGTCTTGGTAAACTGGCTACCTGCATATAAAGAAGAAGGCTTAAGAGATTTATTAACTGAACAAAAAAACAATAATCCATCTAAAAATGTTGGCGGTAACAGTTCATTAGATTTACCCAAACGTTTATGGGAGTTCTTTTTAGATAAAGCAGCTATACTTGAAACTAACCGTTGGGCAGATATAAATAAAAAACAAATAAACACCTTAGTAAATATTTTATTAAACGATGCCTATCAGGTAAAGGGTAAAACAACCTTTAAAGAAGAGTTTGTTACTTGCGGGGGCATTAGTTTAAAAGAAGTTGACTTTGGCACCATGCAAAGTAAATTAGTTCCTAACCTTTATTTTGCAGGCGAAGTATTGGATATAGATGGTGTAACGGGTGGCTTTAACTTTCAAAATGCATGGACAACTGGGTGGATAGCTGCTAATGGAGTAGGGCAGAATTAATTTATTGGTATCTTTATATATAAATCAACCAAATGAAATCTGTTTTAGATAAAATACTAAGCTATAATGCTAAACGAAATAAGAATTTTGTACATCTTAAATATAAAGCCTTAGTTGAAAGCCCGCATAGGTTTTTTAGGGGTACCAACCATCTTTTTGTTGAACAGATAGCTAAAGAAGCTGTGTTAAAGAATGTACCATTTACATGGGCTTGCGGAGATTTACACTTAGAAAATTTTGGCAGCTATAGAGGAGCTAACCGCCTTGTTTATTTTGATATCAATGATTTTGACGAAGCTGCTATTGCTCCTTGTACGGTAGATTTAGTGAAGCTTTGTACCAGTATTTTTTTAGTGGGTGAAGAGTTAAAATTCTCTGAAAAAGAAAGTATAAGTATTTGCAATTCATTTCTTCAGTCATACAAGCAAGCTGTTTTAGGTGGGCATTCATCTCGAATTGAAAGTCCGACAGCAACAGGCGTTATAAAAACTTTTTTTGATAAAGTGAAAAAGCGTAAGCGTAAGCAGTTTTTAAAAAATAGGTTAATTAAACAAAATAAAGATGTACTGATAAAAACAGATTTCAGACGCTATTATCCCTTGGCAAAATCAGAGAAACAATTAATTAAAACAACGCTTAACAAGTGGGTTAAAGAAAATAAACGCGATAAAGATTTTTTTACTTTTATAGATGCTGCTTTTCGTATAGCGGGTACGGGTAGTTTAGGTCTTAACCGATACTGTATTTTAATTAAAGGCAACGATAAAACCAATTATTGTATGCTTGATATGAAACAAGCAGAGGATACGCCTTTAGGAAAAACATTTTCTACAAAGCAAGTAAAACTTAAAAGTGCGGCACACAAAATTATTCGGGCACAAAAAAGAATGAATGATACGGCACCGGCGGGCATTTCAACTATAGAGCTAAAGAAAGAATATTATATATTTAAAGAACACCAACCACAGGAAGATAAATTTAACCTACCTACTTTTAAAAATGAAAAAACAGATTTTACTAAACTGTTAAAAGAACTTGGCGGACTTGTTGCGTGGGCACAGCTTCGCAGTTCGGGGCTTGATGGTACAGCTAATGGCGACGATTTAATTGAGTTTGCTGCTACCAATAAGATAGATTTAGTAGTTCCTTGTGCTAAAAAAATGTACAAGCAGATTTTAATTGATTATAAGAGTTATCTGCAAGATTACGCTAAAATGAAAAAAGTAAAAGCATAATTTTTTTGCAGAATTAAAAAATCGGATTACATTTGCATTATTCAAATGAAAAAACAAATCTTAAATAATAGCTGGTGGTGGTTCTCAACTAATGTTGTGAACAGCTAAGTTATTATATAAGTTACATATAAATTTCAAAGCCCGTTGTTCACAAACAACGGGCTTTTTGTTTTATGTTAATTTAAAAAAGATGAAAAAAATTAAAATGTATAGTCTCACAAAAAAAATAAGTGGCGATTTATTAACGCCTGTGGGTGTTTATTTAAAAATAAGAGATAAGTATCGTGAACCCTTGCTTTTAGAAAGCTCCGATTACCACTCAGATAAAAATAGCAAATCGTTTATTTGCTTTGAACCTTTGGCAAGTATCATCATTAAGCCTAATGAAGTAGTATTAAAAGACTCAAATACTATTGAGAAAAAATCAGCTCCGCACTCTTTAAATGAAGAAATAAATATTTTTTTACAAGGTTTTGAAACTAAAGATAAACATCAGTCTGTTTTTGGCTATACTTCATACGAGGCTGTGCAATTAATGGAGGATATCAAGTTAAAGCAAACTTCACCTGAAACAGAAATTCCTTTAGCCATATACTCGCTCTATAAAAATAGTATTGTTATTAATCACTTTAACGATGAAGTTGAAATTACTTGCAATTCAGAAAACGAAAATGAGTTAAGGGTGCAGTTATTAGAGATTGAAAATCTCTTAATAAACAAAACAGTTGCCGAATTCGCTTTTACTGCAACAGGAGAAGAAATTTCTGATAACACAAATACCAGTTATCTGGATATGATTAGAGAAGCAAAAAAGCATTGCAAACGCGGTGATGTTTTTCAATTGGTGTTATCTCGCAGATTTAGCAGGGCTTTTAAGGGAGATGAGTTTAATGTATATCGTCAGTTGCGCCGTGTAAATCCATCACCTTATTTGTTTTATTTTGATTATGGTAATTTTAAATTATTTGGCTCTTCGCCCGAAGCTCAATTAATTGTAGAGAATAACAGGGCAGAAATTCACCCCATAGCAGGCACTTATAAACAAACTGATAATGATGCGGAAGATCTTAAAGCTGTAGAGCGATTATTAAATGATAAAAAAGAAAATGCCGAACACATGATGTTGGTTGATTTAGCTCGTAACGATTTAAGCAGGCATTGCAACAATGTAAAAGTTGAAACACTTAAAGAAGTACAAATTTATTCGCATGTTATACATTTAGTTTCAAAAGTTACGGGCATGCTTAAAGAAAAATCAACTG
This sequence comes from Bacteroidota bacterium, assembly GCA_013287545.1. GTDB lineage: Bacteria > Bacteroidota > Bacteroidia > B-17B0 > Aurantibacillaceae > PALSA-968. Next base: position 2,330 of record JABDDQ010000002.1, on the reverse strand, counting down.
CTTTTAAAGTGTTGTGCGATTCTTTTCCTGCGGGTACTTTATCGGGCGCACCTAAACATAAATCCATGCAATTAATTGATACGTATGAAAAAACTACACGTAGTTTTTACGGAGGTGCAGTTGGGTTAATTGGCTTAGGTGGTTCACTTAACCACGCTATTATGATACGTACATTTTTAAGTAAAGACAATACACTTTTTTATCGTGCCGGAGCAGGAATTGTTGATTCATCTATAGAAGATAACGAATTACAAGAAGTGTTTAATAAAATTGGCGCATTACAAAAAGCGGTTGAATTAGCTTCTACAAAAGAAATTTTAAAACAAGAAAAACAACATATATGAAAATTTTAGTTTTTGATAACTACGATAGTTTTACTTACAACCTGGTTCATTTAGTTGAAAAGGTTTGTGATTATAAAATTGATGTCATTCGTAATGATAAAATTGAATTGAAGGGTATAAATGGCTACGATAAAATACTTTTATCGCCCGGACCGGGTTTACCGAATGAAGCCGGTATTTTATTAGATGTTATAAAAACATACGCCCCTACAAAAAGCATTTTAGGTGTGTGTTTGGGTTTACAGGCCATAGGGGAAACTTTTGGCGGAAAGCTTAAAAACTTAGATAGTGTTTATCATGGTATAGCAACTCCCGTTCAATTACTCAAAGACGATAGTTTGTTTAAAGATTGCCCTAAGCAATTTAAAGCGGGGCGTTACCACTCGTGGGTAGTAGATACAAATGGGTTGCCAGAGTGTTTTGATATTACAGCAACAGATAGTGAGGGAAACATTATGGCGATGAAGCATAAAACCTATAATACAAAAGGAGTGCAATTCCACCCGGAATCTATTTTATCAGAATATGGCGAGCAAATTATTCGCAACTGGATTTTTAGTTAGATATAGAAATGAAAAAGTATTTAAAAAAACTATACGATAGTCAGGATCTTACAAAAGAAGAGGCTCGAGAGGTGTTGCTTTTAATCTCTGAAGGAAAAGCAAACCCGTCAGAGATGTCTTCTTTACTTACCGTGTATCTAATGCGCCCCATTAGCGTAGAAGAATTGGGCGGCTATAGAGATATATTGTTAGAGTTATGTCTGCCGGTTGACATTGATATAGAAACCATTGATGTATGTGGCACAGGTGGGGATAGTAAAAACACATTTAATATATCTACACTCTCTGCCATTATCGCAGCTGCTTGTGGTGTAAAAGTAGCTAAACATGGCAACTACGGTGTTTCTTCCGTTAGCGGTTCATCTAATGTGTTACAGCATTTAGGTTATAAATTCACTAATAAAGTTGATTCATTAAAAAGGCAATTAGACGCTTATAACATGTGTTTTATGCACGCACCTTTGTTTCACCCGGCTTTAAAAAGTGTTGCTCCCATTCGTCAAGAAATGGGCGTGAAAACATTTTTTAATATGCTTGGTCCCTTAGTAAACCCGGCTAAAACATCGCATAAAATGGTGGGTGTTTATAATCTCGAATTGGCGCGTGTTTATCACTATTTGTTACAGCAAGAAAATCAAAAGTATTGCATCGTTCATTCATTAGATGGGTACGATGAAATATCGGGCACCGGAGATTTTAAAGTGTATATGCCCCAAGGAGAAAAAGTGGTAAGTCCGCAGCAATTTAATTTACCCTTTATTAAAGAAGAACATTTGTTTGGCGGATACACCGTTGAAGATGCTGCTATAATATTTTCTAACGTGCTACAAAACAAAGCTACTAAAGAGCAAACAGAAGTTGTGGCGCTTAACGCAGCGTATGCGATTAACTGTTACACAAATAAACCAATAACCGATTGTTTGCAACAAACAAGAGAAGTTATACAATCAAAAAAAGCCTACCAACTTTTTACAAACCTTATTAATAACCAATAATATGAACACATTACAAAACATAGTAGAGTATAAAAAGAAAGAAGTACAAGAAAAGAAAGATTTATATCCGGCTAAGCTGTTGGAAAAATCTATTTATTTCAATTCGCCTTGTGTGTCGTTTAAAAAATATTTGCTACGTAGTGATTTAAGTGGCATTATTGCCGAGTTCAAGAAAAAATCGCCATCAAAAGGGTTTATAAACAAATATGCTGATGTAGAGAAAACAACATTGGGTTATATGCAGGCAGGTGCAAGTGCATTATCTGTTTTAACCGATGGTAATTTTTTCGGCGGAAAAAATGAAGACCTTACAACAGCCAGAAAATATAATTTTTGCCCCATTTTGCGTAAAGATTTTACGGTAGATGAGTATCAAATTATTGAAGCAAAAAGTATAGGTGCCGATGCTATTCTATTAATAGCTGCTG
>JABDDQ010000001.1:123907-127966 GCA_013287545.1 Bacteroidota bacterium | reverse complement strand
TTTGTGGCAACCATTGGTGGTGGTGCAGGTGGCAATGGCCGTAGAGCCGGTTTTCATTTTTTTTGTGACCAACCCGATTCATCCAACAGAAACAACAGTTACTTTGTTTGGTTTAGAGTAGATAATTCTGAATTGCAAATTTACAAAGTGGTTAACAACAATTATGGTTCTCCGGTTTACCAATCAACAGTAACCGTTAACCCAAACCAATCGTACGATTATAAAGTTATTTATGATAGAATAAGCGGCTTGATACGCATATATCAAAACAATATTTTAATTGGTAGTTGGACAGATAGTAGTCCGTTAAGTAATGGAGGTTATATATCTTTTAGAAGTGGGAATGCCACACTTTCCGTAGACCAATTAGATGTTTACCGTTCGCGTGCCACAACAGCAAATATTACAGTTGGCCCTGGTAATGCAAACGATATTCGTTACCAAAACACAAATCCATCAACACCATCCGGACAAATAAAATCTATTTGTAGCGATAGTGCCACTAATCTTTCTGCTATTGATTATGACAATATAAATGTAGATTGGACTCCGCCGCTTGTAGTTGATTCTATAAGAGATGGACTGGGTGCAGATATAAATGTTACCTCATCTAAAACAACTTTATCGGCTAACTGGTCTGCTTCCAGTGATGTAAATTCAGGAATTGCAAAGTACTGGTACTGTATTGGTACAACAGCCGGAGATAGTAACACAGTTGCCTGGACAGCCAATATGGATTCTTTAAACATTACAAAAACAGGCTTAAACCTAAGCCAAGGACAGTGGTACTATTTTAGTGTACGAGCGCAAGATGGTGCGGGTTTGCTTTGTACCAAAATATCTTCTAACGGACAAAAAGTAGATACAACTTCGGGCACAACAAGTATCAATCAATTTAATATAGAGAATTTAGCATTTAAAGTATATCCTAATCCCGCACAAAATTCTGTTAGTATAAATTATACTTTAGAACAAGATGCAACTATCAAATGGCAGCTAACTGATTTAATTGGGCAAACTATTTTACAAAATGAAACTGCTAAGTCAAGCGGTAGTTATATAGAGAAATTAGACCTCACTTTATTAAGTAAAGGTCTCTACTTGCTTAATGTTACCGTAAACGGGCAACAAAAAACAATTAAGCTAATTAAAGAGGGGAATTAAATTTAGCGTTAACTACTCTTTTTGTTTTGGGGGCGATGGGCCTGGTCTTGCCATTCTTCGTAGTACTTCTTGTATAATTTCATCAAATTTTGCTTTTTGCTTTTCATCACAAAGCTTACGCACTTGCTTAAAATGATTAAAGGTTACTAATTCAATTTGTGTTTGGTTATTAGCAATGCTACGGGCTAACTCATTTACTTTAGCAGTATCTTGTTTTTCATTTTTTAAATTATCAAAAAATAAACGATGTGTTTCTTTACTCGCTTCTCGTAAAGAATCCATTGCATGGCGATGCCCTTCTTTTAATTTTTCAAATGCCGCCATTTGTTGCTCAGAAAATTTTAATTGTTCTAACAGAAAATCTGCCGCTCTTTCTCCATTAGGTGGTCGGTGCATTTCATCATGCGATTGTCCATTTTGTTTTAACCAAATACTTGCTAAAAGACAAACATTTAATACAGCCAGCAACAACACGGCCCATTTCCAAAATTTTAGTTGATTATTGTTTTGCATGCAACTAATAATTAGACGTTTGTGTTAAACCCATTTCTTTAGATAACGCCTGATAACCAATTTCTTTTTGTTGGCTCGGTTTATCTTTTAATATGTGCGTAAACGAAATAACGTTAACTACAATAACTATGCTTGCAGCTACTGCCCATCCCTTTAAAAAAAGTTTTGCCTGCACTTCATCCCTCCTATTCAGCTCAATTTTATGCGTAATTTTTTCAAACAAAAATGGGTTAGCCTCCATAGGTTTCATTCCTTTGGTGCTTTGCATTACTTCGTTTATCCAGTTTTCTTTTTCCATTTGTTTTGTATTTAGACGTTCAATTTCCTTAATTCCTTCTGTCAGGATATATTTTTTCCAGTTCTTTACGTAAATTGGCTTTAGCCCTCTGTAAAAGCGATTCTATAGCCTTTACCGAGCTTTGCATAATCTCCGCAATTTCTTTTTGAGGCAATTCTTCTATATGCCAAAGTATAAAGGCAGTTTTTTGATTTTCGGGCAAGCTCTCAATGGCTTTAAATAAAAACTGTGCTTTTTCTTTTTTCTCCATTTCAATGCCTGGATGGTCAAAATGAGAAACTTCCATCAACACCTCTCCCGATTCAGGATGAAATAAACTCGTTAAAAAACCAAAGCGTTTCTGTCTTTTTTTAGCACGAAGGTGGTCTAAACATTTATTAACTGTTATCCTATAAATCCAGGTAGAAATAGTTGATTGCTCTTTAAACGTTGAAAGCGATTGATATACTTCAATAAAAACTTCCTGCGTAATATCTTCAGCTTCTTCACGATGTTGTAAAAAATTAATAGCTGTGTTAAACACCAAACGTTTGTAGGTTTCTACAAGCTGTTGTAAATTATATTCATTTGGTTTATTTTGCACAAGCTAAAACTAATGTAAACAAAAAAGCGAGCATTAAGCTCGCTTTTTCAATTGTAATTTTAAAGTTTATGCCTTTGCTTTAACTGAGGCAATTTTTGCTTTAATGTTTTCAGTTGTTAATGAGTCTGGTCTCTCAATTGGATGACCTAAAGCTCTATCCCAAATTAAACTTGCCATTACACCTAATGCACGCGATACACCGAATAAAACAGTATAAAAATCATATTCGTGTATGCCATAGTGTGCTAACAATGCGCCAGAGTGTGCATCAACGTTAGGCCAAGGGTTTTTAATTTTTCCGGTAGACTCTAATATCGGAGGCGCTACTTCATAAATCATTTGCACAATCTCGCAAATATCATCGTGCTTAATATAGTTTTTATAAAAATCTTGTTGAGCTGTAAAACGAGGATCGGTTTTACGTAACACGGCATGTCCGTATCCCGGAACAACTTTTCCTTCAGCTAAGGTTTTTTTAATATAATCCGCAATTTGTTCTTTAGTTGGTAAACCGCCACCTAAATTTTCTTTCAACTCCATAATCCAGTTTAAAACTTCCTGATTAGCTAACCCGTGTAAAGGACCTGCTAAACCTGTCATACCTGAACAGAAAGAAAGATAAGGGTCACTTAAAGCACTACCCACTAAATGCGTAGCATGTGCCGATACGTTTCCACCTTCATGGTCAGCATGAATAGTCATGTACAAACGGAATAAGCGTCTTACATCTAAATCTTCAAAACCCATCATGTGTGCTAAGTTCGCAGCCCAATCTAATTTATGATCCGGTTCAATATGTATATTGTTTTTGTACTTACGACGATAGATATAAGCTGCAATACGAGGAAGGCGAGCAATTAAATTCATGGCATCTTCGTATACATAATCCCAATAATCTTTTTTGCTGATACCTTTTGCATAAGCTTTAGCAAATACCGATTCGGTTTGCAAAGCAAGTATAGCTGAGCAATACTGAGTCATTGGATGTGCATCAACAGGAAGCGCGTCAATTACATCAAATACGTGTTTAGGAACTACGCTGCGTTTTTGCCACTCGTTGGTAATAAAAGTAACATCATCATTAGTTGGCAATTCGCCTACTAACATTAAATGAAAAATGCCCTCTGGTAATGGTTCTGTTCCGCCTGGTGCTTTTGGTAATTGTTTACGTAATTCGGGTATCGAGTATCCGCGAAAGCGGATGCCTTCTTCAGGGTCTAATTTAGACGTTTCGGTAACCATGCCCTTCATGCCCTTCATGCCTTGATAAACTTGAGCTACGGTAAATTCACCAAGTACTAAATCACCATTGGTTTTAATAATATCTTTTATCTCTGCCGCAAGTGGAGTGGCTTTGCCTTGAAATTTTTCTTTTAACTTATCCATGATATCTGTGCTATTTTAAAGAAGCATATAAATTTAATGGGTTTTTGTTTACGATGTGTTATTTAATTAAAATTAATTTGTTAACCTATGTAAAAACCTTTTTCTAAGTGCGATA
>JABDDQ010000001.1:0-123897 GCA_013287545.1 Bacteroidota bacterium | reverse complement strand
GTGGCAAAAACGCAGCGTAGTTCCTAAACACGTATTTGATGTAATTGACGCGCTTCCTATGTAAAAACATATAAATAAAAAAGCCGCCCCAATTGCTTGAGGCGGCTTTTAGTTTTTAGTTAGTTAATTATTCGATGATAATTTTCTTAACTGTTTTATTGTTATTGCTATCAGTAATGCTTGCATAGTAAACACCTTTTTCTAAGTGCGATAAATTGCAGCTTAATACAGCGTTTGTTATGTTATTTTCTGATTTAGTATAAACAACCTGACCTAACATGTTTATAATAGTAAAGTTTAAGTTAGTCGCTTCTGATAAAGTAACTGCAAAGTTAAACTGACCATTATTAGGGTTAGGGAATAAGTTAACTCCACTCGCTAACTCGTTAGATTGGATACCTGTTGTACCTGTAGGGCAAACAACCGGTAATATAGCAAATGAAACTCCATCACCGAAGCCCCAATCTGTTTTAGCACTTGCCCATGTTCCTGGAGATGGTGCATTTAATTCCCAAGCAGTAGCTACAGTATTAGGGCTAAAGTTTGTGTTTTGGAAAAGAACTAAAGTATCTCCACCTGTTGCAGCAGGAATATTTAAACTTGCAAAGAAACCACCTGTTGCAGTTGGTGTAGGTACCGGAGTAGCAAATGTAAATTTATAAGGAACTATAAGTGCCGTAGAGAAACCTATATTTGGGTTACCACAATACTTAACACCTGTTGTTGCAGTAGTTGCCGCAATGGTAGCTAAGTTTGCTGTTGCAGTACCTATAGCAGTACCTGTCGGTCCGTTTGTATTATCTCCACTAAGTATATTTAAACTTACAGTACCTGTTCCACCTGTACCTCGTGTACCATCTTTAAAGAATAAGCAAACTACACCACTAATTTGAGTATTTGCCAAGGTAGTAGAATTATAAAACTCAGCTTTAGCTAAATCTCCATAAATATTAGTACCACTAATATAACCAGAATCTTGAACCGGCATACCTAATGGGAATATAGTTAACGTATCGCTGGTTGAAAAGTTAGTTAAGGTATCGCATTTAGTTAATGCACAAGACGTTACAGTTACTACGTGAGATGTAGAGTTTGTACCTACTGTGTTAGTAGCTGCTAAAGTTACTGTATAAGAACCTGCTGAAGGGAAAGTAATCATAGGATCTTGACTTGTAGCACTTGCAATTGTTACACTTGCACTTGGCGTTACACTCCAAGACCACGTTGAAGGAGGGCCTGTAGAAGCATCAGTAAACTGCTCAGCTACACCTAAACATAAAGTAGTAGGATAAGTAAATGCTGCTGTAGGAGTAGTTACGGTAACACCTGTACATAAATTAGCTGCTGATGCTGTTAAACCACTTCTGTATGGGCTGCTCGCTAAAGATGCATGAAAACGGTTAACTTGCTCATTTGTAAACATCCATAATTCAGCATCTCCACTATAATCCATAAAGTTCATGTACATCTCTCCATCTGTAGAGTTAGTTGGTGCGGTTGTACATGTACCTTTGTGATATGGGTATCTTGGGTTTGGAAAAGCTGTTAAATTAATATTAGCTGCCGCTGCAGGAGGAGTGTCATTACAAAAATCATTTGCACAAGTTCCATCTCCCCAAATATGGCGTAAACCTAACCAGTGACCAGATTCGTGCGTTAATGAACGACCATATTGATAAGGTGATTGTACAGTACCTGTGTTACCAACTGCAGTGTACGCCACCCATACTCCATCAGTTTGTGAAGGGGTACCGCTATTAGTTTCACCAAAACTTCCGGTAGTAGTACCGGCATTTTGACTACTTGATATTGCTGATGTACTGCTTGCAGATACCGGAGGGAAAGTAGCATAACCTAATAAGCCAGCTGTACCACCATCACTTACCCATACGTTAAAGTATTTAGTAGGATCCCAAATAGTTGCCGGTTTAATTTTGGTATCCATATTGGTGTTAAAAGTAGTTTGGGTTCCTGTAGCAGGGTCTACAGCACCAGAGCAACTTTCCCATGTAACACGGTCTATGCCGGGCTCAGCTAAAGTTGTTCCGCTAGGGTTTTTAGTAGCTAAACACCAGTAAATGCCAGAAACCCCAATAGCAATACCGCCACCCGAATTTAAGCTGGAAGGTGATACACTATTAGTACCTGTAGTATTAGCATGCGCATAATCATAAAAAGCCGGTGTACCGCCGGTATTTGTATAAGTAGCATATATATTAGTATTATAACCAGTACCATTATAATCATTATTTAAAATGGTAATTTGAGATTGTATTTGGGCAGCATTTAAATTATGACCGCTAGTAGCAGAAGCTGAGTTTACTGCTTCACCAGTAGAAGAAATAATATGGAATATAATAGGAATTGTGTAAGTAGTAGCAGTAGCTCTTCCTGTTGCCATATCAGCTTTATGAGCTTCAACCATTTTATTAAATGCTTCGTCCCATTCTTTAGTAGGAACAGCTGTACCGCAGCCACGATTTGGTACTGGGGTTGCCGCATTTTCTTGAACGGTTATGTTACGCGATGTTTGACTCGTCGTTGCATAAGCCTTTTTAATAGGGGCTTTATTTTTTTGCCCCTGAGCCATTACACCTGCTGAAAGCAAGGCAAAAGCTGCTGTTGTTAATAGTGTTTTTTTCATTTGTTTTTAGTTAGTGGTTTTGATTACTGCAATTGTATAAAATAGTTTACCTAAAAACAAATTTTTGCAAACAAAATAGGTGGATTGACACTTTTTTTAACCGTAAAATCGACTAAATGTCATTTTTTCACGATTTCCAGAAAACAAAACAGCCAACTGGTATAGTTGGCCGTTTTTCAACAAAAATGTTATTTTACTAATACTAATGTTTAGATTTAATATTTGCACCTAAATATTCTCTATTCATACGCGCAATATTCTCTAACGAAATGCCTTTAGGACATTCTATTTCACAAGCACCTGTTACGCTGCAAGCTCCAAAGCCTTCATCATCCATTTGGCCAACCATACTAAGTACACGGGCTTCTTTTTCAATTTGCCCTTGTGGTAATAAAGCTAATTGCGAAACTTTTGCCGATACAAATAACATAGCCGAACCATTTTTACACGTAGCTACACAAGCACCACAACCAATACAAGCCGCCGCATTAAACGCATCATCGGCATCATCTTTATTAATTAAAATATTGTTAGCGTCTTTTGCATTACCTGTGTTTACCGATACGAAACCACCTGCTGCAATAACTCTATCAAAAGCACTTCTATCAACCGCTAAATCTTTAACCACCGGAAAAGCTGCACTACGCCAAGGTTCAACCACAATAGTATCGCCATCTTTAAAACTACGCATATGTAGTTGGCAGGTTGTAACTCCTTTAACAGGCCCATGTGGGCGACCATTAATAAACATACTGCACATGCCACAAATTCCTTCGCGACAATCATGGTCAAATGCAATAGGGTCTTTTCCTTCTGTTATCAGTTGCTCGTTAAGCACATCAAACATTTCTAAAAAACTCATATCGGGCGAAATGCCTTTTACCTGATATGTTTCTAAAGCGCCTTTAGCATCTTTATTTTTTTGTTTCCAAACCTTTAAGGTTAAATTCATGTTTCCGTGACTCATAACTTTTTATTTATATGAACGTGCAGCAATTTTTATATTCTCAAAAATCAATTCTTCTTTATGTAATTCCCAAGCATTATTCCCTTTATTTTCCCAAGCAGCCACGTAAGCAAAATTATCATCATCGCGTTTTGCTTCGCCTTCTTCGGTTTGGTACTCTTCACGGAAATGCCCACCACAACTTTCGTTACGGTTTAAAGCATCCATACACATTAATTCACCAAGTTCTAAGAAATCAGCCACACGGCCTGCTTTTTCTAATTCAGGATTAAACTCGTTTGCTTCACCGGTAACACGTACATCTTTCCAAAATTCTTCACGCAATTTTTTAATTTCTTCTATTGCTTGTTTTAAACCTGCTGCGTTACGTGCCATTCCACATTTTTCCCACATAATTTTACCTAATTGTTTGTGGAAATGATCTACCGATTTTGTGCCTTTAATTGTCATCAATTTATTGATGCGCTCTTGAACTTCTGCTTCTGCTTTTACAAAAGCTTCGTGATCAGTTGGAATTGCTTTAGTACGAATTTCTTCTGATAAATAATCTCCGATAGTATAAGGGATAACAAAATAACCATCAGCTAAACCTTGCATTAATGCAGATGCACCAAGGCGATTAGCCCCATGATCAGAGAAGTTAGCTTCACCCAAAGCATATAAACCAGGCACGGTAGTCATTAAATTATAATCAACCCAAAGGCCACCCATTGTATAGTGCACTGCAGGGTAAATGCGCATTGGAATTTCATATGGATCTTCGCCTGTAATTTGTTTGTACATATCAAACAGGTTACCATATTTTTCTTTTACAACCCCCATACCCAGCTCACGTATTTTTTCTTTACTTGGGTTATGTATGTTTTGTTTGTTGGCTTCAATTTGCCCGTAACGCATCATGTTAGCAGAAAAATCAAGATACACCGCTAATTTACTTGCACCTACACCAAAACCTGCATCGCAACGCTCTTTAGCGGCACGTGATGCCACATCGCGTGGAACCAAGTTACCAAAGGCAGGATAACGACGCTCTAAGTAATAATCTCTTTCTTCTTCCGGAATTTCACTCGCCTTGCGTGTATCACCTGCTTTTTTAGGAACCCAAATACGTCCATCATTGCGAAGTGATTCAGACATTAAGGTTAATTTAGATTGATGGTCGCCACTAACGGGAATACAAGTTGGGTGAATTTGTGTATAGCATGGGTTACCAAAAAAGGCACCTTTTTTGTGCGCTTTCCAGGCTGCAGTCACGTTGCTACCCATTGCGTTGGTAGAAAGGTAAAATACGTTTCCGTATCCACCTGATGCAATTAACACTGCATGACCAAAATGTCTTTCTAATTTTCCGGTAATTACATCTCTGGCAATAATGCCACGGCATTTACCATCAATATTTACCACGTCTAACATTTCGTGACGCGCATATAATTTAACAGCCCCCATACCAACCTGGCGTTGTAAGGCACTATAAGCCCCTAATAATAGTTGTTGTCCGGTTTGTCCGGCTGCATAAAATGTACGCTGTACCTGTGTACCACCAAATGAACGGTTACTTAAAACCCCGCCATATTCGCGAGCAAAAGGTACGCCTTGAGCTACACACTGGTCAATAATGTTGCCTGATACCTCAGCTAAACGATGCACATTTCCTTCACGAGAACGGTAATCGCCTCCTTTAATGGTATCGTAAAATAAACGATAAACGCTATCACCATCGTTTTGATAGTTTTTTGCAGCATTTATACCACCTTGTGCGGCAATAGAGTGCGCACGACGAGGAGAATCTTGAAAGCAAAATACTTTTACTTTATATCCCATCTCAGCTAACGAAGCTGCTGCCGATGCACCAGCTAAACCAGAACCTACAATGATAACCTCGAGGCTACGTTTATTAGCCGGGTTAACCAAGTGTACAGTAGAGCGATATTTACTCCATTTTTGGTCTATCTCTCCTTTAGGGATTTTAGCATCTAATTTTGGTGAAGTTGCCATATATAAAACTTTTAAATTCTTAAATTATTTAATGATTCCTAAATACACAGTTATTGGCATAGCTGCAAACAATGTGCACACCACAATAGCAAAAGTTGCACCCGCTTTTTTTAATAGCGGGGTGTATTTTTTATTATTTAAACCTACTGTTTGAAAAGCAGATGGAAAACCATGTAATAAGTGGTAACAAAGAGAAATGATACCCAATAAATAAATTGCTACAACATATTCTTTCGAGAAAATTTCTTTCATATGTTCAAAGGTGTTTTCTTCTTGTCCGGTAAAAACTGCCACCTTAGTAGGAACCCAAAAATGAGCCCAATGCACTACAAAAAACATTAATAATAACGAACCTAAAACACCCATGCTACGGCTATACCATTTGCTATTAGAAGCGCCGTTAGTTACCGCATATTTTATTGGACGAGCTTTGTTGTTTTTCATGGTTAATAATAAAGCCTGTATCATATGCGTAAAAATGCCGGCAAACAAAACAATTTCCATAACACGTATAAAAAAGTTATGCGACATAAAATGGCATACTTCGTTAAAAAGTACACCTCCATCGTTGGCAAAAATGCAGGCATTACAGCCAACGTGCACTATTAAAAAGGTTATAAGGAATAAACCCGTTATACCCATTACTAATTTTTTACCCAGACTTGATTGAAGAAAATTTTCTTTGCTCATAATATTAAAGACTTTTAGCGGCGTCAAATTTACACACCCAAAGCCGTAATATCAAGCCTAACTTATAAACTGTTTAATTTATAATGTTTCTAAATAAAGGTTTTGTAAAAAACGTTTTCAGCTTGTAATTTTTTACCTTTGGAACCGACTAATCTCATGTATGAAAAAATTACTCTATAAAATTGCCTTGCTTTTTATTCTGCTGGGTACATTACAAGCATTTGCTCAAGAAAAAAATCCGGTAAAATTTAATATAGAATATAGAAAAGTATCGGCTACCGAGTACGATATTGTTTTTAATGCTGTTATTGAAAAAGACTGGCACATATACTCTATTAACCAAACGGGGGATGGCCCAAACCCTACCCGTATAGAACTTAGCCCATCTGCAGATTATGAGCTGGCAGGAAAACTTAAAGAAAGTACACCCATACAGGAAATGGATAAGGTGTTTGATATGCAGGTAGCTTATTTCAAAACCAAAGCCACTTTTACCCAACGCATTAAAGCAAAAACAGATAAAACATTTGAGGTAACGGGCAAGTATGAATTTCAAACCTGTACGGATGTAATGTGCACCTTTCCGCCTGCTAAAAAGTTTTCGCTTAACATAGAGCAAGCAGCTGCGCCGGTTGAAAAAATAGAAAACACTACAACAAAAGGTGCCAGTCCTGTAATATTTAAGATAGAATCTAAAAAAGTATCGGATACTGAGTATGATATTATTTTTAATACAGCTATTGAAAATGGATGGCACATATTTTCTGTTAACCAAACAGGGGGGCCAAACCCAACTCACATAGAATTTAACCCATCTGCAGATTACGAATTTGTAGGCAAGCTTAAAGAAAGTACGCCTATAAAAAAAATGGATCCGCAATTTAAAGCAGTTGTTTATTACTTTGAGAACAAAGCCACTTTTACTCAACGCATTAAAGTAAAAACTGGTAAACTATTTACATTAACAGGTAAGTTTGATGTGTTTCAGGTTTGTACGGAAGAAAAATGTGAGTTTCCTCCTGCTAAAAAATTCTCTTTAAATATAGGAGAAGGAGTTGTTTCTACTCAAGAGACAATTGCAGATACAAGTACGAAAACAGATACCACAATATCTACTGAAGTTAAAACGCCGGTAGCAGAAACTAATACTCCAGAAAAAACCACAAGCGAGAGTACGCCTTGGTGGCTAATATTTTTAAAAGGCATAGGCTTTGGTTTAGCCGCATTAATTACACCTTGTGTTTTTCCTATGATACCAATGAACGTAAGTTTCTTTTTAAAGCGTAATAAAACACGTAGTGGAGCTATTAAAGAAGCTCTATTATTTATGTTTAGCATAATTATTATTTACACTGCACTGGGGTTATTAATTACCGCCGTGTTTGGCGAAACTGCTTTAAACGCCATAGCATCAAGTGCGGCTTTTAATATTTTCTTTTTTATTATGCTTATTATTTTTGGTATTAGTTTTTTGGGTGCTTTCGAAATTGTATTACCCAATTCATGGCTTAATAAAATAGATTCGCAAAGTGACAGAGGTGGTTTTATCGGCATCTTTTTTATGGCTACCACGCTGTCGTTAGTTTCATTTTCATGTACCGGTATTTTTATTGGTAATTTAATTCCCTTAGTAAGTAACTCCCCTACCGGACCATTTTTTGGTTTCTTAGGTTTTGGGTTTGGGTTTGCTTTACCATTTGGTTTGTTTGCCATTGTACCCAGTTGGTTACAAAGCATGCCAAAATCGGGCGGATGGCTTAACACTGTTAAAGTTACACTTGGTTTATTAGAATTAGCATTGGCTTTAAAATTTGCATCGAATGCAGATTTAGTTCATCAAACACATATACTTACCCGCGAGGTGTTTCTTACTTTGTGGATTGTGCTATTTGGTTTAACCGGAGCTTATTTAATGGGCTGGTTTAAATTAAGTCATGATACTGAGGCACCCTTTTTAACTATACCACGATTATTTTTTGCCATACTTGCTTTTGCTTTTACCGTTTATATGGTTCCGGGTTTATGGGGCGCACCGTTAAAATTATTAAGCGGAGTTATTCCCCCTTCAACCTATTCTGAATGGAAACGACAAACAACATCGGTACAATCATCTACTCAAAATAGTTCATCTGCCTTGGCTGCAAAAATGATTAATGGTCCGGATGGATTAAAAGTTTTCCATAACGATTATGAAAGTGCTTTGGCTTATGCAAAAGAAGTTCATAAACCTTTAATGGTAGATTTTACAGGACATGCCTGTGCTAACTGCCGTAAAATGGAAGACAACGTTTGGGTTGAACCTGAAATAAGAAATATTTTAGCTAATGATTTAGTTATTGTTTCTTTATTTGTAGATGACAGACACGAGCTTGCTAAAGCAGAACAAAAAGAAGTACAATGGGGTGATGACAAAGTAACGCTTGAAACCGAAGGCATGAAGTGGGGCTTTATGCAATTAAGCAAATACAAAATTAGCTCGCAGCCTTATTATGTAATTGTAAACGATGATGAGAGTTTGTTAAGTAACAACGGCATAGGTTATGATACCGGAAAAGATTTACCCGTTTTTAAAGCCTGGTTAAGCAATTCCATTTTAAAGTATAAAGAAAAACATCCTTAAAAAAACCATGCAAGAAAAACCAAAAAGCGAGTGGACACAATTGCAAGAAACACTTGCCGAAAAATTTGGTATGGAGCCTGATTTACATGCTATTATTTTTTTAATTGGTGTGCAAGAACTTGGCATGGGTTACAAAAAATTTAAAAAAGATGAAAAAGTAAACATTATGCATATTGCTATTTGCACATTGTTAGAGCCCTACGGTTACTACGAGTTTGAAGGGCGCGATGCAGATGGGTGGCCCCATTTTAAAACCAAAGAACAATTACCTTTTTTAAAAGCAGCTGAACAAAATAACCTGATGATAAAAGCTGTTTTAGAATATTTTAAAAAGAACGATATACTTACTTAGTAAGGAGCTAACTGTTTTTCATTAATTTATTTAAGCTATTCGCTATGTATTTTTCAGGTGTAATGAGTGCTCTTTGTATCTTTTCAGCATAATAAATGCTGTCCATTACTTCTTTATTCTTCTCATGCAACTCATCATAAGCTTTATCAACTAACAGTTTTTGTTCTTCAATAATTTGCTTTTGTTTTTGAGTTACTTTAAACCGTTTATACAAAAACAGAGAAAATATAACTACAACCAACAATATGCCCGCTACTGCTCCTATTATTAATTCCTGTCGTTTCTTTTCTTCTAAAGAAACCGCTTTAATTTTCTCTTTTTCAGTATCCGATTTAATTTTGAGTTCAGCTTCCTTTTTTTCTACTTCAAACTGCGTTTTTAAATCTCCCAGTTGTTTACTATTATCAGCATTAAAAATGCTATCTGTCAGTGTTTTAAATTTTACATGACACTCATAAGCTTCCTTATACCTATTCATCTTGCTGTACGTTTTGGCCAATTTCCAATACGTTAAACGTTCGCTATCTATGTCTCCAATTTCTTTACTTGTTTGTAAAGCTGAATCGCCATATAGTATAGATAATTTATAATCAGCTGTTCTTCCATACAACTCAACAATATTTAAATAAGTTATAGCTATACCATTTTTATCATTAATTTCTTGTTGCATCCGCAAAGCCTTTATATAATATTCAAGTGCTTTAGTATAATCAAATTGATCGAAATAAAGATTCCCTATATTGCCATAACAATTTTCTATATACTTTTTATTTTTAACCTCAGTAAGTATTTCTAATGCCTTCAGAAAATAGTATAATGCAGTTGTGTGATCGGCTTTTCCAATATAAAAATTCCCTATGTTAACATAGCAAGCTCCTATGCCGTTTTTATCTCCAAGCTCCTGTTTTATTTTTAAAGCCTTTAAAAAGTATGTTAAGCCTTTTAAATCTTCAGCTTGGTAATAATAAAAAAGACCAAGATATACGTAACAATATCCTATGCCTTTTTTATCTTTAATTTCTTCATACAGTTTTAAACTTTTTAAATAATAATCTAATGCTTTGGGTAAATCTCCTTTATTCATAAAACAAAAACCTGCATTGCCAAAGGCGTCAGCAATCCATGTTTTTTTATTTGAAGGTGGTAATAAATCAGCCAGTTGTTCTTCTTGTTGTGCTAAAACAATAGCTGTATCAGGGTTGTTGCCAGCATAATTCCGTATAAGCTTTTGTATGGCCTTTAGACGGTTTGTATCTGCCTCTGCTTTGTTATTATACACCGCCCATAAAGAATCAAGGTTTTGAGCACAAGAAAGGCAGGAGTTAACAATTAAAAATATGAAAAGCAGGTGTTTTTTCATCAACCAAATCTATGAAAAGTTTGTGATGTAAAAGATAAAGGTTTCGTCTACTTCAATTATATAACGGATAGCATATAAAACAAAAATCCCCCACTCAATGAGCAGGGGATTTTTTGTTAAAGGGCTAAACCTTTATTTGCTGCAACTGGTTCCGCAACAGCTGCCACAAGACGTACCGCAAGAACAATCATTGCAACCACAATCTTTACAGCAACAAGATGAAGTTTTGCTTTCATTTGTTTTTGTTGCGCTGTTAACAGCGTATACCGAGGCGCTTGCAAGCATAATAGCTGCAGCTGCGCCAATAATTACTTTTTTCATTTTTAGTAAATTAAATTGTTTTTAAAATTGATTCATAAATATTGTTGCTCCGCATTTTATACGGAATAACTAATTACTTATGCAATTTTAGGTGGATGGAAACACTGAGAAATAAACCCTGAAAGGAAATCAGAGTTTTGAGCAATCATTAAATCATTGCCTTCTGAATGTCTTGGAAAAATAAACGAAGATTTTTCTACTGTGGTTGTAAAACAACATAAACAAACAGTACAAGGCATACACATTTTACCGGAGCAGCAATTGTTTTCTTTAGCTCCTTTTTCATCTTTACAACATTTCATTTTACAAACTCCGTTGGTAGTCTGCGTAACACGTATAACCTCTGCCACAGCAGGCTGAACAGTTAGTAAACCGAACACAAAAAGCAATATGTAAATAATTGATTTCATTTTGTTGCAGTGTAAAGTTACAAAAAACAAGTGAACCATTATCTAAATTAACAGCTTTTATATCTTAATATTTAGTTAAGAAGAACTAAAATTGAATTAGGGTTATAATGGCTTTTATCCGTAAATTTAACGCCTAATGATTTCAATAGATAAAACTATACTATCTGACGAACTTTTTGAGGAAAAATTTGTTTGCGATTTACATGCCTGCAAAGGCGAATGCTGCATTAGCGGCGAAAGTGGCGCTCCGCTTGATTTAGATGAATTACCTATTATTGAAAGTATAGTTGATAAAGTAAAACCGTATCTAAATAAAAAAGGTTTAAAAGCCATTGAAAAGCACGGACCTTATGTTTTAGATAGCGATGGCGATTATACAACCACCCTTGTTGGTAAAAACAAAGAATGCGCCTTTGTAGTTTTTGATGAAAATAACTGGGCTAAATGCGCTATTGAAATGGCTCATAAAGATGGAGTAGTCGATTGGCAAAAACCTATTTCTTGCCACTTATATCCTATACGCATAACACCACACAAAAACCACGATGCACTTAACTACCACCGTTGGAACATTTGTAAAGATGCTTGCGCTTGTGGTTTAAAATTAAATGTGCCTGTATATAAATTTTTGCAGACGCCACTTACTCGTAAGTACGGAAAAGTTTGGTTTAAAAAAGTGGAGAAGGCTTATAAAGAATATATGGATTTAAAAAAAGCGTGAGTGTGCGTGCCTTAATTTTAAAATCTACCGGAAATTTATACAGAGTTTGTACAGATGCAGGTGAAGTGTTGATGGCAAACCTTGCCGGAAAAATTAGGTTAGAGTTACGCAAAAGTACAAGTCCGGTTGTGGTGGGCGATTATGTAGAGATTGAACAAAGTGGTGATAGTGCTCTTATTACTAAAATATATCCGCGTAAAAATTACATTATACGCAAATCATTAAACCTATCTAAACAAACACATATACTGGCCGCTAATATAGACCAAGCATTTTTATTAGCTACACTGGTTTACCCACGCACTTCAACCGGATTTATAGATAGGTTTTTAGTTACCACAGAAGCTTACAGAATTCCTGCAAAAATTATTTTTAATAAAGTTGATTTATTAGATGCTGAATTAAAAAAAGCACAGCAAGAAATAATAGACATGTACACTTCTATAGGATATGAGTGTATAGAAATTTCTGCTTTAAAGAAAGAAGATATAGCTATTATAACAAGTAAGCTAAAAGATAAAATTACGTTGCTTGCCGGGCATAGCGGTGCAGGTAAATCAACCCTGGTAAACAATGTACAACCTACGTTGCATTTAAAAACAGGTAACCTTTCTGAAATACATTTAAAAGGAAAACACACTACTACGTTTTCTGAATTACATAAATTAGATGCCGGTGGTTATATTATTGATACACCCGGCATAAAAGAATTAGGTTTAGTTGAAATGAAAAAAGAAGAAGTGGGGCATTATTTTCCTGAGTTTAGAGCACTAATGAACCAATGTAAATTTAATAACTGCACACATACTAATGAACCACATTGCGCTGTTATAAAAGCTTTAGAAGAAGGTAAAATTTATACTGAACGTTACCACAATTACCTTGGCATACTAAATAGCGAAGAAACTAACTGGACTGCCTGGGAAAACAAGTAATTAAAAACTTTTTCTTTTCTCTAAATCAATTTGTTCGTCGCCCGGTTGGTAACGCAGGTAGGTAAAAATAAACTGAAACATTTCTTCGGTAGTGCCCATACTCATAAAATCATTTCGCTCTTTACAATCTCTTGGTGGATGAAATGGGTTGTAGGGGTTTTTATCTGTATTATCATACATGCCATAAGCATATACAGTTGAACCTGCAGGAATTTTAAGCGGATGCTTAAACGTATAATAATACTGCCATTTAAAATCCCATTTGTTTATTTTTATTAAGCGAACAGTATCGCCTTGTGGAGTTAAGGCAAAAGCCCAAAATGTTTTGCCCAATAAATGCATGTGCGGATTTACGGAAAGAATAGATAAATCAATAGGAGTTACCCATCTACTCATAAAAGTTTTTACTGCGTTTGCAGGAATGTTTAAAGCAGGCTCAACAGGGGCAATGCCAAAGGTACCTAATTGTGTTTCTTGTATGGGGCGTACAAGTTTTGGTCCGTAAAAAATATTGAGTGTAGATGAATCCAAACAGTCGTGTGCCGATGGGCCATAATGCAAATTCTTCAAAAAGAACGAACCTTTTTTATTTAGTTTATATCCTCCAATATTTTCAGGATACACAGGTGGTGTGTAACCCGGTAAATAATAAACAAGGTTAGGGGTTAGCACAGGATAAGTGCCATCATCGTTTAATAAACCCATTAATTTATATACATCTTTATCTCCGCCCGGAATATCTTTGTAATAAGAAATTCCTTTAAAAACATCCTTCTTTTTTCCATCCTCATAATTAAGTAAATGCCCATTTACGTGATGTGCCAGTTTACGTTGTTGAGGGACAAATTCAATAAATCGAACAAACGTATCGTGTTTTAATTCAAACGGAATTTTCACCATATAAAAATGATCGGTTCCGTTTCCTTTAATAGGAATGGATTCTTGCAATTTTACTACCACATCGGGTTTACCAAAAAAAGAGCCTTCGTAAAAAGTGGGTGCTTTTACTTTAGTTGTATCTCCGGCAAGGCAACCATTATCAACCCAAGTTTTTATTTGCTCTATTTCATCTGCTGATAAAATGCGCTCATCAACAAAATGTGTATAAGCTGCGTCGGCAGGCCAAGGTGGCATATAATGGGTTTGTGTTACAAATTTTATTTTTTTAGCATTCCGTTTAGCATCAGTATAAGTAAGCAGGTTAAACGGGCCAGCCTGATTTGGTCTATGGCAGGGAGTACAATTTTTAAAAAGGATGAATGAAATATTATCTGCGTATGTAATTACAGAATTTGTTTTATCTTCTGTTTCTTTTATTTCTCCATTATTACATGAAAAAACAACGATAATTAGCACTACACTAATAACAAAAGAAACTCTTAGATTTTTTTTTATCTGCACAAAGCAAAGGTAAATATTTTACCTCTGTTAAAAAGCATAAATTATGCTATGTCAAATGGATGAATGTAGCTTTCTACATTAAAATCGGCACAAGGTGATGTTTTTAATTTCATCATCCTTTTTAAATCAGCTGTGCTTAAGCCTTTAGAATCTGAGCTGCTTGCAAGAGCCTTAGCACTAAGCAGTTTTTGAAGTTTTTTACTTTCTTTTATAGAAATGTTCGTTTGATTTTTTTGTAAGTAAGTTCTTTCAAAGTAAGTCATGACAACACGTTTAATTTGAAACAAAGTTACTGTACAGGCAATAGATTTGCCGTAATTTTACATTGTGTTTTTGTTACGGAATTATTAATTAACAACCTGTTAAAATCTCAACGGCAGCAATTACAGGACTTTTACCACTTCTTCTAAGGCTATACCACGAGAACCTTTTATAAGTATAGTTTTGTTTTTTTGTGGATTCGCTTGTAAAAACACCTGAGCTTGTTTAGAGTCAGTAAAACTTTTTTCCTTTTGTAAGGATGAAAAAATAGGGCCAACTAAAAGATAATTATTCAATTTTTTTTCGTGCAGTAAACTAATAATGGCTTGGTGTTCTGTAATTGATTCTTCTCCAAGTTCTAACATATCACCTAACACCAGCATTTTATCAGCAGCATCCATATTATAAAAGTTTTCAATAGCTGCCTGCATACTGGTTGGGTTAGCATTGTAGTAGTCTAATATCAAACTATTATGTTCTGTTTTTTGCAATTGCGAGCGATTGTTTGTTGGTGCATAATTTTGTATTGCCTCGTTTATTAAATCTTCCTCTATTTTAAAATAATTTCCTACACAAGCAGCACATAATGCATTATTATAATTATAAACACCTACCAAATTTGTTTTAATATAATCTGCTGCTTTAACTTCGGTAGCTTTGTAGCGTGTGCGCCAAGCAAATTCTACAAACAAACTATTTTTATTGCACTTGCCAACTACATCGTATAACTTGTTAGTTCCGTAAGTTACTTTGTTATTCTCCTTCGCCAAATCAGCTAACACCGTATCATCTCCATGTAAAAATACAGTGCCGTTTTTTTCTTTTAAATATCTGTATAATTCGCTTTTACCTTTTTTTACTCCTTCAATGCCACCAAATCCTTCTAAATGAGCTTTACCAATATTGGTTATAATGCCAAAATCAGGTTCTGCAATGCGGCAAAGCATATCAATTTCTAACTGATGATTAGCACCCATCTCTACAACAGCCATTTCATGCTTAGAGGTTATGGTTAGCAACGTAAGTGGTACACCAATATGATTGTTTAAATTGCCTTGTGTGTATTGTGTGTTATATTTTTTTGATAGAACAGCATGTACCAATTCTTTTGTAGTAGTTTTTCCATTGCTACCGGTAATGCCAATAATAGGAATATTTAATTGTTTACGGTGATGATTTGCCAGTTGCTGAAGTGTGGTTAAAACATCTTCTACCAAAATATATTTTTCACCTTTAATAACTTTAGCATTATCTACCACGGCATAAGCTGCACCTTGTTCTAAAGCATCTTCGGCAAATATATTTCCATCAAACTTTTCTCCTTTTAAAGCAAAATAAATACAACCTTTGGTTATTTTACGCGTATCTGTTGTAATGTTTTGATTACAAGCAAGAAATTTAGTGTACAGTAAATTCATAGTATTTTATTAGACCCTTAAAATAAAAAGCCCCGAGCTATAAACTCAGGGCTTTAAATTGTTTTATTAACAATGTTATTTACCTAATCCGGTTGGGCTACCAACACGAGTCATGGCACATCTAAATCCAATATAATCTTTAGCTTGTTTTTCGTCTAAGAATCTGCGGCTACCCGGGTTCATCCAATAAGCACGGTCTCTCCAGCTACCACCTTTATAAACACGGCTCCAGTTATTTACTAACGATGTTTTAGCATACTCATACATCATTTTACCGGTTCTTTCACCAAAGGCATCTTCTCCTTCAGCATAATATAAACTTGAGTTTACATCACCATCTAAATAATCACGATAATCGTTTGTTTTATAGTTTCTTCTTTCATCTAATTTATCTTCAGGTTTAGCAATGCTAACATCTCTCCATAGTACGCGTCCCGGTACCGAATTTACGATACTTGTATCGGCAAATTCTTGTGTTTCCTGACTCACACCATGTGGTGTAGGAGGATTCACTTTTTTCTTAGTATGGTCTACTTTATCAATCAAAATACCATCTGTATTAGTAGCAATAGTGTTATCGGTAGAGTCTTTAACTTGTGTTTTAAACACGTTACCACGAAAAGGACGAAATTCACTTGCATCAGATGAAGTCATAGGGCGGTAAATGTCCATTACCCACTCAGCTACGTTACCTGCCATATTATATAAACCATAATCGTTAGGCCAGTACGAATAAACCGGCGCTGTAACATCTGCGTTATCATTTAACCAACCTGCTGTACCCATAAAGTCACCGGCACCACGTACAAAGTTAGCATGCATTTGACCAATATATTTTTCTTCAGGGTTACGAACTCCATGTCCGTTCCAAGGATAGATACGGCGATCTGTGATACGTTCTCCGATTGTGTTTCCAATTAAGCCGTAAGCTGCATACTCCCATTCTGCTTCTGTAGGCAGACGGTAATTTGGTAAAAATATACCATCTTCCATGCGTACATCACGTTCTGGTTGTTGTTCATCAAATGAAGGTAATTTTTGTTTTAATTGACCTTGCCATTTGTTTGACAAATAAGCTTGTGTACTAAAATAATCTTGGTCAGATGGGTTTGGTACGTGGTTTAATAAACCTTCACGAATTAAAATAAACTCGTTAGTTCTATCGGTACGCCAAGTACAAAAATCATTAGCTTGTAACCAGTTTACACCAACTACAGGATAATTACGATAAGCCGGGTGACGTAAGTAATATTCTACATAAGGTTCGTTATACGCAAGTTTATCACGCCATACTAATGTATCAGGTAATGCTTTTACAAAAACTTCAGGGTAACTTGGTCCAAATACACGGTTAGTCCAGTATAGGTACTCTAAATAACCAAAGTTGGTTACCTCTGTTTCATCCATATAAAAAGAAGATACTGTTACACGACGAGGAATGTTATTCCAATCATATAAAACATCCTGTTCTGTACGCCCCATAGTAAAAGTACCACCTTCAATTAAAACCAATCCAGGACCAGTTTCTTGCTCTTCGTAAGGCACTTTCTCAAACCCCCCATTTTCAGAGGTGTTGTAGGCCCATCCGGTGATAGGCGATCTTTCTTGGCTGCAAGAAAATATCATTAATCCACCAACTGAAAAAAGCGCTATGGATTTTAATAATTTGGTTGTTTTTGCCATGTTATTCGTGTATAGATTTTCTTTTAACGTAAAAAAGTGAACAAAGTTACAATTATTTTCATTTTTTTAGAATGATGGGCAACTAATCGTACGGAATTTACGATGTTTAGGGCGGCAAGCTAACTGAAATTGTGCCGAAATTTCATGCGAACCAGCCGATACGTTAGCCAGTTTTGATATAGTTACATCATAACTATAGCCAAATTTAAAATGGTCGGTTTGAAAACCTATTAAAGCAATCATAGCATCTTGGTTACGGTACCATAAACCGGCTACTATATTTTTCTTCACAAAATACAAACCTAAATTAAGCTGCTGAAACTGCCCTTGATATTGGTACAATATATTAGGGCTAATATATGTTTCTCCACCTTTTTCTAAAGGAATATTAGCACCGGCATGTACCGTTAATTTCATAGGAAGCGGACTGCTGGGACCAATAAAATGTTCGTCGGGCTGAGTTAAATGGTTTACTGCAACCCCTACAAAATAACGCTTGCTGTAACCTAATATACCAGCTGATACGTCAGCTGCACGCACTGTTTGGTTAGGATAATTATTTGGATTTTCGTTGGTGTTATAAACAAAACCACGACGACGGTCAATCATATCGCCAAAAGTAAGTTTAGTCCAATCTAATGTTTTTTGATGATAAGTGCCTTGTAAACCAAATTTTAAAGAAAACTCCCTATTAATGTTTAACTGATAAGAATATATAAGACTTGCATCTGTAGTAACTAAAGTTCCATTACCCGCTCTGTCCTGCATAACCAATAAACCAATACCACCCGATATAGCATCTATATGTTGATCGTAAGAAGCACTTGTTGTAATATATGTTTTATTAAATCCTGGCCACTCATTTCGGTAGTTTAAACAAAACCTTGGACACCTTGCTGTACCTGCAAAGGCCGGGTTTAGGTATAATGGGTTTGCGTAAAATTGTGTAAACTGAGGGTCTTGCGCTTTGGCACTTTCTGTAACGAAAATACTAAGAAACAATAAAAAACATACCGTAATTTTTTTCATCATAGAATAATAATTATTCAGTTTCACCCACAAACTTAGCATTTTTATTTTTTAAAGCAAAAAAAATAATTAAAAACAATATTATGTAGCTTTATACGTTAAATTGCCGAACAAGTTTCATATTTTTAAAAGCGAATGATTTTTAACAGAAGGGTATATGTAGTAGTTTTTGTGTTGGTTTGTTGTTGTAAAATGGTTTCTCAATCATTTAAATTACAAAAAAGTATAGAAGCAGAAGAAATTGGCGTTGTTAAAATTAAATGGCATGCGCCTGTTTCTTTTCAACGACAAGGAACACTTGTTAAAACTTTATCTTTTGATGGCTCATCCCCTATAGAAGAAAAAGGTTTTTTACCTTGTTTATTTGTACAAGAAGCATGCAAACAAGGTGTTAAATTACAGCCCACCATAGAGCCTGTGTTAACCGAAACCTTATCAGCTCAAGAAGAGACGTGTATAAACAAAGCATACATTACAGCTAATTTTGATATTATAGAAAGCTCTGTAAAACCATACAGAAAAGTGTCTTACATGTGCTGCAAAGTAGTGCCCTTACGCATAAATAAAACAACAGGTAAATTAGAAAAATTAGTATCGTACCGCATACAATGGCAACCAACATCGGAACCCCTGCAAACTAACCAACGTAACGGCAACCAAACCAATAAAACGCAAGCCATTACATCATCATCTGTGTTAGCAAACGGTACTTGGTTTAAAATAGGTACAGCCCAAAATGCCATATATAAAATTGATAAAACAATGTTACAGAATATGGGTTTTGATGTTGCAGGTGATCCCCGTAATATTAAAATATATGGTAACGGAGGCGAAATTTTATCGGAAGCCAATAGTGATTTTCATTATGACGATTTAAGTGAGAATGCCATATTTATACAAGGCGAAGCTGATGGAAGTTTTGATGCTAATGACTATATTTTATTTTATGGTCAATCGCCACATAAATGGAAATATAATGCAGGAAATAATGTTAGCACCCGATACTCAAGAAACAAACATTATTATTCTGATTCAGTTTTCTATTTCATAACCTTAGATAATTCTTCTTATGGAAAAAGAATTACCCCGGTAGCTAATGCCGCCGCACCCGTAACCAATGTAGTTAATAGTTTTGATGATTATCAGGTACATGAAAACGACGTTACCAATATAGTAACATCGGGCAGAGAATTTTATGGTGAAAATTTTGATAACGTTCAAAATTATTCGTTTCCTTTTTCGTTTCCTAACCTGCAAAACAACGATACCGTTTGGCTACAAACCGATTTGGTTGGCAGACGTGTATTGCCTTTACCATCGGGTGAATTTGATATATCATATCCGGGTGTTGGAAGTCCTTACAGTATGACTTTTCCACCAACCGGTTCTGATTTTGATAGTGATGTAGCCGAACCGGGAAGCAATGGCTCAAAATATTTTATTTATACTAACGGAGGTACAACTATTGATATAGGTGTAAATCGCATATATCCTGACGAAACGGGATGGTTAAATTACATTTGGTTAATTGTTCGTCGTGCACTTACTATGACGGGCAACCAAATGACTTTTAGAGATTACCGTTGTATTGGTGCAAATGCAGTTTCTCAATTTAATTTACAAAGCACGTCTCCTACATTACGCATTTGGAATGTTAGTAACCAATTTAACATTACCGAACAACAAATAACTTTTGCATCTAACAGTTATTCATTTGCCGTTGTTACAGATTCGTTAAAGCAATTTATTGCTTTTGATGGCACATCGTACCAAACACCTGCTTTTGTAGGGCAAGTAACTAATCAAAATTTACATGCTTTGGTTACCACACCTGCAGATTATATTATTATAGCACCTCAAGAGTTTGCAGGTCAAGCAAAAAAGCTTGGAGACCTTCATCAGGCAAACGAAAATTTAACCTATGTAATTGTTACTCCCGATGAAATTTATAACGAGTTCTCTTCGGGTGTGCAAGATATTATGGCTATACGCCAGTTTATACGCATGTATTATAAATATGCTTCTCGTCCACCACAATATGCATTGTTACTTGGCACAGGTTCTTACAGACAAAAAGATAGATATGACCCTTCTAATACCGTATTAGTTCCTACGTTTGAAACCTATAACTCATGGAGTTTTACTAACTCTAAAACAGGTGATGATTTTTATGCTTTTTTGGATGATAACGATGGCTTAATTAGTGTTAATGGGGATCCTGATGGGCTTATAGATATAGGTGTTGGGCGTTTAGTTGTAAAAAATAGTGGCGAGGCCACCGCTGTTACGAATAAAATAGAGCAGTATTATAATAGAGTTGAACCAACTTCGAGCTGTTGCGACCAAGCCACACAAAACACGCCCGATTGGCGTAATTGGATTTCGCTTATTGCCGATGATGCCAACCCTGGTGCCTCAGACGAAACAGCTTTTTTTTACCAACAAGAGTCAAATGCAACTTTAATACAGCAAAGCGACCCCAGATATAACATTGATAAAATTTATGAAGATGCTTATCAGGTAGAAACTGTGCCGGGAGGCAGACGTTACCCCGATGTAAATACGGCTATTAATAACCGCATAGCAAAAGGGGCTCTAATAATGGGTTACTCAGGACACGGAGATGTGCTTGAGTTATCGCACGAAGAAATTATTACCATTGGCCAAATAGAGCAATGGAATAATATTAATAATATGCCCTTATTTTTTACAGCTACTTGTGAGTTTAGCCGTTACGATGACCCTACGTTAGAATCAGCAGGCGAAGATATTTTGTTAAACCCAAACGGAGGCGGCATAGGTTTATTTACCACTACCCGAGTTGCTTATATACCGGACGGTTCAGCCTTAGGTCCTTACTTTTACTCAGCAGCAATAGATTCACTTGTTAATGGAAGACGCCCCACTTTAGGCGACATTATTCGCATTACAAAATCTGTTCCGGCAAGGGCTGTGTATTTGCATTTTGCCCTACTTGGCGACCCTGCCCTTACATTATCCTATCCAAAACAACATACAAGTCCGGTAAAAATAAACGCACATAACTATACACTAAATGTTAATGATACGTTATCTGCTATAGGAAAGTATACCGTAACAGGATTTGTATCTGATAGTGTAGGGAATAAATTACCAGGGTTTAACGGAAACATATATATAAGTGTGTTTGATAAACCATCGGTACTAACTACACTTAATAACTCGCAAAACACACCTGCATCATCTTACATTTTTAACTTCAACCAGCAAAAAAGTGTTTTGTATAAAGGTAATGCTACTGTTAGCAACGGAAATTTTAGTTACAGCTTTATTGTACCAAAAGACATTATGTACAACTTTGGTTATGGTAAAATTAGTTATTATGCCCAAGCCGGTAACAATAATGATGCCTCAGGCTACTACGGACAAATTATTGTTGGCGGAACCAGCAACACACCTATAATTGACAATCAAGGACCGGGAATAAAATTATTTATGAACGACGATAAATTTGTATCGGGTGGTACCACCAATCAAAATCCCTTTATATATGCCATGTTATCTGACTCGTCGGGTGTAAACACAACCGGCAATGGTTTAGGGCACGACATTACAGCTATTTTAGATGCAAACACACCACACGAAACAGTTTTAAACGATTATTATCAGGCAGATTTAAACCGATATCAGTCAGGAAAAATACTGTACCAGCTTCATAGTTTACCAAACGGAAACCACACATTAAGTTTAAAAGTTTGGGATGTTTTAGATAATTCA
Organism: Bacteroidota bacterium; assembly: GCA_013287545.1. Taxonomy (GTDB): domain Bacteria; phylum Bacteroidota; class Bacteroidia; order B-17B0; family Aurantibacillaceae; genus PALSA-968. The sequence goes on along the minus strand of JABDDQ010000001.1, from coordinate 101,334 downwards.
AGCACCTCCTCAACTGATTTTGTAGTGGCCCAAAATGCCCAGGTAGCTTTAACACATGTGCTTAATTATCCCAATCCATTTACTACATCTACTAAATTTTATGTAGAGCACAATCAGTCTTGCGATTTCTTAAATATAGAAGTACAAATATTTACTATAACAGGAAAACTTGTGAAAACACTTTTGCAGACTGTAGAAAATCAAGGTTTTAGAACTGACGGAATTAACTGGGACGGTAAAGACGATTACGGCGATAAACTTGCCCGTGGGGTTTATATTTACAAAGTAACTGTTAAAAATAGTGAAGGCAGTAAGGCTGATAAGATAGAGAAGCTGGTAATCTTAAATTAAATAATTAAATTCGCGGGCTTATTAAAAAAATGAATAACAAGATAATTACATCGGTTGGTTTATGTGCTTTGGTTTTCCAGTCATATTCTCAGGGCATTAATTATAACAAAGGTGGTTTAAGTACGGTAACTACTGCTGTGCCATTTTTATTAATAACCCCCGATGCCCGTGCCGGCGGTATGGGTGATGTGGGAGCTGCTTCTTCTCCTGATGCCAATTCAATGTACTGGAATCCTTCGAAATATGCCTTTGCCGATAAAGATTTCGGTATGTCAATGTCCTATACACCTTGGTTAAGAGCTTTGGTACCCGACATCAGTTTAACCTCGGTTTCAGGTTACAAAAAATTAAATAAAATGGCTGCTATTGCAGGCTCTCTTCGTTATTTTACGTTAGGAAGTGTACAGTTTACCGATAACAGTGGAAATGCCATAGGTACTTTTAAACCTAACGAGTTTGCTGTAGATGTGGGATATAGCCAAAAACTTAGTCAGCATTTTTCGGTAGGGATAGCATTTCGTTATATTAATTCAAACCTTACAAACAGTATTCCTTTACCAGGAAGTTCTACCACTACACATCCAGGCAGAGCATTTGCCGTTGACATGTCTTGTTATTATCACAGCAAAAAATTAGATGTTGGCGAGAAAAAAGGTGAAGCAAGTTTTGGGGTAAACCTATCGAACATAGGCAACAAAATTTCTTATACTGATAATGCAGACGAATCTTCACAAAGTTTTTTACCAACTCAATTACGTATAGGGGGTGGTTTTAAATTACATTTAGATGAGTATAACACAATTACTTTTTTAGCCGATGTTACTAAGTTATTGGTACCATCTCCACCTATTTGGCAATTAGATGCGCAAGGTAATCGCATACCCGATGGTAATGGTGGTTATTTAATTGCAGCAGGCAAAGACCCATACCGACCTATTGTACCAGGCATGCTTGGTTCTTTTACTGATTCACCAACCGGAGCTACAGGTGAGTTGCAAGAAATTAGAGCATCGACCGGTTTAGAATATTGGTACAATAATTTACTTGCTTTTAGAACCGGTTACTATTATGAAAATAAATATCAGGGTGATAGGCAGTACGTTACTTTTGGTTTAGGTGTAAAATATAGTGTATTTAGCATTGATATGAGTTATCTAACACCACTTACACAACGTAACCCATTACAAAATACATTACGATTTACTTTGTTGTTTGATTTCTCTGCATTTAAAGCACAAAATGCTGCAAATCCTCCTGCAGATGCAGGGGCAGCTAAATAATTAAAAGTATGGTATAAAAAAAGCCGTTCTAAAAATAGAACGGCTTTTTTTATATGAATTTATTAAGAGAGCTTAGTCTTTAGAAAATTCTGCACTTCCTCTAACAACAACATCTTCGCTTAACATAGTACCAGGCATATTTGCACCAACACCAAACATAGAACGATTTACAGTACCATTTACTTTAACACCTACTACCGTTTTTTTGCTCATAGGGTTAACGCCACTTCTAATCATAGCTTCAAAACTAACTGTTTTGGTTACACCATGCATTGTCATATCACCAATAATAGTGTATTTGTTGCCGGCAACTTTTTTTACAGTTTTACTTTTAAAAGTAAGTGTAGAAAATTTAGCTACATCAAAAAAATCAGCCGACTTTAAGTGACCATCGCGTTTTTCGTTATCGGTGTTAATGCTATTTACATCTGCTGTAAAATCAAAAGTAGCATCCGAAAAATCTTCTTTAGAAGATGTAAATTTAGAGTCGAAGGTTTTAAACGACCCATCTATATCGGAAATAGATAAATGTGTAATAGTAAAACCTACTGAAGAGTGAGCTTTATCCATAGTATAAGCGCCTTGTGCTACTGATGTAAATGAGAACATAAGAGCCGCTGCTACTGATGCAAGAATGGTGATTTTTTTCATTGTTTTTTTGTTTTTTGGTTATTAATTAATTGTTTTTTTCTATGCTTGTTTTACAAATTCAATATTACTGTGTAATGATACATCATTACTAACTACTAAACCACCTGTTTCGGTAACTGCACCAAAACTTATACCAAAATCCTGACGGTTAATTTTTCCGTTTATTGAAAAACCTGCACGCGTGTTACCCCAAGGATCTTTTGCAATTCCACCAAACTCCACATCTAACACAACAGGCTTAGTAACACCTTTAATAGTAAAGTTGCCATGCAATTTATAATTTTCAGCAGTTACTTTTTCAAGTTTCGAACCTTCAAATTTTATTTGTGGATGATTAGCTGCATCAAAAAAATCGCCTGTTTTTAGGTGGCCATCTCTTTGCTCATTATTTGTTGTGATAGAATCTATATCGGCAGAAAAATTAATTTTAGCCGTTGTGAAATCTTCACCACTGGTTTCAACCGAAGCATCGAACTTTTTGAAATGTCCGGTTACAGTTGATATCATTAAGTGCTTTACTTTAAATTGCACTTCTGAGTGTGTGGCATCTAATGCCCATTTGGTTGTTGACATAATTTTTATTTTTATTGATACAAATGTATGTACATTAACTATACTTTTGTAACCGATATACTAAAGGATACCGATATACTTTTGTAAACCTACAATAAAAGTAGGTTAAACAACGTACCTTTGTGTATTATTTAATTCTTAAATAATTATAAAATGGCTAAAAATTTCTTACAAAATCCGAGTAAGCTAAGCACCACCGAGTGCTCTAAAAGTTTACTACCCGTACAAGATGCTTTATATATTTTAAGTGGTAAATGGAAAATACCAATTATAATTGCCTTAATACACGGCAATAAACGCTTTAAAGAACTGCACCGCGAAATTACAGGCATTACAGCTAAAATGTTATCGAAAGAGTTAAAAGAATTGGAAGTAAATGCGTTGGTTACCCGTACTGTTTACGACACTATTCCGGTAAGTGTAGAATACGAACTTACTGCGTATGGCACAACGTTAGATGAAGTTATTATGGCGTTACGTGATTGGGGTTTAAAGCATCGCCAGAAAATTAAGGAAAGAAAATAAAATCAATGATTTCTTATTCCGGCAATAATGCCTTTTATGGAATGTACGTTAAGTGGCAGTTCTAAAAAAACGTGCATCATACTTAATAAAAATAGCACCATAAACCCTAAACGGAAATCTACATAATAAAATATTACAGATACAATCCATAAAATGGCAATTACGCCTAACCTACTTTTAGAAACATCGTGCCATTTAATAACCGATGTTTTAGAAAACCAATTTAAGTAATGATATGTATAGGAAAATGCTACAAAACGCTGTACGGCAATAAGCGCAGGCATTTCAAAAATATCGTTGCTGGTTCTATTAAAATTAATATTAAACAAACCCGCTAACGATTGGTTTAGAATACTAAAGTATTTTTGCACATAGCCTTTCTCTGCTACCGAAAGTATTTCTGCATTTGGCACATGAATAAAGGTAAAACTCAACGCACAAACTATAAAAACAACTAATGAAATAAAAGCCGTAATACTTTTGTTTTTGAGTGCGCCCTGTAAAACAAATAAGCCGGTAAATAAAAATACATGTACTATAGTTGGCAAAAAAATACCAAAAGCCAAAATTAAAAATACAATTTTATCTGCCTTAATAGCTAAGGCTAAAATTAAAACAAGCGTTGAAACAAGTAATGACACACTATTTTTACCCGAGAAAACCAAGCACAGTGTATAAACCACTACACAAATAATTAAGCTTACCGAATAATATCTTAATACTGATTTTTCATTAAATATAGCAACAGTAAGTAGCAGGGCTACAACTATATAAGGCCATATTTGTATTTTTTGTTTAATAAAAAAATTTCTTTTATCGAGCCAGGAAATTTCAGTGAGATAATGCAAAGGGCCTAACACTGCATAAACAAACAAAAACAATTTAAACGGAATAATAAATGCTATACCTGTACTTAATAGCATTAAAACTATATTAGTAAGATTTATACCTTTTTCGGTTGTTGTTATTTTTTGCAACCAGCTCATTGCACTAATTTCATTTCATTTAGCAAGTAACCTGCACCTGCATATTTATCAATTACAAATAATGTATAACGTACATCTAACGTAATATTACGACAAATGTTGGGGTTATACATAATATCGCTCATAGTTCCCTCCCACACCCTATCGTAATTAGTGCCAATTAGCTCTCCTTTTGCATTTAATACCGGACTGCCGCTATTGCCCCCGGTTGTATGATTTGTAGCTATAAACGACATATGTAGTGTACCATCCTTGTCTACATATTTTCCATAATCTTTTTTGTTGTATAAATCTTTCATTTTAGGGAATACAATAAATTCATCGTCGTTAGGGTTTTCTTTTTCCATCATGCCATCTAATGTTGTATAATAAATATAATCTACACCATCTCTGGGTTTGTACCCTTTTACTTTTCCGTATGTTATACGCAGGGTTGAGTTTGCATCGGGGTAAAACTTTTTGTCTTTATATACTTTTGTAAGCTTATCTATATATTGTTTGTATAATGTATTTAGTTGCGCATCAATAGCGGCATATTGTGGAATTACATTTATGTTATAGTAGGTTGCTATATTTTTCCATAGTTTATAAACTATATCGTTTTCTATATCTGTTACAGAAGAATTTTTTAATGCGTTTAGATATTTATCTTTATTAGTGAAAATGCATTCACTATAAATTTTATCTATTATAACATCATACTTATTTTGATATACAGTAAGTAAAGAATCGAGTGCAGGAACGCGCATTTTTTTTTCTACACCTTGAACGTACATCTCCAACATAGCTCTGCAAATGGTTTTATCCATAGCTTTATTGTATGTTTTGTATGACTTATCCATAGCATCAAAAGTTTTAGTAAACTCCTTTTGTTTTTCCTCCTCTGTTTTTCCTTTTAACGAAGCAATAAATTTTTCAGCCGAACGAGCCGCTACCATAGCATTTATACCCAGCAAACATTCGCTGTAATAATCCATCTGTTTTTGATACACGCGGTAGTTTGCATACAAGGCATGAAAATCAGTAAACACTTTATTGAATTTTTCTTTCTCGGCCGGATCAGATGAAAGTAGTTCTAAAAACTTTTTTTCAAATTCAATTTTTTTATTTACGGCATCAAATTTTTTCAAGCCCTGCATTTCTCCCATCCATTTTTTCCAGTAATTAGCAATTGATGCATAATTAGAAGCATAAGCAATTCTGGTTGTATCATTTGCTTTCATAAACTGGTTCATGATGCCCAATTTTTTTTCGCGCAAGGCAACTTTAGTAGGATCGCTTTCATTCATGGTCATATCAATTGCATCGCTAAAAAGATACTCCTGTGTACGACCCGGAAAACCATATACCATAGTAAAATCTCCTTCGTTAACTCCTTTCATAGAAATGGTTAAGGATTTTTTTGGTTTATACGGTACGTTATCTTTTGCATAATCTGCCGGCTCATTATTTTTATCAGCATAAATTCTAAATATAGAAAAATCACCCGTGTGGCGAGGCCACATCCAATTATCGGTATCTCCGCCAAACTTGCCAATAAACGATGGCGGTGCACCTACTAAACGCACATCTTTAAAAGTTTGTGTTACAAATAAAATAAACTGGTTACCATAAAAAAAAGGTTTTATAAACGCTTCGTACTTAGTGCCTTTTATAACATCGGTAGTAATTTGTTTTATATTTTTTTGTTGAAGCGCATCTAATTCTTTTTCGGTAAGGTTAGCTGTAGCACCTGTATTCACTTGTGCTGTCATGTCCTCAATGCGAATAATAATAGTAGCCGTTAAACCCGGGTTGGTTAATTCTTCACTACCATTCATTGCCCAAAAACCATTGGTTAAATAATCTTTATCGACACTGCTATGCGCTGCAATAGCAGAAAAGCCACAATGGTGGTTAGTTAAAATTAATCCTTTATCAGAAATTATTTCTGCCGTACAGCCTCCGCCAAATTGCACAATGGCATCTTTTAATGAGGTGTTATTTACATCGTAAATGTCTTTTGCAGTAAGTTTACAGCCATTTTTCTTCATATCTTTTTCGTTAAGCTGCTGCAGTAAAAAAGGCAACCACATGCCTTCATCTGCCACAGCTTTAAAACAAGACGATACAATTATTAGGGCAAGAAAAAATTTCTTCATAAGCAAAAAATTAAATGTGTGCTAAAGTAGTAAAATTGTATGAGTAAGCTTATTAAGAGCTGTAGCATTTGTGAATAGAGAAAGAAAAGAAAGCTAAATTAATCGATGCGTTTAAGCGGAAACTCTCTGGTTGGCGTAAGCACCAAAGGAAATTTTTCAATTTTTACAGAACTGCTATCTAAACCAAAGGCGCGTGATTCGCCAACGCTAAATTTACGCAGGAAGAAATAAATATCTAAAATAATACGTTCTCGCCAAGGTAAATCATTATCGTACGAAAGAAATTTCTCAGTAAGTACAAATTTAAAATCACCTATTACATTGTTTCGGTTAAGCGATTCGTAACGACTGGTTATATCAACTTCATTTGCTTTAACTAAATCTTGTACTACTTTTCTAAACATTAAATTAATTTTTGGAGCAACCCTAAAACCTAATTTAAAATCTACACGTATAACATCGTCTTTCATTATTTCGTGTACACGATACTCCATTCTATAAGGTTCATCAACTACATCAACATGCACAAACCAATATAAATCGGCGCGCTTAGGGCGTTTTTGTAAAATAGAATAAATAACTTTCGATTCTATTTCATCGTAATGCCCCGCACTCGTTAAATAAACCAAGTGAGTTGCGTATTTGGGTATCGTTAAATCTCGGCTTAACTCTGCCAGTACATGCTTGTACTTATCTACTTTCACAAACTCGGTGTAACGGCTCCCAATTTTTTTAGCTGCATGCCATGTAGCCATTATAGAAATTAAGACAGCAGCAATAAATAATGTTACATAACCACCGTGCATAAATTTAGCCAGGTTGGCATATAAAAAGCTAAGTTCGATAAGCATATAAACACTAATTACCATTATTGCCAAAAAGTGATTGTACTTTTTCATCCACATATAATGGAAGAGTAAAAGCGTTGTCATAAGCATACAGACTATAATCGATAAACCATACGCAGCATCCATATTAGAAGATTCCCTAAACTTAAGCACTATCATTATACAACCTGCCAATAATAACCAATTGATAGACGGAATGTAAAGCTGTCCACGTAATTCAGTAGGATATTTCACCAAAGCTTTTGGCCAAAGGTTTAAACGCATAGCCTCATTAATTAATGTATAGGCACCACTAATTAAAGCCTGCGAAGCAATTACAGCAGATACTGTTGCAATAACAATGCCTATAGGTAAGAATTTTTCGGGCATTATTAAATAAAACGGATTGATAGATGCGCCACCAATTTCAGCTAATGTTTGTCCGCTATGCTTAATTAAAAAAGCACCTTGTCCAAAATAATTAAGCACCAGCATACTTTTTACAAAAATCCAACTTACACGAATGTTGTTACGCCCACAGTGCCCCATATCAGAATAAAGAGCCTCGGCACCCGTTGTACAAAGAAACACAGCACCTAAAACAAAAAAGCCTTCTTTATGAATAGATAATAAGTGAATGGCATAATATGGATTAAAAGCTTTTAATACGCTTACATTGGTAACAAGTTGCATTGAGCCCATTATACCTAACATTAAAAACCAAGTAAGCATCATGGGACCAAAAAAACGACCCAAAAATTTCGTTCCGAATTGTTGTATCGAAAATAATCCGATTAAAATTCCGATAACAATAGGCACTGTATTTATATCGGGCCTAAAAGCACGCAACCCCTCAACGGCAGATGCTATAGATATGGGTGGAGTAATAATACCATCAGCTAATAAAGCACTTCCGCCAATAATGGCAGGTGCAATTAACCATTTAATTTTAAATCGACGTACTAAAGCGTAAAGAGCAAAAATTCCACCCTCACCTTTGTTATCGGCTTTAAGGGTTAAAAAAACATATTTTACAGTTGTTTGTAAAGTTAATGTCCAAAAAATACAAGATATACCGCCTAATATAATATCTGTTTGAATAACATCATTACCAATAATGGCATTCATTACATATAATGGTGATGTACCTATATCACCGTAAATAATTCCTAAGGTAACTAAAAGACCACCGAGTGAAACTTTGTTGATGTGGTCAGTATGGGTGTTGCTCACAGTGGAGTTAATTTTTCAGGCACAAATGTAAAATAAAAAAACACGCCGCATGTTTAAATTAGCCGAATTATTTTAGCTGGCATATAGACTTTGTTTATTGGCATTTGAATAAAAATAAAAAACCCCGCCAAAACGGCGAGGTTTTTAAAAATATAGAGTACTAAATTACTTAGTAACAGTAAATCTATCCGTATGTAAAACGCCACCATTAGCATCTTTCACATGATAAAAATACATTCCGCTGCTCATATTATTACCATCAATTTGTGTTCTTTCGTTTTCAATTATAAAAGATTGAACTAAAACTCCAGCAATGTTATAAACTTCTACTGTTTTAGCTTTAGTATCTTTAATTATAAAGTTTAATTCTGATTTAGCAGGATTAGGGAACATTACATAATCGCTATAAGTATAAATAGTTTGGATACCAACTGCAGTGTTAAGAGCAATAGCATCAATATATACTTTAGATCCAAGTACAGGACGTCCCACGCCTAAACCAGTTACAACACCTGAGTCGCTAGAAGCAATAAAGATGTTAACGCTATCTGAATTTGCTTGATTAGCATAACGAAAAGGAACAGTAACCGTAGTCCAAGTGCTAACAGTTCCTTCAAAACTAAATCCTGCTTGACCAGTAACATTAGTTGCCGCAGTAAGAGTTACAAGTATAGAACCAGTATCTCCTGCTGCAACAGCAGTTTTATATTGAAAAGATAAAGTAGTAGGTTGACCCACGTATGGAACAAACTGAAAAGCTACACCTGCTTTTGTAGGTAAACCATAAGTAGGACAAGAAGGACAACTTACTGTAGTTAACTGTAAAGATGAAGTACCTGTACCAGGGCTTGTTGTATATTGAGTTGCACATGTTGCACCAAGTACGTTAAGTGTAGTCCAACCTGTCGGATTACCACCAGACCAAGTTTCAAAACCTAAATTGGTTGTTGCCATAACAGATGGCGGAGTTACTCCCCCTAATTTCGAAAGAGAAGCTGAATTTTGTTTTGTTAGTCTGGCTTGTTGCGCATTACCTGCAAACGCTACAAGTGCTAATCCTAATGTAAATAATTTTTTAATCATTTCTATTTGTTTTTAAGTTTGTGCCAAATATACTTAATTTTTTATACAAAAAATCTTAGTTTAACACAAAAATTAATCTGCTTTATGATTTCATACAAAGGTCTTGTAAACTCTAAATTGCCAGATGTTGGTACTACTATTTTTTCAACCATGAGCAAGCTGGCGCAAGAAAATAAAGCCATTAATCTTTCTCAAGGGTTTCCCGATTTTTCTTGTTCAGATAAGTTAATTGAATTGGTTAATCATTATATGAAAAATGGCTTTAACCAGTATGCGCCTATGCCAGGCGTTTTGCCATTACGCGAACAAATTTCTGTTATGGTTGAGGAGCTATACAAGACTTCGTATCACCCCGAAACTGAAATAACGATTACCGCCGGAGCTACACAAGCCATATATACTGCCATTTCTGCTTTTATAAAAGAGGAAGACGAAGTAATTATTTTTGAGCCTGCATACGATTGTTACACACCCGCTATAGAGATGAATGGCGGAAAACCTATTTACGTTCAATTAAACCCGAAAGATTTTTCTGTTGACTGGAATGCGGTAAAAAAAATAATTAACCATCGCACCAAAATGATAATTATTAATAGTCCGCATAATCCCAGTGGTACTGTACTTTCAGCTAAAGATATGGCTGAGCTGGAAAAACTAACCAATAACACCGATATTATTATTTTAAGTGATGAAGTATATGAACACATGTGCTTTACAACCGAACCTCATCAAAGTGTAGCACGTTATAAAAATTTAGCTGAGCGCAGTATTTTGGTTTCTTCTTTTGGAAAAACAGTACACACTACCGGTTGGAAAATTGGCTATGTATGTGCTCCGGCTAATTTAATGACCGAATTTAGAAAAGTGCACCAATTTTTGGTGTTTGCCATTAACCATCCTATACAGTTGGCCTTAGCCGATTTTTTAAAGGATAAAGATACTTATTTGGAAGTGAAAAATTTCTACAAACAAAAACGCGATTATTTTATTAAGCTAATTAAAGGCTCAAAATTTTCGTACGAACAGAGTACCGGCACCTATTTTCAATTATTAAAATACGATGCTATAAGCGATGAAAAAGATGTAGATTTTGCCATACGTTTAACTAAGGAACATAAATTGGCTTCTATACCCTTATCGGTTTTTTATCACGAAAAAATTGATAATAAACTATTGCGTTTTTGCTTGGCTAAAAAAGACGAAACGTTAGAAAAAGCTGCAGAAATTTTGTGTAAACTGTAAACTACCCAATTAATTGGACCTCTTTAAAGTTAAACTTTAGCGTCTCGTTTTGTTCAGTTGAAAGTACAAGCAAGCCGGTTTCTTCAACTTTAAGGATTTTTGCCGTAAATTTTTGCTCTTTAGCTTGATAAACAGCCCATTCATTAAACTTATAAAGCTGTTTAAAATAAGCTTGGCTTACTTTATCAAAATTACCTTGCTTAAGCGATAGATAAAGTGCTTCGAAATGCCTACAAAAACTATGTAGCATCTCTTTTAATTCAAAGCTCTGTTGAAGTAATATACTAAGGGAAGTAGCTTGTTTATCTACATTACTGAAGTTTTGCTGGTTAATATTTATACCCGCACCAATTACTGAACTTTGTAAGAAATTACCTCGCAAAACGTTCTCAATTAAAATGCCGGCTATTTTTTTATCGTTTACCAGAATGTCATTAGGCCATTTAACTTTTATGTCATAAAGGCTTGTATTCAAAAAATCTGTCAGCATGCCATAAACCGCTAACGATGTTATTTTACTTAAATAAAACTGCTTATCTACTGCCAAAAAATTGGGGTGTAAAATAAGCGAAAATGTAAGGTTTTTACCGCTTTCAGCCTGCCAGGTGTTGCCAACTTGCCCTCTGCCCTTTGTTTGGTTATGTGTAAAAACTACTGCTCCCTCGGCAACCTGTATTTCCTTAATTAAATTAGTGGCATAAGTATTGGTAGACTCTGTTTCATCTAACTCAAGTATATGTTGACCAATAAAAAGCGTATCCATTTAACGGCAAAAATAATGTTATCTTTGCATGATACGCTTTGGCGTGAAAAATAAAGTTTCGGTAAAAAATTATATGGCAAAAACTACAAAAAAAACTGCGACTAAAAAGGCGGTTAAAAAAGCAACAGTAAAAAAGGTTGCTAAAAAAGTTTCGGTAAAAAAAGTAACTACTAAAAAAACTGCAGCTAAAAAAGTGGCAGTTAAGAAAGTTGTTGCCAAAAAGGCGGCAGCTAAAAAAGCAGTTGTAAAAAAAGTAGCTGTTAAAAAGGCAATTGCTAAAAAAGAAGAGCCGAAATTAAAAATTAAAAACCCTTTATTAGATAGTATTATAGATGGTTTAGAGGAACGCAAAGCAAAAAACATAACTGTTTTAGACCTTAGCAATATTAAAAACAGATCGTTTGATTTTTTTGTAATTGCCGATGCAGAATCGTCTACCCATGTTGATTCAATTGCATCTTCGGTAGAAGAGACTGTAAAGAAACAATTAAATGAGCGCCCTTTTCATACCGAAGGTTGGGAAAATTCTGAATGGATTTTATTAGATTATGTAGATATTATGGTACACGTATTTCAGCAACAAACACGCGATTTTTATCGTTTAGAAGATTTGTGGGCTGATGCAGAAATAACAAGACTTAAATAAAAAATTTCATATAAAAATTATGAGCGAAAATATTCAAGAAGAACCAAAACCTGCCGAAAACAGCTCGTCTGCCAATAAGCCTCCTCAACCTTCTTCTCAAAAAAACAATGAAGAGTTAAAAGACCAATTTGAAAAAATGCGCGAGCGTTTACGCAAAGGCGGCATGCCATCCAACAAAGGCGGCGGTGGCGGTTTCAATTTTTATTGGATATATGCCATAATCATTATTATACTTATTGCTTTTACGTTGTTAGGAAACGAGGGAGTTGGTTTTGGTGGAGGAATGAAACAGGTAAACGAAACTTCTTTCGAGCAAAATATGCTAGCAAAAGGTGATGTAGTTTCCATTACCATAGTAAATGAAAAAACTGCCGAAATACGTGTAAACCCGGATAGTTTATCTCTTTTTAGATATACTGTAGGCAATAAACCTATTATTGCAAATCCAAAAGCAATACAAGGTCCTCAATTTGTAGTTACCAGCATTCCTCCTGTAGAAAAATTTTGGGATAGGATAGAAAAAGTTCAACAAGAAGCCGGCATACCAAAAGACAAAATGATTACTCCAACTAACGAAACACGTACTAATTGGTCGGAATATTTTGGGTGGATATGGCCAATTGTATTAATGATTGTTGTATGGATGTTTATTATGCGTCGTATGAATGGTGGTGCAGGTGGCGGACAAATTTTTAACATAGGAAAAAGTAAAGCCGTTTTATTTGATAAAGACATTAACGTAAACATTACATTTAGTGATGTTGCCGGATTAGAAGGTGCAAAAGTTGAAATTAAAGAGATTGTTGACTTTTTAAAAACACCAAAAAAATATACCGACTTAGGTGCTAAAATTCCTAAAGGGGCTTTATTGGTAGGCCCTCCGGGTACCGGTAAAACCTTATTAGCAAAAGCTGTTGCAGGCGAAGCTAAAGTTCCGTTCTTCTCTTTATCGGGGTCTGATTTTGTGGAAATGTTTGTAGGTGTTGGCGCATCGCGTGTTAGAGATTTATTCCGTCAGGCAAAAGAAAAATCACCTTGCATTATTTTTATAGATGAAATTGATGCTATTGGTAGAGCACGCGGGAAAAATGCTTCGTTTGGTGGAAACGATGAACGTGAAAATACACTTAACCAGCTTTTAACCGAAATGGATGGTTTTGGTTCTAACAGCGGTGTAATTATTTTAGCAGCAACTAACCGCGCCGATATTTTAGATAAAGCATTGATGCGTGCCGGTCGCTTCGACAGGCAAATACATGTTGATTTACCTGATTTAAATGAACGCAGAGAGATTTTTCAAGTGCATTTGAAACCAATTAAATTAGATAAAGATTTAGACATTGATTTTTTAGCAAAACAAACACCCGGTTTTAGTGGTGCCGATATCGCTAACATTTGTAACGAAGCCGCTTTAATTGCTGCACGTAACGATAAACAATTTGTTGAGAAACAAGATTTTTTAGATGCTGTAGACCGTATTATTGCAGGTTTAGAAAAGAAAAACAAAATTATTACTCCACAAGAAAAACGCGTTATTGCGTTTCACGAAGCAGGGCATGCTACGGTTAGCTGGATGCTTGAACACGCATCTCCTTTGGTAAAAGTAACCATTGTACCTCGTGGTCGTTCGTTAGGTGCGGCTTGGTACTTACCCGAAGAAAGACAACTAAATACAATGGATCAGATTTTCGATGAAATGTGCGCTGCCCTTGGTGGACGTGCTGCGGAAGAAATTATGTTTGGCAGAGTTAGTACAGGCGCTTTAAGCGATTTAGAAAAAATTACCAAACAAGCGTTTGCATCGGTTGTGTATTACGGCTTAAACGATAAAATAGGAAATGTAAGTTATTACGATAGCAGCGGACAACAAGAATACCAGTTTGGTAAGCCTTATAGCGAGCATACGGCACAAACAATTGATGAAGAGATAAAAAAATTAATTGATAAAGCCTACGTTAAAACCAAAGAGCTTTTAACGGAACATAAGGCTAAACTAACTTTATTGGCCGAAAAATTATTGGAGAAAGAAGTTATTTTCCGCGATGATTTAGAACTTATTTTTGGAAAACGCCCTTTTGATAAAGAAGAAGTGGCCGCTGCCATAAATAGCGCACCAACCGAAGCTTAATGGCATTTAACGTTAAAACTTTTTATACACGCGCCACAACTGCATTAGTATTTGTGGCGTTGTTGTTGGGTTGTGTTTGGTACAATTATTTATCATTTATTCTTTTTTTTACTGTAGTCAGCTTTATTGGTTTATATGAGTTTTTTAAGTTAAGCGAAAACTTACATGCACATCCTACCAAAATAGTTGGCTACTCCTTAAATTTATTAGCCATTGTAATTGCAATATGGTATCCTTTTATACAGATGCCAAACTATCTTAGATTTTTACCCCATTTATTTGTTGTTGTATGCTTCTGTTTATTTATTGTAGAATTATTTAGAGAAACATCCTCTTTACAAAATGTGGCCTACCTGCTTTTATCATTACTTTATGTTACTGTACCTTGTTGCATGCTTATTTCGATGGTTTTACATTTTAATTATGCAGAAGTTAGAAATGAATTTCAACCTGAAAGAATAGTAGGCATGATTTTCTTTATTTGGCTGAATGATACAGGAGCTTATTTTGTAGGAAGTTTTTTTGGCAAGCATAAACTCTACGAAAAAATATCACCAAATAAAACTTGGGAAGGTACCCTTGGTGGCATTGCCTTTTGTATTGGTTTATCGTTTGTTGTAGCTGGTATGTTTCCGCAATTAGCCCAAAAACATTGGGTAGTTATTTCTATTATAGTGGCTGTTTTTGGCACTTTAGGCGATTTAGTAGAATCTATGCTTAAACGAATGGCAGGTGTTAAAGATAGTGGCAGCATTATGCCAGGGCATGGTGGGGTGTTAGATAGGTTTGATAGCCTCTTTTTTGCTACCCCTTTTGTTTTTTGTTATCTGGCTTTAATGGGTTTATTGTAGCACAACTACCCATAAAACCACTTAGCCTTAAAAATTTCCGCATTTACTAAACTATGTAAATATATCTTACTTGTTTTTACTTTTACGCTAATTTATACCATATGAAAAAAACAGTAATTACGTTTATCCTATCCTGTATTAGTTTAGGTGTCTTCCCTCAAAGTTGGAATTTACAACAGTGCATTGATTATGCTTTAAAAAACAACCCTACGCTAAAGCAAAATGCGCTTAATACAGATATTAATAAAGTAAGTTACGACCAAAGTAAGGCTACTATATTACCATCGGTAAACGCAGGTGGTAACCATACTTATAACATGGGGCAAACCATTGATAGGTATACCAACAAGTTTGCTAATGCAACCGTTTTATCGGAAAACTTTTATGCACAGGCACAAGTAACTTTGTGGAGCGGGTTGCAACAATACAACAACGTAAAGAAAAACCAATACGCTTACTTATCGAGCCGAGAAAATTACGAGCAACAAAAAAATGATTTAGCACTCAACGTGGCTTCTTCTTTTTTACAGGTGGTTTATAATACCGAATTATTAAAAGTAGCCGACCAGCAAGTAAAAATTAGCCAGCAGCAATTAGACCGTACGCAAAAATTAGCTGATGCAGGCGCCGCTGCTATGAGTTCGGTTTACGATATTAAAGCTCAATTAGCTACCGACCAATATAGTTACGTAACTGCGCAAAATAATTTCAATCTTTCGTTACTTTCATTAAAACAACTTTTATACTTAGATTCTTTAAACAGTTTTTCGATTGAAAAACCCGATTTTGAATTATCTGCTGCAGATTTAGCCGCCTACCAACCCGCTGATATTTACCAAACAGCTTTAAAAACACAGCATAAAATAAAAAGCTCGGAATATACTTTAATGAGTTCTCAAAAAAATCTTTCTTATGCTAAAGGGCGCATTAGCCCATCCTTATCCTTTGCAGGAACTATAGGTAGCGGTTACTCAGGACTTGATGAAACCCTCGTTAGCGCCAACTATACCGGTGGCGTTCAACCAACGGGTTATTATACATCCAGCGGAGAAGAAGTTGTATCGCCGGTAATAAATACAGTTACAAAAAAAACACCCTGGACCACCCAAATGGGTAATAACTTAAATAAAAGTTTAGCATTTACACTAAGTATCCCCCTTTTTAATGGCTTGTCAACCTATGCAAACATTCAAACAGCAAAACTACAAATGCTAAGTAATCAGTATGGCTACGATATTGCTAAACAACAATTATATAAAACCATTGTACAAGCTTATGTGGATGCGCAAGGTGCTTTAAATAAATACGCATCAGCTAAAGTAGCTTACGAAGTATCGGTACAATCGTTTAATTATGCCGAGCAAAAATTTAATGCAGGAGCCATTAACTCCTTTGATTATAACAATAGTAAAAACCGTACCTTAAGAACACAAACTGATATGCTTAATGCTAAGTATGACTTTGTATTTAAACTTAAAGTTTTAGATTATTACCAAGGTAAACCTTTAGCGTTTTAAGCATGAAAAGATTTATCTGGATTATTTTAGCGGGTGTATTAGTTATTGGAGTAATTGTTTGGCTTAAAGCCTTTTCGGGTAACGATGGAATATCTGTAAGTACAGAATTTCCTGCACTTAGAAACATTACAGAAATTGTTAGTGCCAACGGAAAAATACAGCCCGAAACAGAAGTAAAAATAAGTTCAGACGTATCGGGAGAGATTGTTGAATTGTATGTGAAAGAAGGCGACCGTGTAAAAAAAGGAACGCTACTTTGTCGCATTAAACCCGATATTTATGAATCGGCTTTAGAGCGTGCATCGGCTACGGTAAACAGCACCAAATCGGGCATGCAAAACAGCATGGCACTTTTAGAACAAGCGAAGGCAAACCTTATTAACACCGAAACAAATTATAATCGTAACAAAAAGTTATTTGACCAAGGAGTAATTTCTCAGCAAGATTTTGATGCATCTAAAGCCCAATACGAAAGTGGAAAAGCGCAAATTAAAGCCTTAGAGGAAAGTGTAAAAAGTGCTGAGTATAATATAAATGGCGTGCAAGCATCATTAAAAGAAGCCAGCACCAATTTGGCAAAAACATTTATTTATGCACCGGTTGATGCAACAGTATCTAAACTAAATAAAAAATTAGGGGAACGCGTGGTTGGTACCGCAACTATGGAGGGTACCGAAATTATGCGCCTTGCTGACTTGAACGAAATGGAAGTAAATGTTGATGTAAACGAAAACGACATTATACGTGTACACAAAAGTGATACTGCCCTAATTGAAGTAGATGCTTATCAGGATAAAAAATTTAGGGGCTTAGTAACCGAAGTAGCAAACTCAGCAAATACAAGCGGTATAAATGCCGACCAGGTAACTAACTACACGGTAAAAATTAGGGTGCTACGCGAATCGTATCAGGATTTAATAACAGAAACAAATCCGGTTGTGTTTAGACCAGGTATGAGTGCCTCGGTTGAAATACTAACCCGTAAAGTAAAAAACGCATTATCTATTCCTATACAGGCAGTAACTACCAGAACCGATTCTTTACAAAAACCGATAGGTGTAGCTGTTGAAAATAAATCATCTGACGATGAAAAAGCAGGCTCAGATAAAAAAGAAAAGAAAACCGAAGAGAAAAATAAAAAACCAAGAGCTTGCATTTTTGTATTACGAGATGGTAAAGCAAAAATAATTTTTGTAAAAACAGGCATACAGGATAACGAGTACATACAAATTTTAGAAGGCCTAACCATTAAAGATGAAATAATTACCGCCCCTTATGGCGCCATTAGCAAACAGCTATACCATAATGTTGAAGTAAAAAAAGTAGATAAGGATAAGTTGTTTAAAATTGAAGTTAAGCCTTAGTTTATCATGGTTAAAAGTTTTGTTTGCTTTTTACTACTGTCGTTTTATGCGGTAGCTCAGCCCTCGTTTTTAAAACAGCAATTAAAATATCCGCACGTAGCGCAAGCCCATAAAGAAAAATGGAGTGCTATTTCTAAAACCTTAAAAGAAAAAGGCATTGATGCGAACGATTTCAACGTTTTAATACGTGTTTTTAAGGAAGAAAAAACAGTTGAGCTTTGGCTTAAAGCAAAAAATGCCAACAAGTATATTTACTATACAAGTTATCCTATTTGCAGAAGTTCGGGCATATTAGGTCCGAAACGTACCGAAGGAGATTTACAAGTACCTGAAGGTTTTTATAAAGTAAATTTTTTTAATGCATATAGTGATTACTACTTAGCAATGCAGGTTGATTATCCTAACCAAAGTGATAAAATTTTAGGGCATAAACCTTTTGGCGGCGAAATTATGATACATGGCAATTGTGTAACCATTGGCTGTATTCCTATTACAGATGATAAAATAAAAGAGCTTTATTTAATTTGTTTGTTTAGCAAAGGAGCCGGACATGATGTTATTGTACACAACTTTCCATTTAAGTTAGATGCTAAAAAATTAGAGGAGGTAAAAAAACAATATAACAAACCCTTAATTGATTTTTGGAGTAACCTTGCCACAGGATATAATTATTTTGAGGTTAAAAAACAGCTTCCACAAATAATGGTAGAGGCAAGTGGTGCATATAAAATAAAATAATCTCCTCAGCTACTTTGATAAGCAATGAAGTTAATGTAACTTTACGTTATGTACCGTAAAGATTATTTAGAACGTGAGTTTGAAAAACTAAGTTTAATTATTGCTTATATTTTAAATTTAAAAAAGGAAAATAAAACTTTCTCGGAAATTGAATTAGCTGCTAAAACAGGATTAAGAAGTTTATTTGGCGAAGACTTTGATTTAGAAACGGTAGAGCATGATACAGATGTAAATGAGTTTACTCCACAAAAACAACAGGCCTTAGCCGATATACTTTTTGAGTTGGGGATAACCGCACACCAACAAAACAAACCTAAGGCCGCTAAACGGTTTTTATCGCAATATTTATATATGTTGCAATTAATAGAAAAAAACTCTCTTACTTTCTCTTTTCAAAATTTGGCCAATAAGGTTATTGCAGATGAAATAATGCAATCTGCTTAGTCAAATTTCTATCTAAAAAACCATTATTATTAGTAAACATTGACATCACTTAACTGTGTATAAACATTTTAATTTTAACACGCAAATACATTTCGCATTTATTTTTTATTTTTTTTCATATCACCCTATAAGTATTGATAATAAGGGGTTTCACGAGTTTATCAACAATTTTTAAAAAAATAAAAATGTTTAAAAGTGCGCTCAAAATGTTAATTGAATTATTTGTGGAACGCAGTTTTTTAAACTTGTTTTGTAAAACAGAAAGCAAAGAAAATAAGTGTTGATTAACTAAAAAGTTCTTTAAGAAAGATAAAATAACGAGACTTAAGCAATGAATGGTAAAGCCATTCATTTTTTGTCTGATAAAATATATAGAGTAGATAAATTTATGGCAAACGAACCCTTATTAACCGAGAACAAAGATCGCTTCGTTCTATTTCCAATTAAACATAACGACATCTGGCAAATGTACAAGCAAGCTGAAGCCAGTTTTTGGACGGCTGAAGAAATTGACCTTGCATCTGATTTAACAGATTGGGAAACAAAATTAAATGCCGATGAAAAACATTTCATTAAACACGTACTTGCTTTTTTTGCTGCAAGTGATGGTATCGTAAATGAAAACTTAGCCATTAACTTTTTAAACGAAGTTCAGTATCCTGAAGCTCGTTGCTTTTATGGTTTCCAAATAATGATGGAAAACATTCACTCAGAAACTTATTCTCTATTAATTGATACGTATATTAAAGATGCTGTAGAAAAAGACAGCTTACTACACGCCATTGACACCCTGCCTTGTGTAACTAAAAAAGCCGAGTGGGCTTTACGCTGGATATCGAAAGGAAATTTTGCTGAGCGTTTAATTGCTTTTGCTGCCGTAGAAGGGATTTTCTTTTCAGGGTCATTTTGCTCTATTTTTTGGTTGAAAAAACGTGGCTTAATGCCGGGTTTAAGCTTTAGTAACGAGTTAATTTCTCGTGATGAGGGCTTACATTGTGATTTTGCGTGTTTATTATACAACCAATTAGTAAACAAACTACCTGTAGAACGTGTTACCGAAGTGATAACCAATGCAGTAGCTATTGAAAAAGAATTTGTATCAGATGCTCTTCCTGTACGTCTTATAGGCATGAATGCCGATATGATGTGCCAATACATTGAGTTTTGCGCCGATAGGTTGTTGGTAGCCCTTAACTGTCCTAAGTTTTACAATGCAACCAATCCATTCCCTTTTATGGAGATGCAATCATTACAGGGTAAAACCAATTTCTTTGAAAAACGCGTAGCCGAATATCAAAAGGCGGGCGTTATGAATAAGAATAACGAATCGAATAACGTCTTTAAATTAGACGAAGACTTTTAATCCTTAATCTTAAAAAGAACTAAAGTAAACGAGGATAGCAGCCTCGTCGGGGCGTTTAGCCCCAAAATTTGTCAAAGTAAAGTAATTAAGAAAACATTGTTAATAGAAAATAAAGATTTAACACCAAAACGCACATTGTAGAAGTAATTTGCATTAACCATTTTTAACTAAGTAAACCAAAAAAATTAACCAGGTATGTTTGTAATAAAAAGAGACGGCACCCGCGAGTCAGTTAAGTTTGACAAAATCACCGCACGCGTACAAAAACTTTGCTACGGCTTAGAACCAACTCATGTTGAATCTATTAAAGTAGCTATGAAAGTTATTGAAGGATTATTTGACGGAGTTACAACAACGGAGTTAGATAACTTAGCTGCTGAAACAGCCGCTTCGTTAACTACTAACCATCCTGATTATGCAATTTTAGCATCGCGTATAGCGGTTTCTAACTTGCATAAAAATACGACCAAATCGTTTTCAAAAACCATGCACGATTTATTTTTATATATCGACCCTAAAACAGGGCAACGTGCATCGTTAATTGCAGATGATGTATATGAAATTATACAGGCAAATGCACAACAATTAGATTCTTCTATCATATACGATAGAGATTTTGGTTACGATTATTTTGGTTTTAAAACATTAGAGCGCTCGTACCTGTTAAAAATGAATGGTAAGGTGGCTGAGCGCCCACAACATATGATTATGCGCGTGGCAGTTGGCATACATAAAGAAGATATTGCAGCCGCTATTGAAACATACAACCTAATGAGCGAGCGTTGGTTTACACATGCAACACCAACTTTATTTAATGCAGGTACGCCAAAACCACAAATGAGTTCTTGCTTCCTTTTACAAATGCAAGACGACAGCATTGATGGAATTTACAACACCTTAAAACAATGTGCTAAAATTTCGCAAAGCGCGGGTGGTATTGGTATAAACATCCACAATGTACGCGCAACAGGTTCTTACATTAAAGGAACTAACGGCACATCAAATGGCATTATACCAATGCTAAAAGTGTTTAACGAAACAGCTCGTTACGTTGACCAAGGTGGTGGAAAGCGTAAAGGTTCTATTGCTGTTTATTTAGAGCCATGGCATGCAGACATTTACCATTTCTTAGATATCCGTAAAAACCACGGTAAAGAAGAAATGCGCGCACGTGATTTGTTTACTGCACTTTGGATACCGGATTTGTTTATGAAACGTGTGGAAGAAGAAGGTGTTTGGAGTTTAATGTGTCCTAACGAATGCCCAGGTTTAAGTGATTGCCACGGCGAAGCGTTTGAAAAGTTATATACTAAATACGAAAGTGAAGGACGTTTCCGCACACAAATACCGGCACGTGAGTTATGGGGTGCTATCATCGAGTCTCAAATTGAAACAGGTAACCCATACATGTTGTTTAAAGATGCCGCTAACTCAAAATCTAATCAACAAAATTTAGGTACCATTAAGTCATCTAACTTATGTACTGAAATTATTGAGTACACAGCTGCTGATGAAGTAGCCGTATGTAACTTAGCATCTATTGCATTACCTCGCTTTGTAGATTTAGAAAAAGGAGAATTTGACCACCAACGTTTATTTGAAGTAACTTATGTAGCTACTAAAAACTTAAACAAAGTAATTGATAGAAACTATTACCCGGTACCAGAAGCACGTAACAGTAACATGCGTCACCGTCCGGTTGGTTTAGGTGTACAAGGTTTAGCTGATGCGTTTATTTTAATGCGTTACCCTTTTGAAAGCGAAGAAGCTCGTAAACTAAATGCTGAAATTTTTGAAACTATTTATTACGCGGCTTTAACGGCAAGTAAAGATTTAGCAAAAGTTGACGGGCATTACGAAACATATCCTGGTTCACCAATAAGCAAAGGCATTTTTCAACAAGACATGTGGAATGTAACTCCAAGTCCACGTTGGGAATGGGATGTTTTACGCGAAGAAATTAAAAAATACGGCGTACGTAACTCATTATTAATGGCGCCAATGCCAACTGCTTCTACATCTCAAATATTAGGTAACAATGAATGTTTTGAACCATATACATCAAACATTTATTCTCGTCGTGTGTTAAGCGGAGAGTTTGTTGTTGTAAACAAACATTTACTAAAAGACTTAGTAAAACTTGGTATATGGAATGAGAACCTAAAAAACAAAATTATTGCTGCTAACGGTTCTGTACAAAATATTGCCGAAATACCAGAAAACATAAAAAATATTTACAAAACTGTTTGGGAAATTAAACAACGTACTATTATTGATATGGCTGCTGACCGTGGTGCATATATTGATCAATCGCAATCACTAAACTTGTTTATACAAGATGCTAACTTTGCAAAACTTTCTTCGGCACATTTTTATGCTTGGAAAAAAGGATTGAAAACCGGCATGTACTACTTACGTACTAAAGCTGCTGCAGATGCTATTAAGTTTACAGTTGATCAAAGTGCTTTGTTAGAAAAAGTAACTGTACTTGGTAACGAAGACCAATTGTTAGTAGAACGCGGACAAGCACACATTTTATCTGAAGAAGAATTACAGGCACAAATTAGCTGCTCGTTAGATAATCCGGATGCTTGCGAAGCTTGCGGATCATAAGCAACCAAATAAGATATAAAATAAAGCCACTCTTAAACGGGTGGCTTTTTTATTAAACAGAAAATCTTTCTCATCATCATAAAAAAACTACTATGCTAAAAACAATAACAACTATCATTTTACTATTTATAGCAAGCTTTGGTTTTTCACAAACTCAAATACAAATGAATGATTCTACTAAAAAAGAATTTTTAAAAGCAGATAAAGAGCTTAATCAAGTATATCAGCAAATTTTGAAAGACTATAATACAGATACACTATTTCTTAAAAATTTAAAAGCTTCGCAACGAATTTGGATTGAATTTAGAGATGCCGAAATGAAAATGAAGTACCCCTTAAAAGAAAGCGAGTATTATAGCATGCAACCTGTTTGCTGGTATAGCTATATGCAAGATTTAACCGAAACCCGTACCAAAACATTACAACAATGGTTAAAACCTATGGAAGAAGGCGATGTATGTGCGGGCTCTATAATGGCAAGATAAATTTAATCTTACATTAACAAATCTTAATAAGCTTGTTTTTTACTAACTATTAATTTAGCCTTAAAAACAAACAACCATGAAAAACATTTTTACAACTATAGGGTTAACACTTGCATTTGCAGCTAACAGTTTTGCACAATTATCTTGCTGTGCAAAACCATCATCAACTAATACTTTTGCCATGCTAAGTCACGATAAAAAATTTGTGGCATCGCATTTAGAACCTACACCCTTTGTATTAGCAAACCCAATGGGTAACGAAATTTCTTTTAAAACTCCTGATGGAAAAGAAGGTTATGGTTACGAAATAAAAGCCACTACACCAACCAATAATTATGTATTGGTGATACATGAGTGGTGGGGCTTAAATGATTATGTAAAACAAGAATCGGAAAAAATATATAAAGAACTTGGCAACGTAAATATTATAGCACTTGATATGTATGATAAAAAAATAGCTACTACTCGCGATTCGGCAGGCAAATATATGAAGAGCCTAACCCAAGAAAGAGGAGAAGCAATTATTAAAGGTGCTATAAATTATGCAGGTGCCAAAGCAAACATAGCAACTATTGGCTGGTGTTTTGGTGGCGGATGGTCGATGCAAGCAAGTTTATTAGCAGGTAAACAAGGTAAAGCTTGCATAATGTATTATGGCATGCCCGAAGAAAAAATAGAAAAACTTAAAACACTAAATGCATCTGTATTATTTGTTTGGGCAGAAAAAGACCAATGGATAAATAAAGAGGTGGTTACTAAGTTTGAAGCAAATATGAAAACACTAAACAAACCTTTAGAAGTAAAAAAATACGATGCCGACCATGCTTTTGCAAACCCAAGTAATCCTAAATACAGTAAGGAGTTTGCAGATGATGCTATGAAAAATTCGTTAGCGTTTATTAAGAAAAACCTTAAGTAGTTTTTTTTACTACTTAGTTTCTGAAAGAATACGCTTATTAATTGCTTTTACAAGCGCGGGGCCTTCGTAAATAAAGCCCGTATATAGTTGAATTAAATCGGCACCTGCATTTAATTTATCTATAGCATCTTGTGCGCTATGTATGCCACCTACACCAATAATAGCAATTTGCTTACTTAGTTTACTGCGCAAAAATTTTATTACTTCGGTACTTCTTGCTGTAAGTGGTTTGCCACTTAAACCACCTGCACCTATATTTTGTATTTCTGGTTGCGGTGTAACCAAATTATCTCGCGATATAGTTGTGTTAGTAGCAATTACGCCTGCAATTTTTGTTTCGATAACTATATCCACAATATCTTGTAATTGTGTATCGGTTAAATCGGGCGCAATTTTTAAGAAAATAGGTTTTTGATTTTTTTTACTTGCATTTTCTTTTTGAAGACTACTTAATAAATTAGTAAGCGGTTCTTTCTCTTGTAACTCACGTAAATTAGGTGTGTTAGGCGAACTTACATTTACCACAAAATAATCAACCACATCATATAAGGCATGAAAGCTAATTATATAATCTTGAGTGGCATTTTCATTAGGGGTAATTTTATTTTTACCAATGTTGCCTCCAATAATAATATTCTTTTTTTTTCTTTTCGCTAAACGAATAGCTGCCTCATTTACACCATCATTATTAAAACCCATACGGTTTATCAAGGCTTCATCTTTTGGTAAACGAAATAAACGTGGTTTATCATTGCCAGGCTGAGCCTTTGGGGTAACTGTACCAATTTCAATAGAACCAAAACCAAGGCAAGCTAACTCATCAACAACAAGTGCATTCTTATCTAAACCGGCTGCAAGTCCTACAGGGTTAGGGAAATTTAAGCCAACTATTGTTTTGGCAAGTTTATTTGATTTAACTACAAAGAGTGTACTTGTTATTTTTTTTGCAAAAGGAATGCTTAAAAAAAAACGAAGTGAAGCAAAAGTTATATGATGCGCTTTTTCAGGATTAAATAAAAACAGAATTGGTTTTACAAATAACTTATACATAGCTGTGCAATTTACAAAAGATTTTTTCTTGTTAAGGTGTAGACATTAACACAAATCTATTTTTTGATAGAAACATAAGGCGCCAATTTTTCATATAACTCATCTGTCATGCCATATACTTTTTTTAAATCTTCAGCTTTATGAAATTCAGCTCCTTTGTTACGATAGTTAATTAATATATGTGCCACCTTTTTAGGAAAACCAAGTTGTACGGCTTCTTTATAGCTTATTATATTAGGGTCGAAATTATGTAATTTAATTTCTTTGGTTATTGAAGTATCTGCATCATCTCCTTTTTTAGCTTTTTTCTGTTCAGGAGTAAGTTCAGTGGCTAAACTATCTAAAGCAATTACATTAACACTTGTAGTAGTTGGATTGTAGTTATAAATAATAAAATATTTAACAACCAATAAAATAATAAGTAGCGTAACAATGGCAATCATTCCGTTACGTTCACGACGATTAAGTGTAAAGTATTTTGAAATGCGGTTAAACACTTTGTTGTTTTGTTTTTTGTTGTATAAAATAGTAAACCGGTATGCCCAAGGCAACTATAATTAACCCCTTAACCGTGTTATCGGGCTTGTTGTAAACTAAATCAATACAAATTAATAGCGTTAGCAATATATATATCAGTGGAACTACCGGATAGCCCAAAGCTTTATATGGGCGAGGGGTATCGGGTTCTGTTTTTCTCAACACAAAAATGGCACTTATGGTTACCATATAAAAAAGCAAAGAGGCAAATGTTGCGTACTCTAATAAATCTCCGTAAGAACCACTTAAACATAATACACAGGCCCAAATGCCTTGTATTAAAAGCGCGTAACCCGGTACACCAAACGTGTTATTATTTTCTGCTTTTTTAAAAAATAATTTATCTACCGACATGGCTTGAAATAACCTGGCACCCGCCATAATTAAACCGTTGTTACAACCAAAAGTAGAAATCACAATTAATCCTGCCATTGCATAAACCGCCACATTACCGCCCATAACAGTTGCCATAGCTGCAGCTCCTACTCTATCGTGCGGTGCATTTTGAATATCGTGCATAGATAGTAAACACAAATAAGCCACGTTAGCTAAAATGTAAATTACAGTTACTATAAAAGTGCCTAACATTAATCCTCTCGGAATATTTTTTTGTGGTTCTTTAATTTCTGCTGCTATAAAAGTTACATTATTCCATGCATCACTGCTAAATAAAGAACCTATCATGGCAACACCAACGGCAACCCAAATAGCTGAACCGCTTAACAATGTAGTTACCGAGCCATTGATTGATGATGCTTTCCAAGCATCCGCAAAGTTTTCAGAAAAAATATTTTTGGTAAAGCCGGCATATAAACCAATAATAATTAACCCGAATAAGGCAATAAGTTTTGCCAACGTAAAAACACGTTGTATAATTTTTCCGTTTTTTACACCACGTGCATTAATAAATGTAAGAAAAGCTATAGACACAATAGCCAATAATTGCGCATAGGTTAATTTAAAATTACTTATTTGTAACAACACATTATCCTCATTAAAAAAAGGAATAAAAACGCCTACATATTTTGCAAAAGCCACTGCCACCGCAGCAATTACGCCTGTTTGAATGACTAAAAAAACTGTCCACCCATATAAAAAAGCAGTTAAACTCCCGAAAGCTTTTTTAATGTACACATACTGTCCGCCTGCTTTTGGCATCATACCGGCAAGCTCGCCATAACTTAATGCGGCAAATAAAGTAAGTACCCCTGTTAGCAACCAACACAACAATAACCATCCGCTACCACCTACCGAACGGGCCATATCAGACGACACAATAAAAATTCCGGAACCTATCATAGAGCCTGAAACAATTAAAGTGGTATCTAATAATGAAAGTGTACGCTTTGTTTCTGACATATATTTATCGCACTTATAACTTAATGGAATTTATTTTTAACGTTGGTTTTATTTGAATGAAAGATACAATTTCATTAAATATACTTTTATAAACTTTATCGTTTATTGTTTCTACAAAAACATTTAATACAACATATTCGTTCTTTCTTAAAAAGTGGCCGGCATAACTCCTATTTAGTTTTTTAAGATAAGCAGGTTGAATGTTTTGCTCATAAACTCTTCCTCGTTTTTTAATATTAGTTATAAGTGAATCAACCGAAGTGTGAAGCACAATTACTAAATCGGTTTTTTTTATTGTTGCCGATATTCTATTGTATAGCTTTTTATACGTTTCAAAATCGGTTTTAGATAAATTAGCTTCAGCAAATAACAAACATTTATCTAAACAATAATCGCTTACAATTAGTTTGGAAGAATGTTTCTTCTCCATTTGTAAAAGCTGTTTGCATCTATCCGTTAAAAAAGAGAGCTCTAAAGCTAAGGCAGTATCTTTTGGATTTTTGTAAAACAAAGGCAACCAAGGATTTTCATTAAACTCTTCAAAAAAAGAATTGGCTTTATAATGTTTGGCTAACTTTTTTACCAAGGTTGTTTTACCAACACCAATATTTCCTTCTATGCAAATAGAATTATATAACATGAGTCAGTTTTTTTACTTGCCCCGTATCAGAGCATAATTCTAACAATTCTGAAATGCTTTTATTAAGTATAGGATGTATAAAATTAGGAGCAATTTCATTTAAAGGTTCTAATACAAATTTTCGAAGGTGTAATCTTGGGTGAGGGATTTCCAATATTTCTGTTTTTACAATTTTTTTGTTAAAAAACAAAATATCTATATCTATCAAACGGCTTTGGTACGCAGTCGTTTCTGTCCTTTCTCTGCCCAATTTTTTTTCTATGTCTAACAAAGCAATTAATAATGCTTCTACAGATATTTCTGTCTCTATTTTAATAACCTGATTTAAAAAATCAGGTGCATTTTCCATGCCCCATGCCTGTGATTGGTAAAGCGAGGATTGCTCGGTAACCTTCCCCACGGTTTGCTCTATAAGGGAGTAGATTTGCCCAAAAGTCACTAAACAATTGCCCAAATTACCGCCCAAACATAAATATACTTCGTTCATAACAATTATGCCTTAAAACCAGTAGACTGCTTTATTTTTGTGTCAAATTAATTTAACAAATATGAAGCAACCTTGCTGTTTAAACTAAAACCAAAGATAGCAGGGCTAAGGCATATAACAACAAAATAAAGATAAACAGATGAAAAATTTTTTCTCAACATTTTTTGGAGCCATAGTAGGTGTTATTGTAGCAGGCATTTTATGTACTGTTATTTTCGCTACCATCATTGTATCAAGTTTTAAAACCCAATTCCATTTCGGAAAAGAAAAAGAGGTTCGCGTAAAACCCAACTCCATCTTAATGCTAAAATTTAAAGATGCCATTAAAGAGCGTGGTGTAAGCAATCCTTTTGCTGAATTGGGTTTAGGAGATGTTATTGGAGACAAAAGTGGTACCGGTTTAGATGATTTAATGAAATCTATTAAAAAGGCAGAAACTGATACCGCCATTAAAGGGATTTACCTGGATTTGACGGATGATATTATAGCTTCTTCTGCCACTTTAGAAGAAGTTCGTAACAGTTTATTGCAATTTAAAGCAAGCAAAAAATTTATATACGCATATGCCGAAGGCTACTCACAAAAAAACTACTATTTAGCAAGTGTTGCCGATAAAATTTATTTGCACCCCGAAGGCGATTTTATGTTTAAAGGTTTAAGTGCTCAAATTATGTATTACAAAAATGCACTTGAAAAAATAAATGTAGAAATGCAGGTGTTTCGTCATGGTAAATTTAAAAGCGCCGTTGAGCCTTATTTATTAGATAAAATGAGTGCACCCAACCGTTTACAATTAGAGACACTTTTAAATAGCATTTGGATGCACATGTTGGAAGGCATTTCTAAACAACGCGGTGTTTCAGTTGCAGAACTTCAATCGATTGCCGACGAATTAAAAATTAATTTTCCGGCAGATGCCCAACAATTAAAATTAGTTGACGAATTAAAATATAAAGATGAAGTAAGCGATGCTTTAAAACAAAAACTTGGTTTAAAAGAAAAACAAAAAATAAACTTTGTTAGTTTGGGCGATTATTTTTCTCACATCAGCAAAAAAGGCGATGATGATGAAGATAAAGAAGACGATAAAAAATCTGACAAAAAAAGCAAGCTGGCCGTTATTTATGCTGTTGGCGAAATTATGAGCGGAGAAGGTGATGCAGATAAGATTGGTTCTGAATCAACCGCTAAATCTATTCGCGAAGCACGTTTAGATACCACTATTAAAGCCATTGTGTTGCGTGTAAACTCTCCGGGTGGAAGCGCACTTGCCAGCGATGTTATTTGGCGTGAAGTTACCTTGGCCAAAAAAGTTAAACCGGTTGTAGTTTCTATGGGTGATGTAGCTGCATCGGGTGGCTATTATATTTCTTGCGCGGCTGATAGAATTTTTGCTCAACCAAATACCATTACAGGTTCTATTGGTGTGTTTGGTTTATCGCCTAATGCGCAGAAATTGTTTTCAGAAAAATTAGGCATTAATATAGATACTGTAAACACCAATAAGCATAGCGATTTAGGAAGTTTGTACCGTCCTGCATCTGTACAAGAGGCAGCTTACATACAAAAAAGTGTTGAACAAGTTTATAGCACATTTACTAAACGCGTTGCCGAAGGACGTGGCATGTCGCAAGCTGATGTAGATAGTATTGGACAAGGGCGCGTGTGGAGTGGTGCAGATGCTATTGGTATAAAATTAGTAGATGAATTAGGTGGCATAAACGATGCCATTAATTATACAGTTAAGAAGGCTAACTTAAAAGAAGGCGAATATGAATTGCTTTCATTACCAAAACAAAAAGACCCAATTAAAGATTTATTAAACGGTAAAAAAGACGCAGAAGAAACAAAAGTGCTGCAAAAAAACCTTGGTATATTTTACGATTATATAAAATATGCGCAAAGCGTTATAAAAGCAAAAGGCGTACAAGCACGCCTTCCGTTTGAAATGACTATTAACTAAAAGTTTAACGTTTAATTAGGAAAACCCAAGTAGCAAAAAGTTACTTGGTTTTTTTGTTTTATTTAGCAAAAGGCTCTATTAAATCCCAAAGGTTACCATACAAATCTTCAAAAACAGCTACGGTACCCCATTTTTCTACAACAGGTTCTCGTACAATTTTAATTCCATGATATTGTAAATTTTGATAATCTCTTTTAAAATTATCTGTATTTAAAAACAAAAAAACTCGTCCGCCTGTTTGATTACCAACTCTGCTTTGTTGTTCTTCATTAGCGGCCTTTGCCAATAATAAACAACAACCTGTTGAGCCTTTGGGAGCTACTAAAACCCATCTTTTTGTTTCGCTTAAAACAGTATCTTCTATTAAGGTAAAATGTAATTTTTGTGTATAAAACTCAATGGCCTTATCGTAATCGTCAACCACTAATGCAATATGTACAATGTTTTGTTTCATTATTTTAAGGCTAAAAATAATTCCATTAATTCATCTTCAGTTAAATCACGCCACTCACCTATTTTAAGTTTCCCTAATTTTATATTCATTACACGTACGCGTTGTAATTTTATTACCTGATAGTCATACGCGTTACACATACGCCGAATTTGTCGGTTAAGCCCTTGTGTCAAGGTAATTCTAAAAATTCGTTTGGCATTAGGCTCTAAACTTACTACACAAGGTTTAGTTTTTTCGCCGTGTATTTCAATGCCCTCCGCTATCTCTTTTAAAAATTGTTTACGTACCGGTAAGTTCAATGTAACAATATATTCTTTTTCATGCCCATATTCGGGGTTGGTAATTTTATCCATTACTTCACTATGGTTAGTAAGTAAAATTAATCCTTCCGAATCTTTATCCAATCTACCTACCGGATAGATAGTTTCCGTATGCCCAATGGCATCAATAATATTATTGGCAATTTTTTCAGATGTACATGCTATGCCTTTAGGTTTATTGTAAACAATATAAGTTGGCACAAATGCCTTAGGTTCTAATGTTTTTCCATCAATTACAATAACATCGCCTTCTTTTACCCGGGTACTAAAATTGGCTAATTTTCCATTTACAAAAACCTTTTTCTCATCAATAAGGTCACAAGCTTTTCGCCTTGAAGTGAAACCCGAATGCCCAATATATTTATCTATTTTCATTTGGTAAAGATACTTGCTTTATGCTTGGATGTATACAAATAAAAAATCCCGCCTATTTTGCAGGATTTTCTTCTTAATTTCTACAACCTACAGTTCATCCAATATAATTTGTTTGCCCAGTATTTTTGATGACATAAAAAGATTAATTTCTTTATCATTATGTTCAAAATACAAGTAAACTTTTGTTGCTTCCCAAGCATATTTGTGAGTTGGGTCGTTATCTTTTTCAATTTCTTTGCCTGTACCAAATAATAACTCTAATTTACTTTTTATACCATCTACTTCTTCTTTTTCAGTTCCATCAAACTGTACTAAAATTTTGTATAGTTTATTTTTGTAGTAACCTAAATCCAATTGTTTTACCTTGTAATCGAACACGGTTGGCACATCTGTTCCTGTATAGGTATACCATTTTACATGTACCTCATCTTTAGCAGGCATTTCTTTTAAGTTTACCTTATGAATTTCAAAAAAAGAACAAAGCTTAAATTTATTAATGCCATTTTTAGCATCTAATGGTTGTATATTAGGCGCAGGCACCACTTGCGAAAACATAAAATGTGCAAAGCATAACATAAAAAGAAATGCTTTAATTTTTATATCCTTATAGAAACGAATTTGCAAAATCTTAGTAATTAAAATCAGGTTGTTCTGGCAAAGTATATTTTCTTCCGGCATTTACTTTTTTAAGATAAGCCATTAGCGGTTGAAAATATTCAAGCATAGGTTTAGCCGAAAAATCCTGACCTATACTTTTCTTTAAATGTTCTCTCCAATCAACACTGGCACCTGGTTTCATAACCTGTTGTAAAAATGCACCTACATCTTTATTCCCCCAATAGTTTGTAGCATGTGCATCTTGCTTTAAAATATTTTGCGCAATATGCTGATGGAATTGAAACAATAAAACATTGCTCATACTATAATCATAATACTGTGCTGCATCATCATTAATGTGTGTTTTGGTTGCTGCATCACAATATTCTTCACCACGTACCTCAGCAGGCTCTATACCCTGGAAACGTTTTACCAAAGTCCACCATAATTTATTGTATTGGTCTGGCACCAAGTTTTTAGCATATAAATTATACTCAAACTCGGTCATAGTACCACTACCCCACGGTATGTGTACCGCATATTCCAATGCTTCTTTCAACAACATAAGTGTATCGTTGGTTTGCAAATTTTTATCCATCATACCAAGGCCTTGTAAAAAAGGTTTTTGCAACGATGCCATGCCCATCATGGTTCCAAAAGCTTCATGGTAAGCGCGGTTAGCACCGCTACGTAATACAATCGGCACATCAGGGTTGCTATATGATTGGTAATAATAAATATGCCCCAGTTCGTGCAAGGCTGTACTCCACCATTCTGTATTTGGCACTACACTCATTAATGAGCGAACATCTTTATCATTATCTATATGCCAGGCAGAAGCGTGCGTGTTCTTTTTATAACCTGCATTAGCCGCAACCGGATAAAGACTTGAACGTTCCCAAAAAGTTGCAGGCAACGGACCAAAACCTATACTTTTATAAAACTCTTCGCCTTTTTTTACAATCCACTCAGCGCCTTGTTGTTTTAAATATGGGTTTAAATCAAAACCTTTAACCTCAACAAGCTGCGACCACTCTTGTCCCCAACGGTTAGGCAACCAATGTGCCGGAATATAATCGGGTACGGGTTTGTTATATTTTTTTGCCAGCTCGTAACGTGCCCATGTGTGCAACTCACGGTATAAAGGCCAAATATCTTTAATCATACCACGTGTGGTAGTCATTAATTCATCTGTGCTCATTCCATATTCAGAAGCCTGATAGGCAAAGAAATCTGCATAACCCAAAGGTTGTACCGATTTATTTCTAAGCTCACGTAAATTAACCAAGCCATCTTTTAAAACCTTACCAACTTCTTTGCTCGATTTCCAAACGGCTAATCTTTCTGCTTCGTTAGATGATTTTTCTAATTTACCATCTATATCGTTTGGTGTAATTTCTTTTCCATTCAACGTAAATTTAAAACCATACAATAAACCGGTTTGTTTATTTTGCGCGGCAATTTTTTGTTTTACAATATCGCCTGCTGCTTCGGGGTTTGCACCTGCATTAAAGATGATGGCTTTTAACTGTCGAACTTGTAAATCACTTAACTGTAACGTATCTTTTTTATCTAAAAAGGTTTTTGCCGTTTCGGTAAGCATTTTTGCTCCGGTAAATTTAGCCATAGCCTCATCGGCACGAGCAGCTGCATTTTCGGTAGCTGTATCTCCAGCTACAATGTGTGTGTTTAATTTCCACTGCCCTTCGTTAGATGCGATTAAATATTTTTGAAACTGCTTATTATAATCAACCAAAAAACTATCAACACTGACTTTTGCAACGGCAGTATCTTTTTCTTGTGATGGTTTATTATTACATGCCACAAACAATAAACTTGTTGCAACAGATAGCACTATACTTTTTTTCATGTGTAAATTTTAATGAAAGCAAATCTATAAAAATAATAAGTTAATAACCCACTATTGTTTTAAGTGGTTTAAGGGCGGGAAAAGAGGTGAAAACTAAATCAACATCCCTGCAATGGTAGCCGAAAGATAAGAAGCAAGCGTACCACTAATTAAAGCACGTATACCAAGTTTAGCTAAATCTGCACGGCGTTCGGGTGCTAAAGCACCAATGCCGCCAATTTGCATGCCAACCGAACTAAAATTAGCAAAACCACAAATAGCAAAACTTACAATTAACAAACCTTTATCGGTTAATGG
The DNA here is from genome assembly GCA_013287545.1 of Bacteroidota bacterium. Classification (GTDB taxonomy): domain Bacteria; phylum Bacteroidota; class Bacteroidia; order B-17B0; family Aurantibacillaceae; genus PALSA-968. Next base: position 66,662 of record JABDDQ010000001.1, on the reverse strand, counting down.
GGCAGTCAGTTTATGTGTTAATGTATCAAAAGCAACAAACTCGTTAATGGTTAGTTTTTGTCCCATAATGGTGGCTACTTGTTGCACATCAACTTCGGGTACTCCCATGCACCAGGCTAACGGGTAAAATAATTTTCCAAAAATAAAATCTAACGAAAGTGGCGCATAAATTTTGCCCAACCCATAATTAATAAAAGCTATAAGGGCAATAAATCCAATTAACATGGCCACTACGTTTATAGAAATTTTCATTCCATCGGCCGCACCGTGCGATATGGCATCGATTAAATTAGTGTGTTCTTTTTTAACTTCTAAGCTTACTTTGCCTTTGGTTACAGGTTCTTCGGTTTCAGGATAAATAATTTTAGAAATTACCAAAGCCGCAGGGGCGGCCATTAAACTGGCAGTAAGCAAATATTCGGCACGTGCACCCATATTTACATATACAATTAAAATACCGCCTGCAATACAAGCCATGCTACCCGCCATGGATGATAAAAGCTCGCTCTTCGTCATAGTAGAAATGTAAGGACGTATCATAACCTGTGCCTCAACCTGACCAACAAAAGCACTGGCTACATTACTTAATGCTTCGGCACCGCTAACGCGCATAACAAAGTTCATCACTTTAGCAATTAATGAAACCACACGTTGCATAAACCCTATGTGATATAAAATAGCCACCAGCACACAAACTAATATAATTGTAGCCGTAACACTAAAAGCAAATACAAATGTGTGCGGTGCGCCAAAACCTTTAGAGGTTCCGTCGTGCGAGTCAATCATTATACCCCCATATACAAAACTGGCACCTTGCGCAGCAAACTGCTCTATTTTACCCATGCCTTTACCTAACATGGCAAAAAAACGAGTAACAGGTGGTACTTTTAACACTAATAAGGCAATAGCTATTTGCAAACCTACGCCACTTATAACCAAGCGGTAATTAATAGCTTTACGATTATTTGATAATATAAAAGCGATAGCAAAAATAACAGCAACGCCAATCAGTCCGGTAAATCTATCCATTTAGATACATTTTAGTTTTGGTGGTTAAAAAACAATAGCCGTAAATATAATTTTATTTTTTAAAAGAATGAAATGCCCAAATATGGCTTGAGCCAATATAAATGTTATTTTTGCCTATTGATTATTGTGTTTTTTTTGAATTGATGTTTGAATGAAATTATCTAAAGAAGTAAAAACCGGAATTGTTACCTTAATCGCTATTGCTGTAGTGGTATGGGGGTTTAATTTTTTAAATGGTAACGACATATTTAAAAAGAGCAGATACATTTACGCAATTTATGATAAAACAGATGGTTTAATAGATGCCAGCCCAGTGTACGTAAGTGGCGTAAAAGTTGGACAAGTACACAAATCAACCCTTATTAAACGCGATAACAAATACAAAGTTTTAGTTACTTTTATTTTATCGGAAGATATAAAAATCCCAAAAGACAGTAAAGCAAAACTTGTTTCGGTAGATTTATTAGGCTCTAAAGCCATTGATTTACAGTTTTCTAATTCTACCATTTATATAAATACAGGTGATACTATTTTAGCTGATTATGAAGATGATTTAAAAACAGCTGTAGATAAGCGTATAGCTCCTCTGCAGAAAAAAGCAGAAAGCTTGATTTCTTCTATCGATTCGGTTATGCAGGTAGTGCAAGAAGTACTAAATGCAAATGTACGACAAGGTTTAGTAGCCTCTTTTGAGAGTATAAAAACAACTCTATTTTCTTTACAGCACGCTGCGTCGGGGATAGATACATTGGTAACTACTCAAAAAAGTAAAGTATCTATGATTCTTAGTAAGGTAGAATCGTTAGCAGCTAACCTGGAAAAAAACAATGATAAAATAACCAACGTACTAAATAACTTTTCGAGTATCAGCGATTCGTTGGCAAAATCAAATATCAAAACAACTATAGAGCATGCAAATCTTGCCATAGCTCAGGTTAATGTTTTATTAGATGGCATAAACAACGGCAAGGGTACGATTGGTAAGCTGGTTAAAAACGATTCTATTTATAATAATTTAAACCGTGCCAGCAACGATTTAGATTTATTATTAATTGATTTACGCGAACATCCTAAACGTTACGTAAGTGTTTCAATGTTTGGCGGAAAAGACAAGAGTAAACCTAAAAAATAAACACGCGCATGATTTCATCAATCATCTTTATTATACTGGCAATAGCAAGTACCGCTTTTTTTATTTACAACGCCAAAAAAGTTCGTCGTAATATTTTTTTAGGAAGAGATGTTGATATTTCGGGCGACTCATCTAAGCGATTAAACACCATGCTACGTGTAGCTTTTGGGCAAAGCAAAATGGCAACTCGCCCCATTCCTTTTATTCTTCATTTGTTTGTATATGTAGGCTTTGTGCTTATCAATATTGAAGTATTAGAAATGGTGGTTGATGGCTTGTTTCACACACACCGTGTTTTTTCTTTTTTAGGTAGCTTTTATAATTTCTTAATCGGTTTTTTTGAGATACTTGCCTTTTTAGTAACCTTTGGTTGTGCTGTTTTTCTTATACGCAGAAATGTGGTGCATGTAAAACGCTTAGCCATGAAAGAGTTAAGCGGCTGGCCTAAAATGGATGCCAATATTATTCTTTGTTCTGAAATAGTTTTAATGAGTGCTTTATTTTTAATGAATGCTGCCGACCAAACTTTACAAGCACGTGGCAACGAACATTATCATACAGCGGGTAGTTTTCCTATATCGCATTTTATTGCACCTTTATTAAGTGGGATGAGTGATGGTGGTTTAGTTTTTATTGAACGTTTTTGTTGGTGGTTACACATTTTTGGCATATTTGGTTTTTTAAACTATCTGCCTTATTCAAAACATTTTCATATTCTGTTGGCGTTTCCAAACACGTATTTATCTAACCTAAACCCAAAAGGAAAGTTTACCAATTTAGATAGCGTTACCGATGTTGTAAAACCAAATTTTGACCCAAGCTATCAACCGGTAACCGACCCAAACAATCCACAACGTTTTGGCGCTAAAGATGTTTTTGATTTAAATTGGAAACAATTATTAGATGCTTATACGTGTACTGAGTGTGGTAGATGCACCAGTTCTTGTCCGCAAAACATTACAGGTAAAACATTATCTCCACGTAAAATAATGATGGATACCCGCGACAGACTTGTTGAGGTTGGAAAAAATATTGATGCAAATAAAGGCACTTTTGTAGATGACGGAAAATCTTTATTAGGAGATTATATTACAAACGAAGAAATTTGGGCTTGTAACACATGTAATGCTTGTGTGCAGGAGTGCCCGGTAAACATAGACCCGCTTTCTATTATTACCGATCTGCGAAGGTTTTTAGTAATGGAGCAAAGCACGGCACCAACCGAGTTAAATGGCATGTTTAGTAATTTAGAAAACAATGGTGCTCCTTGGCAATTCTCTCCTGCTGATAGAGCTAATTGGGTAAACGAAAATTAAAATTATACAGTACGTTTTTGAATCATAATTAATATGAGCGATACAATTAAAGTAAGTACTATGGCCGAAATGGCCGCAAGCGGAGAAACTCCTGAAATTCTTTTTTGGGTAGGCTGCTCGGGTAGTTTTGATGACAGAGCGAAAAAAATTACGCGCGCCATTGTTCGCATATTAAACCATGTAAATATTAAGTTTGCCATTTTAGGCATGGAAGAAAGTTGCACAGGCGACCCCGCTAAACGTGCCGGTAATGAGTTTTTGTTTCAGATGCAAGCCATGCAAAATATTACTACGTTAAATAATTACAGTATAAAAAAAATTGTAACTGGTTGCCCGCATTGCTTTAATACGATTAAAAACGAGTATCCGCAATTAGGGGGTCAGTATGAAGTTATACACCACACTCAATTAGTACAAGAGCTTATTAATGAAGGAAAATTAAAAGTACAAGGCGGAGAATTTAAAGGAAAGAAAATTGTGTACCACGACCCCTGTTATTTAGGTCGTGCTAATGATGTGTATGAAGCACCGCGCGATGTAATAAAAAATTTAGATGTTGATTTGGTTGAAATGAAACGTAGCAAAGCAAAAGGTTTATGTTGCGGTGCAGGTGGTGCACAAATGTTTAAAGAAGCCGAAAAAGGAAACAAAGAAGTTAACGTAGAGCGTGCTGAAGAAGCTTTAGCAGAAAATCCGGATGTAATTGCAGTAGGTTGCCCTTTTTGCAACACCATGATGACAGATGGCGTAAAGCATTTTAATAAAGAAGATAAAACCAAAGTGCTTGATGTAGCTGAGCTGGTAGTTAAAGCAAATAACCTGTAGTTATTTTTTACTTAAAAATTCGTTTACCACTCGTTCAGCTTCTTTACAGGCAGTTTCTAAATGCTCATTTAAAATAAAGCAATCAAACAATTTAGCGGTTTGCAATTCTTGCTCTGCTTTTTCTACTCGTAATGCTATACTTTCCGGACTATCTGTTTGGCGAGAATTTAAGCGTTGTTCTAATATTTTTATGGATGGTGGCATTACAAATACAGCCAACGCCCTATCGCCAAACTGATGTTTTAAGTTTAACCCACCTTGCACATCAATATCAAAAATTACATGTTTGCCTTCTTTCCAAATGCGCTCCACTTCACTACGTAAAGTGCCATAATGAGTACCAGCGTAAACTTCTTCCCACTCCAAAAACTCATTATTTTTTATCTTCTCGTTAAATTCCTCTACTGTTAAATAATGATAATCTTTACCATTTAACTCTACTCCTCTTTTAGGGCGACTGGTAGCTGAAATTGAGAACTGTAATTTATCGGGCATTACAGACAGCAAGTGCCTTACAAGGGTTGTTTTCCCTGAGCCCGATGGGGCAGAAAATATTACTAACTTTCCTTCTTGCATGTGCAAAGATATATTTTATCTGTTTGCGCACACCCCCCTCTTCACTCATTTTTTTAACTTTGTATTATGAACATTGATTTAGATAACATAACCGCCTATTGTACTCAACATAGTGATAGCGAAGATGAATTATTAAAAGAAGTTGCCCGACAAACACATTTAAAAACCTTAAAACCACGCATGCTTAGCGGGCATTTACAGGGTACTTTTTTATCAATGATAACTCAACTTATAAAGCCTACTTATATACTTGAAATAGGAACTTTTACAGGTTATTCGGCACTATGTTTAGCAAAAGGTTTAACTGAAAACGGTAAGTTAATTACATTAGATAACAATCCTGAAACATCTGTTATTGCGAAAGATTTTTTTACAAAATCTTTATATAAAAATTACATAGAATTTATTTCGGGCGATGCTACACAAGTTATATCCACCCTACCCTACACTTTTGATTTGGTTTTTATTGATGCCGATAAAAAAAACTACGCGCTTTATTACGATTTGGTTTTTGATAAACTAAAAAGTGGTGGTTTAATAATAGCAGATAATGTTTTGTGGAGCGGTAAAGTACTTGACTTAGCTACGAATAATGATAAAGACACACTTAGCATGCAGGCCTTTAATGAAAAGGTGGTAAAAGATACAAGAGTAGAAAAAGTGATGTTGCCTTTACGGGATGGCGTAACTTTAATAAGAAAAAAATAGATGCGTTTTTATTTCATCATATTGTTATTGGTTAGTTGTACTAATACATCTTTTATACAAGATGATGGAGATGAAACAGCTATGGTATGGCAAAAAAATCGAAAACTTACCTGGGATGATTATCAGGGCAAGCGACAGAAACGTTTTGCAGCAGCATCTACCGTATACAGCATGTACAGAAATATATCGAAAACCTCATCGGGGAAAATTATAGCAACAGTTAAGGCTCTTTTTTATCCTAAAGATTCGTGGAAAAGCCATTGGATTGATGATGCTTTACTGGCACACGAACAAAAGCATTTTGATATTGTAGAGCTTTATGCCCGAAAACTACGGAAACAACTTACACAAATAAAAATACGGAATGAAGAGGATGCGGAGCAGAAATTAGATTCGCTACACAAAATAATTGATGCTGATATGGATGCCTTTCAGGATAAATATGATGATGAAACCAATTCCTCCATGGCGCACGATGCGCAAATAAGCTGGATACACAAAATAGATGCTGCCATCGATAGCCTATCGGCCTACCAAAACACAGAGGTTAAGTTAAAAACTGCTTTTTAACAGGTGGTTATTCATAAACAAAGTGTTTTACGCTGTTATTGACTTATTAAGGCTTTATATTTGCAATATGTTTAAAAAGATATTTTCTGTTGTGGCTAATAAGTACCTGTTAACTATTGTTGGCTTGGTAGTATGGCTTACTTTTTTTGACAGAAACGATATTTTTACTCAGTATGATTTAAAGCAACAAGTATTAAAATTAGAAAAGGAGCGCAATTATTATCTTCAAGAAATTATAGCCAATAATCAGGCAATTGATGAGCTGCATACTAACCAGAAAAGCTTAGAAAAATTTGCCCGCGAAACTTATCTGATGAAAAGAGATAACGAGGATATTTTTGTAATTGTAAAAAAGTAAATGAATTTACCTTCCTTTTTTGGTAAAGCAAAGTCGCAAAGTGCTACTAATAAAGCTTTCCTAAATAAATTAAAATCAAAAAGATTCCGAAACCTTGATGATGTTTTTCATACAGCGCATGAAGAAGCTTTTGAAGAAATAGATTGCTTAACCTGTGCTAACTGTTGCAAAACTACCAGTCCTATTTTTTACCAAAAAGACATTGAACGTGTAGCAAAACGCCTACGCATGAAACCTTTTGAGTTTATAGAAACCTATTTAAAAATAGACGGGGATGGGGATTATGTTTTAAAACAAGCTCCTTGTCCGTTTTTGGGAGATGATAATTATTGCAGCGTTTATGAAGACAGACCAACTGCTTGTCGCGAGTATCCGCATACAGATAGAAAAAACATGTACCAAATTTTAGATCTCACCTATAAAAACACCTTGGTTTGCCCTGCAGTACTTAGAATAGTAGATGACGTAAAACAGAAATTAGATAAAATATAAGCTAATTTTAGTTGTATCTATAATCCAAATTGAGTTTTATACCTCCATTAATCTCTCAATAGTTTTCTGTCTTATTTTTCTATATAAACTCAGAAAATTATCTTTAAAATAATAGAAGTATACAGGATAATCTGTTCCTTTTATATTCTGGAACATTTCTTTTGAACTTTTTGTAATTACAGTACAAAGAGTATCTGGGTTTACATTAAATCTATTTATGTATTCTTCAATTTCATTTAAAGAATAAGTAAATAATATTTCTTTGCTGTAAAAATCTTGACGACTTTCTATCTCATTTTTAATTAAGTTTTCTGTCGCTTTTATAAAAGAATGAGGATTGATTTCGATTTTATTCAAAGATACTTTAACAGTTTGAACTCTATATTTATATTCATCAGGATTAAAGTCAATTTCAGTAATTCCTTTAATTTCAGAAGTGGAAAAGGCCATTAATTCGGAAAGTTTATTCAGTTTAGCCATTTTCAGTATATCTGACATTAAAACAGAAATTTTCTCTTCACCTTCGTTTAATTTCCTGATTAAATTCCCAACTTCATCGTGTAATAATTTATCTACTTTTTCTTCAGGTAAGTTTTGAAGCCAATTTGAAATTAATATAATCTCATGGCCTATTGCTTCACTATTTGTTGTTCCTTTTCTATGATAAATCCTACCTATATCCAGCCCTTTCATTTTAATTGACGGGTAAATTGGTTGAGGATATTTTGTAACAGGGAACTCAAAAACACCAAAGAGCTTCTCGTTATATTTTAGCGAATAAAACAAGAAATTTGGGCGAGGAAAAATTTTATCCTTTACTTTATCTTGAAGTCTTGCATCATCAATATTTTCAGTTATACCACACAGATTTTTTGTACCATCTTCTTTTTCTTCAACGCCAATTATAATATATGATTTTTCATTTCTTATTGTATTAGAAAAACATAAAATATCCTTTACTAACTTAGCGGTGTTTCTTAAATCACTCCCATCTTCAAGCTCATACATTGAAGATTTAAAATCTAATACCGATGACTCAGCACTATTGATCAAAAGTTCAAAGTCCTTGATTGTTAACATTTTAATATTCGTATCTCTGTTTAGTAAACACCCTTACCGGATAAATAGCGGCTATAAAACCAGTGCACAAAACAGTAGTCATAATTAATACAAAATCGCTAAAGCGAACTTCGATAGGATAAGCATCCACAATATAACCTTCTTCAAAAGATACAAAACCAAAATGCTGCTGCAGTAAACACAAACCATATCCTATTAAAATACCGATAGATGCTCCTATAAAAACAATCATTAAACCTTCGGTCATAAATATTTTTCGTATTAAGCCGGCATCAGCCCCCATAGCCGAAAGGGTCTGCACATCTTTTTTCTTTTCGATAATAAGCATAGTAAGTGCACCAATAATATTGAAAGTTGCAATCAGCAATACAAAAGCAAGAATAATAAAGGTCCAAAGTTTTTCAGTTTTCAAGGTTTTAAAAAGCACATCGTTTTGCTCATACTTATTTTTTAGCAGAAATTTATTTCCCGCAATTTTTTGAATTTCGTTTTTTACCCCATCCAAATCAGCATTGGGGTTTAAACCTATCTCTAAAGCCGTTACACTACTTGCCGGATACTGAAGCAACTCGCGAGCTGTTTCATAACTCATTAATCCATAAGTAAAATCAAAATCATCATTAATAGAAAAGAAACCTGTGGGATAGCATTTTTCCTCATTAAAAGCATCTTCGGGGTTTATACTTGTTGAGGTTCCTCGTTTAGGACAAAAAACACTAACCGGCGTAAATATATTACTCAACCCAACCCCCAAACGATAAGCCACACCTTTGCCTAAAACAAGCTGATTGTTTTTTTTAGGAGAAAAATATTTCCCTTCAACCACTAAAGTATCAAAACGAGTTACAGCGGTAAAATTTTCATCGACACCTTTTATATGGGTAATTTGCAATTGGTCGTTAAATTTAAGCAACATGTTATCATCTAACGTTTTGCTTACATAAGCTACGCCGTTTACATTTTTTATATTGGCAATAAAAGCGTCGTTAGCCGTAAAAACTTTACCACTAACAGCGGTAATTTTTATATCGGGGTTAAAGGAATTGTATAAGGTTTGCACCAGTCCGGTTAACCCATTCATACCTGAAAGAATAATAATTAACGCACTTGTACCAACAGCAATAGCCAAAACCGATATCCAACTAATAACCGTTATGGCATTGGTTGATTTTTTTGCTACAAAATACCTGCGGGCTATGTAGAGAGCAACATTCAAGAATTATTTTTTTAGAAGGTCTTCTATGCGCATAGCATAATCAAGAGAATCGTCGATATAAAAAACAAGAGAAGGCACAATACGCAACTGCTTGCCTACCATGTTACCCAAACGTTTACGAATTTCGTTGGTGTGTTCGGTCACGGTTTTTAAAATATTCTCTTTGTTTTTGTCCATTATACTTAGGTACACTTTTGCCAAACCCATGTCGGGTGTAAGGCGCACAACGGTAACGGTAATAAATGCCCCACCAAAAAGGTTGCGTGCTTCGCTTCTAAAAATTTCAGCCAATTCTTTTTGTACTAATTTGCCTACTTTGCTTTGCCTGATGCTTTCCATAAGAAATATTTAAAAACCCAAAGATAAGCATTCCTAACTTGTCGGTCAGAACACCTCAAGAGGTTATTTTTAAAGTAAAATGCCTCGTAAAATAATGGTGGCTGTGGTGAAGTAAATAATTAGTCCGGTTACGTCAACCAAAGTAGCCACAAAAGGGGCCGAACAAACAGCGGGGTCTAACTTAATACGTTTTAATAATACAGGAAGTAATGAGCCTGCTAAATTGCCCCAAAGAACCACACCTACCAAAGTTGCCGCTACCGTTAAACCAATTAACATCCAATGCGGACCATAGATAGTTGAGAAAGAAGACCAAAGGGCTACCCGTAGAAAGCCTACTAAACCAAGTAAAAGACCTAATGTTAAACCAACCACCAATTCTTTTTTCAAAATACGCCACCAATCTCTAAAACTAATTTCGCCTAAGGCCATAGCACGTATAATAAGCGTTGATGCTTGCGAACCTGTGTTACCTCCGCTCGAAATAATAAGTGGTACAAATAATGCCAGTATAACCGCCTTTGCCAATTGTCCTTCAAAAAAGCCCATAGCAGTAGCCGTAAGAGTTTCGCCTAAAAAAAGTATAACCAGCCAACCGGCACGCTTTTTAATCATGTTTAAAAAAGACATGCTCATATAAGGCTCATCAAAGGTTTCTATACCCGCCATTTTATGTGCCTCGTCTGTTTCTTCATCACGAATAACATCCACCACGTCATCAATCGTAATGCGTCCAACCAGCCTGCCAATGCTATCTACCACAGGCACCACTACCAAATCGTATTTCTGCATTATTTCAGCTACATCAGCCGTATGGGCAGATGTAGTTACCTGTATAACATCTCTATCGTAAATTTCTTCAATGCGTGTGTCAGGTCGTGCAATCAGTAATTTTTTAAGTGATAACATGCCTACCAATCGCTCCTTTTCATCAACTACATAAACTGCATACAACACATCTACGCTTTCGGCCTGTTGCCTAATTTCTTCTATACAAGCTGTTACGGTATCATAATGATTAACCTGTACCAGCTCAGTAGCCATTAAAGAGCCCGCAGTATCTTCTTCAAAAGACAGCAGGTCAGCTATATCTCCTGCTTGTTCAATGTCCTCTATATGCGACAGTACTTCTGTCTGTCTGTCTTCCGGAAGTTCGTTTATAACGTCAGCAGCATCATCCGAGTCAAGATTATCAATTTCCTCAGCAATTTCTTTGCTCGAAAAGGAAGCTAATAATTCCTCACGCAATTCTTCTCTCAGTTCAATTAAAACCGCCGATGAGGTTTCTTCATCTAATAGCTCATATATATATTGAGCCTCCTTAAAATCGAGGTGATTAAGCGTTTCGGCTATATCTGCCGGAAATAAATCGTGTAAAAAGGCTTGTATGCCCACATTATCTTGGTTTTCAACCAAAGATTGTATCTCGTGGATTAATTCGCTATTTATTTCGAACTGCATGGCGGCGCAAAGATAGAAATAACCTTAGTTACACAAATTAAGTTTTGTAAAAAGAAAGCGTTTTGTAAACTTGTACCCATGTTTTACAGTGTAAGGTTTCGTAATTATTTATTGGCTTTTAGTTTCATTATTTCGCAGGCATTGCTGGCACAAAAAAGTTTAAATAATGATGGTATATCTTCATATAGCTACGATTCGCTAAACATGCTTATTATAAAAGGCATAAATGCATTTAGAATAGAAAACGGTTTAGATAGTATAGAACGTAACGATGTGCTTATTAAAGCATCGGTTATAAGTTCGTCTGCAATGGCTAAGGATCAAAATTTAGGCATTAAAGATTTGCCAAAAACAACGCCTAAAAATTTAAAGAAAGCAGGTGCCACTACACACGGACAAGAGTTGGTTATTCTTAATCCGATGGGCAAGGGCGTAAACCAATTACCTCCGGCAGTTATTGCAAAAGCTGTACTTGAAAAATGGACGCTTGGTAAAAAAGAAAAAGACATTCTTTTAAACCCGGCAAACACCTATATAGGCCTTAATTGCGTGAGCGATGCAGGAGATAAACGCGTATATATATCTGCCATGTTTGGCAATTACCAAAGTTTTAATGGTGGCGTAAAACATAAGGCAGAATTAAAAGTTCCCTTTAACACCAAATCAAAAAAACTAAAAGACCCAGATCCTCGGAATTGTAAAAACTGCGCCAATTTTAAAGATTACGAAAACTTACACAACGGTTTATCGGTTGAAAACGGGAAAGTTTATTTAGAGTATAGTAATATTCGTTATCTGAAAAAATTATTGAAACGACCTACCGATGGGCTTGCTGTTGATATTGTACAAAAAGAACAATACAAAAACACTGATTATAACATTATGGATAATAATGTACGCAACAAAGGTGTGATGTTAAAGGTGATAAAAAAAGACAAACTGTTTGCTAAAAACTTAGTGCCTTTAGATGACCCAAAAAAGAAAAACAAAAAACCAAATAAATTACGAGTGGAAATGGGTGTTTTTCCTAAAGGAATTACGGGTGATTATGAGCTAAATTTATTAGTGATACAAAACGGCTTTGTTTGTAAAACAGTGTTACGTTCCTATATGGAGTATACCGATAATGAAGCAAGCACTCCTATAGAAATGTTACCGATGACCGAAAGTCTTACCGCTATAAAACCTCCTTATGAGCCAAAATCAGAAAGTGCTTTATTGACTTTTAATATTCCTTTCGAAAAAAACAAATCGGAGTTTAAGCAAGAAGATGTAAAACCTTTTGTTGATGCACTGCATGAACCCGATTTTAATATAGATGGATTATATCTATATGCCTACTCTTCTATAGAAGGTGATTCGGTTGCCAATGCAAAACTACAGCATAAGCGTGCCGAAAGTGTTACAAAAGTGTTAGAGCAAATGCAACACACTAAAATATCGCCTATTATTGTTACAAACGATTCTTGGGGTTTATTTCAGTTAGAAATGGAAGATGGCAAGTACGACTACTTAACGAAGTTAAGCAAACACGAAGCCATTAATAAAATAAATAATACAAAGAGTTTAGCTGAAGAGTTAGAACCTTATCTGTCTAAAGAACGTTTTGCGCAGGCAGTAATGGATGTTACCTATGACATTACTGGTGCAAAAGAAGAAAAATTTTGTGTAGTACAATTTAACCGCATGGCAAAAGCAGGTAACATAAAGCAGGCCTACCGAATAATGGATTACATAGCTGAAAAAACAAAGCAAAAAAAATATGGGCAAACAAGTTTAAATGCATTAGAAATTCCGAACGATGCTAAGCTTATAGGTTTACAAATGAACAAGGTTTACTACAACTATATTTTAAACAATAAAGTGGTAAGCGATGAAGATTATAAAACCATACAAGACCTTCAAAAAATTGACGGTGCTAACAACACCATTAATTACAATGCGCTTTTTTGTAAAATACAATTAGATAGCACACTTGGAAGCAAAAGCGACCAAACCGATATGCAAAATAAAATAGACGCACTTTACAAATCAGATATTCCTAAAAAATTAGTAGATGGTTTAAATATTGAGTGGCAATTTAAAATAATGGATGCCATTGATTCTGTTCCGGGTGCTGAAGAACAAAGACAAGCATGCATTGATAAAATAAAATCGTTCTATAATTTTAAAGAAGGCAACAAACAAAATGCCCTTAAGCTTGCTTATGCTTTTGCCCGTGGTAAAGATTATAAATTTGCATCTGACTTTTTAGAACCTTACTTAAACACAGGCGATATAAAAGTACTTTATGCTTATGTAGCCATTGCATCGCATGTGCCCGAAAAATTCTTCTCACATAAATTTTCGTATGCTTTAAGTGAAGTAAAGCAAAAAGACCCGACTAAATATTGCAAACTTTTTGGTAGTCCTTTTTTAAGCTTTCAAATAATGGATAACCCCGATATTAAAAAAGTATATAGAGAATCTAATTGCGGACAATAATAATTAAACTTGTAATATAAATTTAAGACAACATGGATAACAAAAATTATAAATTCGGAACGAAAGCCATACACGCAGGTGCTGAGCCAGACCCAACTACAGGTGCAATTATGACACCTATTTACCAAACCTCAACTTATGTGCAGGAAAGCCCTGGTAAAAATAAAGGTTACGGTTATGCGCGCGGAAAAAATCCAACACGCGAGGCATTGCAAAAAAATATTGCTGCTTTAGAAAATGGCAAACATTGTATCTGTTTTTCGAGCGGGATGGGTGCAACTGATGCGGTAATAAAAATGCTTCGTCCGGGCGATGAGGTTATTACCGGCGATGATTTATATGGCGGAAGCTACCGTATGTTTACAAAAATATTTGAACCTTACGGAATAAAATTTCATTTTATTGATTTAACAGATGCCAATAATATTTCTAAATATATAAACGGCAACACTAAATTAATTTGGACAGAAACGCCTACCAATCCTACTATGAAAATAGTAGATATTGCGGCTTGTGCTGCTATCGCAAAAAAACACAATCTATTATTGGCCGTTGATAACACATTTGCATCACCTTACTTACAAAACCCATTGGCATTAGGAGCCGACATTGTAATGCATTCGGTTACAAAATACTTAGGCGGGCATAGCGATGTGGTTATGGGAGCTTTGGTTGTTAATGATGATAAACTGCATGAGCAACTTTATTTTATTTTAAACTCATGTGGCGCCAACCCAGGCCCTATGGATAGTTTTTTGGTTATGCGTGGTATAAAAACATTGCATATACGCATGGAGCGTCATTGTTATAATGGAAAAAAAGTAGCCGAATATTTGAAAACACATCCAAAAATTGAAAAAATTTATTGGCCAGGTTTTACAGATCATCCTAATCATGAAATTGCAAAAAAACAAATGCGCGATTTTGGCGGTATGATTTCAATTGTATTAAAAAATGCTTCGTTAGACGATACATTTAAAATAGCATCTTCATTTAAAGTGTTTTCTTTAGCTGAATCTTTGGGTGGGGTTGAATCGTTGATAAACCATCCGGCAACTATGACACATGCTTCTATTCCTAAACAAGAGCGGGAAAAAGCAGGTGTAGTAGATAATTTATTACGCCTTAGCGTTGGAATTGAAGACATAGAAGATTTACTGGAAGATTTAAAACAAGCTTTATCTTAAAAATTGCCGTTTATGTAAAATAACAATTCTTCAGTGTTAAAAAATTGGAGTTACCCTGCTATTATTGTAACTTTGGGGTAGTAAATTATTAAAACCAACCTCACATGAAAAAATCATACAAATTAATAACAGCAAGTATTTTTGCTGCATCTGGTTTGTTTGCGCAACAGCAACAAATTATACCATGCTTTTCGGATGAAGCAACTAAAAGTTTCTTTGCGGCACATCCTGAAGAAAAAGCTCGTTATGAGAGAGAAATGCAAAATGCTGCGTTATCTAATGGGTATACAAATCAACGGGGCAATGGGAACAATCAAGTTTCTAATCAAACTTTTACAACGGTAGATACTATTCCGGTAGTATTTCACATACTGCATCAAGGGGGCCCGGAAAATGTGCCAAATTCATATATATACCAAGCATTAGCAGAGGTTAACCGTGTTCATACAAAAACTATTCCGGATACAGCTCAAATAGATGTACATTTTAAAGGCGTTTCGGGTGCTAATAACTATGTGTTTCAGTTAGCTACTAAAGATCCTAATGGAAATTGCACCAATGGAATTATTAGATACTATGATGCTAATACAAATTGGGATCAAACTCAAACTCCATTTCCATATACTTGGGATCGTACAAAATATTTAAACGTTTATATTGTAAAAAATATTTGCTCGGGTCAACCTTGCCCTGCAACAAGTAGCACCGGCGGTATTATTGTAGGTTATACTTACTTGCCTGGTACAGTTCCGGCACAATACGATGCCGTTGTTTACAATTACCAATTTATGACAGGCACTAACGCCCGATCTATGGCACATGAATTTGGCCATTGGTTAGGGTTAAGTCACACTTTTGGAATGACTAATTCGGCAGGTGGGACCAGTTGTACAACTGCCAATGATGATAAATTAAGCACAAACCCTCCCGCTGTTGCATGTGTTGGTGTTACAGATGACACCCCAATGTATCAAGGCGCCTTTAGTACTTGCCCTCCAAGTACTCCAAATGCGTGCGACCCAAGTAATACAGCTAATGTGCAAAACATTATGGATTATTCTTCTTGCCCTAAAAATTTTACAAACGGGCAAATTACAAGAATGCACAATATTATGAATTCTACAACTGCCAGTAGAAATAATGTAATATCGGCTGCTAATAAAATTGCAACCGGAATACGTAATCCTCAGCCTTGTGTGCCTACTCCTTATTTTCATGCAAGTAGCAGAATTGTTTGTACAAATGCCCCTATTACATTTAGTGATAGTTCTGAAAATGCAATAACTACCGGTTACAACTGGAGTTTTCCGGGCGGAACTTTAGTTAGTGGTTCTACATTAACCGACTCTATGCCTAAAGTAACTTATGCCGCTCCAGGTAGCTATGCTGTATCATACACAGCAAGTACTTCGGCAGGAGGAGCCTCTATTACAAAATCTTCTTATATAGATGTAGTAACATCAGTTGCATCTTATAATACTGCTTTTACTGAAAGTTTTGAAACAGCTTCTGTTCCGGGTACCGACTGGAGTGTATCTCATACTTCTTCTACGGGTGTAGATTGGGCAGTAACAACCAGCGCAGCTGCTACCGGTTCAAAATCAGTGATGATTGATAACTTTTCTAACTCTGCAGGCGATACCAGTATTTTAGTTAGTCCAACATTTAATCTATCTGCTATCGGTTCACCTGCGTTAACCTTTAAAATGGCATACCAACAAAAAGCAACTACCAATGTAGATAAATTACAAATTTATTCTTCTTCAGATTGTGGAGCTACTTGGGTTTCCAGATTCTCGCGTAGCGGTACAGCTCTTCAACCATCAACTGTTAGTGGTCAACTTACAACACCTTTCACACCACAATCAAGTCAATTTGCAACTTATACGGTTAGTATTAGTGCCTTGGCATCAAGCACAAACGCTATGTTTCGTTTTGTGTTTTATTCAGACCCTACTTCGCCAGGTAATGATATTTATTTAGATGACATAAACATATATAATTCTACTGTTGGGATACAGGACATTGAAGCAGAAGTTGGCTTAGAAATTTATCCTAACCCTTCATCTGGTAATGTAAATATTGTTTTTAATTTAAGCGAAAAACATAACATATCTGTAAACGTAATGGATTTGCTTGGAAGAGTTGTTGAAACTAATTCTGCAAAATACTACCCAAGTGGGCAAACATTAATTACCATCGGCAACAAGTCTGTTTACCAAGCCGGTGTTTATTTTGTCAATATTGATGTAGACGGGCAACATATCTCCAAAAAAGTTATTATTCAATAATTTTAGGTAAAAATGTAAAAAGCCGGTTAAAGTAACTTTAACCGGCTTTTTTATATGTTAAATTTTACCGTTCATCTATTTTTTATTGTTTTTGCATTTATAAATCTCTATGTTTGGAATATTAAATTAAACCTCAACCCATGAAAAAAATAAACTATGCAATGTTCGTTTTAGCTTTAGGCGTAAGCGTGGCTAATGCTAAGCCTGTTACACCTATTACAGCTAAGGCAGTAGCAGAAAATTTTTATACGCAAAATTCGAAGCGAACGCTAAGAACAAGCACATTAGTTCACACAGAGTTTTCTGCAACCGGAACTGCTCTTTATTATGCTTATAACATTAATGAGAGTGATGGATTTGTTGTAGTTTCTGGGGAGGATGCTATAAAACCTATTATTGGTTATTCAACTGAAAATAACTTTATTTTACCGGAGGCAAAATCTAACCTTGGCTTTTGGCTTAACCAATTTTCAATTGGTGTAAATGCTCTTAGAGCAAATAATATTGTTGCAGATGCAAAAACAGCTAACGAATGGGTAAAATATACTACCGCTTCAGCAACCGAAAGACAAACAAATGGAGTTAATACTGTTGCAAGTAGTAGCACACCTGTAGTTGGGCCACTTATGCAAACAACTTGGAATCAAAGCCCATATTACAATGCTTTATGCCCAGGTGGTTCAGTAACCGGTTGTGTTGCTACTACTATGTCTCAAATTATGAAATATTGGTCTTATCCTACTCAAGGAGTAGGTTCAAGTTCTTATTGCGATTGCACCTCAAGCGGATATAAAAATCAATATGGAACTTTAAGTGCAACTTACACTGTTACTTATAACTGGGCAGCTATGCCTTTAGCTGTAAACTCTGCTAATAGCGATGTAGCCCAACTTATGTATGATTGTGGGGTAAGTGTTGATATGGATTATGACCCTGCCGGAAGTGGTGCGCAAGTACTTGGTGCATCGGGTGCAAGTGCTCAACATTCTTATATCAATTATTTTAAATATGACGCAACTCAAATTCATGGATTAAGCCGCGGTGCCTATACTGATACAAGATGGTTAGATACTATTAAACATGATTTAAATATTGGACGAGTTGTACAGTATGTAGGAGATGATCCATCTGAAGGAGGTCATACTTGGGTTTGTGATGGTTACGATCAAAACAACTATTTGCATATGAACTGGGGTTGGGGCGGACAAAGTGATGGTTATTTTCAACTTGATTCTTTTCAAACACCAGGCTTTAATCCTTCTCAAGGTCATCAAGTACTTGTTGGTATAGTACCACCATCATCAACTACTATAGATGCAGGTGTTTTTGCTGTTACATCGCCAACGGGTGTTAGTTGTAATAACTCCTTCACTCCTATAATTACATTAAAAAATTATGGTAAAAACCCGCTTACTTCTTGCATTATTAATTATCAAATTGATAATGGCACTCCTCAAACTATAAATTGGACCGGTAATTTAGCCAGCCAACAGTTTATGACTGTAAATCTTCCAACTTTTACTTCAACAAGCGGAACCCACACACTTACTTGTTTTACCAGCGATCCAGATAATAGTACAGATTTAAACCCGGCGAATGACCAATCAGCTACTACTTACACAGTTAATAATTCAATGGGCAGTTTACCGGTTGTAGAAGGTTTTGAAACCGTTGATCAAAACTGGTTAATGTCTCATACCGGTACAACCGGAGTTGATTGGACTGTTACTAATACTGCTGCTGCTACAGGTGTTAATTCTATTATGATAGACAACATGAATAACACTCCTGGAAATAACAGCATTTTACAAACTAATTCTTCATACGATTTAACGACGCTAACAACACCAGCGCTTAGTTTTAAAGCAGCTTATCAGCAAAAATCTACTACCAGTGCTGATAAATTACAAGTATTGGCGTCTACAGATTGTGGTGCAACTTGGCAATCAAGAAAGGTTATTCTTAGTACAGCTTTAGCTGCACTTTCTGGTGCAGCCGGTGGAGCAAGTGCACCTGCTTATGTACCACAAGCTAACCAGTTTACAACCTATACTGTTAATGTTGCAGGAATAAATCCAAAAACTAACGTAATGTTCCGTTGGGAATTTTTTGCTGACCCAAGTCAAGCTGGTTTAGGTAATGATTTATATTTAGACGATATTAATATTGTTGATGCATCAGCTTTAGGAATTAGTAATATTGAGTCAATTGTTGACTTAAATATTTATCCTAACCCATCGCACAGCACAGTAAATTTAGCGTTTAACTTAACCGAAAACCACAGCATTGCTGTTAACGTAGTTGATATGTTAGGAAGAATTGTAGAAACAATTCCTGCACAACAACACACAAGTGGCGAAACTGTTTTAACTATTGGTAATAAAGCTGCTTACCAAGCAGGTGTTTACTTTGTAAACATTAGCATTGATGGGCAACAAATTTCTAAAAAAATAATAATGGAGTAAAAGGCCAGTAATTATTAAACTAATTAAAAAGCCCCAATCAAAAATTTGATTGGGGCTTTTTAATTAGTTTACTTCTTTTTTATCCTTGAGCTTTTTCTTTATGTTTTTTTACCTGCGTACGCAAAGCATCAACAGCTGTATCTACAGCTTCTTCAAATGTTGCACATTGCTTTTTAGCAAACAATGGGTTACCACTAAGGTGTAGTTTAATTTCGGCTGTTTTATTGGCTTGGTCTGCCGATTTATCAACTTTTAATGTTACATCGGTTCCTATAATTCCATCGTGAAACTGTGTAAGTTTATTTACTTTTTCATGAATAAAATCGATTAACTTTTTGTCGGCAGTAAAATGTACCGATTGGATGTTTGGTGTCATGGGGTCCTCCTTTTTTATTTGGTTATTAATTATGCTCTTGGATGAGCCTGTTTATATGTTTTCTTTAATTTCTCTATCGTGTTATGCGTGTAAACCTGTGTAGCGGCAAGACTCGTGTGCCCTAACAAATTTTTAACCGAAGTAATGTCGGCACCATTATTTAATAAGTGTGTGGCGAAACTATGACGCAATACATGTGGGCTTTTTTTCTTTAAAGTAGTAATGCTACTTAATTCATCTTTAACTAAAGTATAAACCCAGTTATCATGAATTTTTTTTCCATTTTCCTGATAGAAAAGAAATTCATTAGGTAAATTATTTTTTTCCTTTTCTGAAAGGTAATCTGTTATTATTTTTTTTAAATCCTCACCAAATGGAATAACACGCTCCTTGCTGCGTTTACCCATTACTTTAATTTCTTTGGTATAAAAATCAATGTTTTTTTCAAGCAGGTTTACCAATTCTGTACGCCTAATACCGGTTTGATAAAACAACTCCATAATTAAGTTTTGTAGCGATAATTGGTAAGAAGATAAATGGATGTTTTTTGTTTGGGTTTTTAGTAAATCCATTTTTTTCTCATCAATAAAAACTGGAAGTCTTTTTGGTTTTTTAGGTAGCTGTATAGTAAGTAACGGGGTTTTTACAACAATATTATTTCTTAAAAGATACTTATAGTAGCTTTTAACCGACGATATTTTGCGGTGAATAGTACTTGCGCTTACTTTTTTTGTGATAAAAGAATGAATCCAAGTGCGAATAAATTCAGGTTCAACATTTTGAGGTTGATTTGTTTCGAAAGTTTCTTCTATAAAATCTTGAAACTCTGAAAGGTCATGTTGGTAAGCTGTACACGTATTTTGGGCATATCTTTTCTCAAAACTAATGTAATTGATAAACTCCTCTGTGCACCAACCTTTCATAATAAATAAGGCTTAACCTAATATCGAAGTTACAAAAAAATTCGATATTAAGCTAAGCCCAGATATTATTTTAAAGAAGATTTATACTAATCTTCTAATAGACCTTGTTGAAGCTTGTTTTTGTAAACAGCTTTAATCATTCCTTGACGGCGTTTAATTGATTTTTTAGTGAATTTTTGACGCTCACGTAATTCTTTCACAACACCTGTTTTTTCAAACTTTTTTTTGAATTTTTTAAGCGCTTTTTCTAAAGTATCGCCTTCTTTTAATTGTACTATCAGCATTTTGTTTTTATTATTAAGGGCTGCAAATGTAGTGTTTTTTTTGTTTTGGCACAAGTTTAAAACAAAAAACCCCGAAGTTTTTATGCTTCAGGGCTTTTTTCATCAACTAACTACACAAACAAATTATTTTTTGCCTTTTTTGCCACCTTTAGCAGCTTCTTCTTCTACTTTTTTAAGAGAGTCAGCTTTTGCAACTTGTGCAATTGAATCAGCTTTTGCTGCTTCAGCCATTTCAGTAGCTTTTGCTGCTGCTGCAATAGAGTCAGCTTTTGCAACTTCTGCAACTGAATCAGCTGCTGCTTTTGCTTTTGCTTCTAATTCTGCTTTGCTTGGACCACATGCTACGAACATTGATGTAGCTAATGCTGCTACTGCTAAAATTGAAATTGATTTTTTCATGGTTTGTGTTTTTTTGATTGGTTTTTATTTGTTTTTTGATTTTACTTTTTTTCAACTTTTACTAATGAGTCAGATACCTTATTATCTTTCTTTAGGCTATCCATTTCCGAAGCTATATCTTCTTTAATGCTATTCTTTGTAGAATCTGCCTCTCTTTGTGCTTTCTCTTCATCAGCTTTTTTACTGGCTTCAGATGGGCCGCAAGAAATAAAAAACGTGGTTGTTAGAACTACTATTAATAAAGAAATTACTTTTTTCATCAACTATTTTTGAACTTATTCCACATATATGCCCGAAAAAGAAAAAAGTAACCCATTAATAAATTATTTTTCAATTTATCAGATTAACTAATTGATTTTCAATAACTAAAAATGAAATAAAAAACCCGATAGTTATTAGCTACCGGGTTTTTGTGCTTCTATAAAATTGAATAGGTTTAGTCTCTATTGTTGCCCATAAAGCGCATAATTAAGTAAATTAACGATGCAATGGCACCTAAAGCAGCGGCAAAATACGTGTAAGCTGCCCAGGTTAATGCATCTTTAGCGTGTGTATGCTCTTCGCCATGGGTAATATTAGCCGAATTTAACCATTGTAAGCCTCTTCGGCTTGCATCAACTTCAACCGGTAAAGTAACTACTGAAAATAGGGTTATTGCAGCTTGACAAATAATTACTACCAACAACATAGCGTTACCCATTTTAGGCACTGAGAATATTGATTGAATTTACTTTTTAAACGAAAGCTAATAAGCATGCCAAGCCCTGCAAAGAGAATGCCTATTAGTAATAAACCTGAATCGAACATGATATTATATTTTTATTTGGAACAGAATTTCAAATTCTATTCCAAATAAAATAGTCTGACAAATTATCAGTATGCTTAGTCGTTAAAACTTCTTTTGGTTCTGGGTCTACCGCCGGCTGGTTTATCAAAACTTTTTTTAAACCCACCATCCACAGAGTCTTTACGTTTAAAACCTCCGCCACCTGTTGATGAACCAGAATCTCTACGTTTGAAACCTCCTCCCTCTGAAGAAGGAGCGTCTTTACGTTTATATCCGCTTCCACCGCCTTCAGATTCTCTGCGTTTGTATCCACCTGAAGAAGAGTCGCTGCTACGTTTTGGATATCCGCTGCTACCACCTTCACGTTTGCCTGCATATCTGCTGCTACTGCTTCCACCACCTTCGCGTCTTTTGTATCCACCTTCGCCTCTACCCTCAGATGATCTTCCACCACTACGTTCTCCTCCACCCGATGAAGCTTCTATTTGAACTTTACGCTCATTGAATTTTAATTCTTTTGCGTTTACGTTTAAGAAAGCCTGAGCATCTTTTGTTTCTGATTCAAAAAACGAAAAACTTTTCTTTACATCCACATTAAAAATATGCAATGCACTAATGCCTGAAATATCAGCTAAATAATCTTTTAAAAATTTCCAATGTAAGCCATCTAATTCACCAAGGTTAATAAAGAAGCGAGACATTTTTCCATTTGAACTGAGACCTGAGCCACCTTTTTGGTTTAAATCTGGTGCTTGCTGATAATATTCTAAAAAGCGGTTAAACTCTTCTGATACAAAACGTTTAATCAAATCTTCTTTGCTAAGATCTTTTAATTGCTCGTAAATTTTAGGAAGATAATTTTCAATTTCGGCTTCGTTAACTTTCGCGTTCTGAATTTTTTCGGCAACATGAAAAAGTTGTCTTTCACAAACCTCAACACCGGTTGGTATAGTAGCTTGCTTAAATTTTTTATTAATGATTTTTTCTATATCACGAATTTTGTACATGTCTTTACCGGTAACAAATGCTATACTTACACCTGTTTTACCTGCACGAGCTGTACGCCCGCTACGGTGGGTATAATTTTCAACATCTTCAGGTAAGCTGTAATTAATTACGTGTGTAACATCTTTTACATCTAATCCGCGTGCTGCCACATCAGTTGCTACCAACATTTGTAAGGCACGACCACGATAGCGTTTCATTACAAAATCTCGTTGTCCTTGCGATAAATCTCCATGTAAGGCATCTGCACTATAGCCATCTTTAATCAACGAATCGGCAACTTCTTGTGTTTCTATACGTGTACGGCAAAAAATAATGCCATAGATATCCGGATTAAAATCCATTACACGTTTAAGCACTAAATATTTTTCTCTGCTTTGTACCTGATAAAAAAGGTGTTCAATATTTGCTGCACCTTCGTTCTTTTTACCAACACTAATTTCAGCAGGGGTTTTCATGTAAGATGATGCAATACGTGCAACTTCCCTTGGCATAGTAGCCGAAAACAACCAAACGTTTTTGTTTTCAGGTGTTTTTTCTAAAATCTCATCTATGCTTTCTTTAAAGCCCATGTTAAGCATTTCATCTGCCTCATCAAGCACCACTACCGAAATATTTTTTAAGTCGATAACCTTGCGTTTCATTAAATCTATAAGTCTACCCGGTGTTGCTGCAATAACACCCGGCGTGCTTTGTTTAATGGTTCTAATTTGTCCTTCAATGCTGGCACCGCCATATACTTCAGTAACTTTTACGTTAGGCATGTATTTGGCAAACTTTTTTAAATCGGTACTAATTTGCATACACAATTCACGTGTTGGGGCTAATATTAAGGCTTTTGTATGTCCGTCAGAAAAATCTGTTTCTGATAATAGAGGCAAACCAAACGCGGCTGTTTTACCTGTTCCGGTTTGTGCAAGGGCTACTAAATCTGTTTTTTGTTTTTGTAAAAGCGGAATTGTCTGGCTTTGTACGGGAGTTGCTTCAGTAAATCCTAAATCTTTAAGGGCTTTTAATAATTTTTCTGGTAATCCTAATTCTTCGAATGTTTTTTGAGTCATTTATGTATATTAAGCCGCAAAGGTACTAATAAAAAACTAACAAGGCCCGGTTGTTCGCCGAGCCTCGCTTTTAATCAGATTAAAACAGATTTACCTCAATAGCGTAACAGTGCCATGGTACTCGTGTAATTTACCTGTAAAGTCATGAAACTTAACCTTCCATACATAAACATCTTCTTGCAAAACTGGTTTGGTATCGTCGTCTCTCATGTGGCCATCCCATGTTTTATCAATGTCGTTAGCATAAAATATCATCAAGCCCCATCTATCAAAAACCCATAAATTATAAGTAGAATTATCGATACCAACACCTAAGCCTTTAAACCCTTCATTAACTCCATCCCCATTAGGCGAAAACGCATTAGGAATATAGAATGTAAAGTTAGGTCCAATATATACCGGTTTTGTTATTGTATCCATACAACCATATTTATTAATTACCCATTGTGTAACATAATAAGTAGCAGTATCATAATGTTCATAGGTGTGTGAAAATTGGTCTCCATCAACATTAGTTCCATCGTGGTTATTAAAATTAGGATTTGAAGCATATATATCTCCTAAATAATAATGAACACCATTAGGGCCAAATGTTTGGGGCACATAAGCACTTGCACCTTGCGACTCATTTGTAAAAACAATAGTAGAATTATCTATATCAGCATCCGAAGGTCCCCAACTAAAATTAGCTATAGGATGTGGATATACTTCTAAATAGTTTGTTTTGGTTAGTGAACCCTTACAAGTACTATCGGTTACAGCTGTTAATGTAACTGAATAATACTGCGGTGTAAATGGAGATGCATTTGTATAACTTTGCGTAGTTTGCGATGTTAACGATGTAGTTGTTAAATGGTTTCCATTGCCAAAAGTCCACGAGTATGTTGTGTTAACAGCAGGAACTATTACAGGTGTTAAATTGGCAAAATTGGTAGTTAAAGTTGGGCAAGATTTTAAATTATCTCCCGAAAAATTCACTACCGGGTTAGGGTTTATATAAACATTTTCGGTTACCTGTGCTGTACAAGACGGTGCAGAACTTGTGCTCACTGTTAGTGTTACCGGAATTGAACCTATAGTACCTGTTGGATAGGTATAATTTGGATTTTTTGTACTTGCATCTACACTTCCATCACCATTCATATCCCATGCCCACTGATTCACAGTAATAGTGCCTGTATTAGGTATAGAAAGGTCTGTTAAATTTATAGGGTTACCATCACATATATTGTGCGTAAAACTAAACTTAGGTATAGGGGTTGGATAAACAAAAATACCAAAGCCACTTGGAGGACCAACACAACCGTTTAGTGTAGGAGTTACTGTAACAGCTATGCCTAAAGTTGTTAATCCCGGATTTTGAGTTGGGCCAAATGCAGGAATTGGATTACTTGTTCCTGAAGCTCCTATAGGCGGAGCATTAGATGACCATGAAAAAGTTGAAGCTGTTGATGTAGGTACTGTTGCCAAAGCTACACTATTAGTCATTACACCCGGGCACCAATATTGATCTGCCATAGCAACCATAGTTGGTGTAGGTTTAATAGTAACAGTTTCTGTAACCGGTAAACCAATACAACCATCTAAAGAAGGTGTGTAAGTCACTACACCAATTTGGTCAACTTGACTTGGGTTTGCCGGAGCACTATAAGAAGAAACGGGAGCAGCTCCTGTACCACTTAGCGGCATACCCGTACCTGCATTGTTTGTAGCAGTCCACGTATACGTAACCCCTACCCCTGCAGGGGTAGTACCAATATTATAATCAGTTGAAGATACTAAGGCATTTGGACAATATGGGTTTGGTGAAGTAACCGTCATAGTTGGTATGGGATCTACTGTAACACTAAAAGTTGTACCAGGACCTGAACACCCATTAGCTGAAGGTGTTACACTTACTGTGGAAACAGCAACAGCGCTTGTAGCATTCTGACCCGGAAAGGAGCTTATGTTACCTGCACCAGGAGATGTTAAACCAACATTATCACCTGTAGCAGTCCACGTAAATGTTTCAGTTGGGGTACCAGGGCAACCTGTAAAGTTAAAGGCCGGAACTGATACATTAGCGCAAACTGTAACACTACTAACCGGTGTAACGGTTGGTGTTGGCCATACATTGGCTATATAATAGGTTTCATTACCTATGCAACCAAAACCCGATACTGCAATAGCAAAAACGGTATCTTGAATAACTGAACAAAGTGGATTTGATGCAACTGCAGTGTATGTAGGCACTACATCAAAGTTAAGATTATTAGGATCAAATAAGTACGAAGCAGGTGCTCCGGTTACATCTGAATATTGTCCCCATACAGAAAAAGGATTTCCGCCATTAACACAAGTAGTAGTAAATGTTTGAACAGGAGTAGCTGCACCCGGGCAAACAGTAAAATTAACCGGCCCAACAACTGTTGGCGGACAAAATACCGTGTCTCCGGTTAAAGTAGCTGAATTTGTACAGCCATTATTAGTAGTAATTGTTACCGTTATGTTTTTAGGCCCGCATGTTGCATAAGTATGTTTAATCGTATCAGCCGGTGCAACAGGTATAGTAGCATTAGTAAAAGGAGTAGTTGTACCATCGCCAAAATCATAGCTCCAATTTGTTATCTGGTCATTTAAACAAGCTGGATTCTGAACAACAGAGCCGTCAAGAAAACCTGATGGAGTACCAAGACATTGCTCAACAGCAGTAAAAGATGTAACAGGGTTAGGATGTATATAAACAATGGTATCGTGCGAACCGGTACACCCTGTTGAGGCGGTTGCTGTAAGAACTACCGAGTAACAACCTGCTGCTGAAACTCCCGCAGCTGCCGTATAAGTGTGAGCAGGTGGAGTTGCAGCAGTACTTGGTGTTGTACCATCTCCAAAATTCCAGTTCCACCCTGAAATTGTCCCTTGGTTGGTGGTTGTATTCGTAATATTCATAGCAGTTCCATCACAAGGGTGGTCTGCCGTAAAGCCTAAAACAGGAAACGGATTGACTGTAGCACTACCCGTAGTTGAAGCGGTACAGCTACCAACTGTTACAAGTAATGAAACAGGAAATGTACCTGCTGATCCATAAGTATGGGTTGGTGTTGACGATGCTGCAACAGCTGGTCCATCGCCATAATTCCATGTATATGTTGCACCTACCGTTGGTGTTGATGCGCTTCCATCAAAAGAAGAAGCAGTTCCGAAGCAAACAGGTGCTACTGAGAATGATGCTGTTGGCAATGAGCTTACTATAACATTTGTTGTTGCCGTTACTGTACAACTTGTAGGTGCTGCTGCCGTAACCGTAACTGTAACTGCAAAAGTGTTTGCTGATGCATAAGTATGCGAAGGGGTTGCTGTTCCTGCGGCGGAGCCTCCTACAGGATCTCCATAATCCCATAAATAACTGGTACCATTAGTCACGGTACTGGTAAATACTGTTGGGACACCTATACAAACCGGCGGGGCACTTATAGTTGCCGTAGGTATAGGATTAACTACTACGTTAGCTGTTCCTGTACCAACACAACCTGTTAATGTAACGGTTGAACTAACAACAAAAGTTCCGGAAGTGGTATACGTATGCGTGGGCGAAGTTTGATTGGTAACAACAGGCGTACCATCACCAAAATTCCAATCAAAAGTTCCTCCACCAGTAGTATTATTAATAACCGTGGCAGCCCCTAAACAAACAGGCGGGGCACTAAATATAGGTGGTGGAGCCCCCGATGTTGAAATAGTAGAAACTGCTGTATTGGTACAACCATGCACACTTGTCCCGGTAACTGTATAACTTGTATTTGAATTAACTGTAGCTGTAACCGTACTATCTTGCATGTTAGATAAATTAGTTAGCGGGTTCCATGTATAGGCAAGTGTTCCTGCATTTGTACTATTAGCATTTAATGTAACTGCATTACCCGCACAAGTAGTAGGGCTGTTAACTGTAATTGTTGGATTAGGATAAAAAGCAATTGTTGTGTCTATTGTATAAGAACAACCTTGCTGGTTTGTTATTGTTACTGAATATGTGCCAGGTTGATTAACGGTTACAGTATCTTTTGTCCCACCGCTAACTATACTAGGTCCTGTCCACGCATAAGTCCCATCTGATTGTGGTGGTGCAATTAAAGTTCCGTTTTGGCCCTGACAAACCGAAGTAGGTATAATTAATTCTAAAGGAGCACATTTACAATCAACATAAGCATAACCAAAGTGAGCTGTTGCATAACAACCAGCCACTGTAAATCTAATGGTAACAGGTTTGTTTAAATATGGTAATAAATTTAAAGAACTAACTTTCCAAGTCGTTGTGTAATAATCGTCGAATCCATCTGTTGTATAACCTGCAGGAGCTGTACCATTATTACCCTGTTGATAATAATTTAAGCAATTGATTGGATTACTATTTTGATCTAAAACTTCTATTTTAAAATAAGGTTGTTGCCCATTAGTATGAGATCCATCATCCAGATAAACAAACATAAATGCATATTGAAATGCAGTATTTGCAGTAGTAACTGTAAAAGTTGTTTCTAAAACTTCACCGGCTGTATTATTTTGAGAGCCGCTTGGTGTATCGTTACATCCACCTAAACCAGAACCAAGGTTTCTGTTTTCACCACCCAACCTTGCACAATAACCACCTAATGGAGATGGTACCGTTGCCCCAGAAATAGGGTCGGTACCAGTATTTAAAATACTAAAGTAATTACAAGACGTTTCTGCTGAATTAAGATTTGTTGGGGGAAGAATTGGACCTGTAACTAAAGTTAACGGGGTGTTAGAATTTTGATTATTACCTTCGTATCCCTGCCAACCAGTAAAATCACCATCTTCAAAATCTAAATTGCCACATGAAGATGCAAAGGTAGACGGGTTAGTGCCTCTATTAGCATTTGATGAATTAGTATGTGATGCCTTAAGTTCTTTACTATGAATTTCTTGAGCTAACTCAAAAGGTAATTTTTCAATTTTATATTTATTTTTAATAAAGGCAATTTCTTTATTTCTAATATTTGCTTTCAGCTCTCCGTAATCATAATTTTTATACTTACTCAATATTGCATCAACTTCAGCTTCTATTGGGAAGCCCACCAAAGTATCTCCACCAAAAAAATTACACTCATCAAGTATTTGTATTTTAGGCACAAGCGAAGCCCTATTTGTTTCTCTCGTTTTTATATGTTCTTGACGGGCATTGTTTTGTGATTTCAATGTCCATGACAGTAAGACAATAAAAACTGCGGAAAGTATTTTTTTACTCATGAGTTGTTGCATTTGGGTTTCAGAATTCCAAACTTAATCTATAAAGAATAAAAAAGCAAGCTATCTATGTTAAAAAAACTCCAGTTTTAGACGACTGTGTTAAAACCAATGATTATTTTATGTTTTTTTGCCAGTTACCCAGCGCAACCAATGGCCAAACACGGCTCCAGGTAATTTGTGGGTCGCCTTTTAAAAACAATTTCCAAAGGTTATTTATTGCATTTTGGTTAAAACCAATGCTTTCTAACTGCGCTAAATTTTCTTCGCAAAATGGTTTTAATTCGTTCTTCATCCAAACTTGCCAAGGCAAAACAAAGCCCATTTTTTTGCGGTTTATTATCTCGGCAGGCAGTAAATCTTGCAAAGAATCAGTTAGTAATTTTTTAGGTGTATGAGGATATTTGTTTTTATCAGTAACACCCAAAACATACTCTACCAATTTATAATCTAAAAATGGTACCCGCACCTCAAGTGCAGATGCCATACTCATTTGGTCGGTATCCCGCAACAAAACATTCTGCATATAAGTAGAAATTTCGGCAATAGAATATTTACTTAAACGGTGATTTTTATCATCAAAATCAAGCAAACGCAAAAAACGATAAACCGAATTCATGGGCAAATTATTTCGTTGCAAAAGCTCTCTAACTTGCTTATCTAATAGAACTTGTCGCGATAAAGGATAGGCATAATTAAAACTAACCTGTGGTTTAGAGAGTATTTGAGCCAATTTTTGCGCGGCTATATTTTTATTGAACGAAGTTAAAGCTGCTGCACCTGAAACCCTCAGCAAACGAGGAACAAAATTAAGCCACCATTGTTGCTCTAATTTATAACTGCGTTTAAAAATTTCGTATCCACAAAAAATTTCGTCACTTCCTAAGCCCGATAAAGCCATTGTTATTCCTGCATTTTTGGTAGCTTTAGATACGATATAAGTATTTGGACCATCACCACTTGGATGATCCATTGCGTTAAGTGCTTCGGGCAGTTGTTGTAAAAAATCTCGTGGGTTTAATTTTATTTCATGGTGGTCTGTTTTAAATTTTTCTGATACTATGCGTGCATAATATGATTCAGAAAATTCACTTTCATTAAACACCACCGAAAAAGTTTTTACCGGCTGCGATGATATTTTAGACATAGCACCAACTATAGCACTCGAGTCTATTCCACCCGATAAAAAAGCTCCAAAAGGAACATCAGCAACCAAACGGCATTCAACCGCCTCATAAAACAGTGTACGTACATCTTTACAAATGTTTTCGTACGATTTTCCTATGCTCGCGTAGTTTATATTTTTTTCGAGTTGCCAGTAAGCTTGTATTTTTACTTCCTTATTTTCGAGTGTAAGAAAATGCCCCGGTAATAACATTTTCACTTCATCTACAATCGTATTTGGCGCATGTACAGTTTGATACTGCATATAATCTACCAACGCATCTGGGTCGATTTTTTTATCTACCAGATTTGATTGTAAAACAGCTCTTAACTCAGATGCAAAAATTAATGTGCCATTTTGAAACGTGTAGTATAAGGGTTTTATGCCCATTCTATCGCGGGCAATAAAAATATTTTTTTCTTGCTTATCATATATAGCAAAAGCAAACATGCCATTAAAGTGCCGTAAGCAATTTACCCCCCAGCGCATGTACGCAGCTAAAATAACTTCGGTATCGGTTTGTGTTTTAAAAAAATAAGGTTGTTCTTGCGTGCCTTGTATAGCACGCTGTAACTGCAACCTAAGTTCTTTATAATTATATAATTCGCCATTATAAATAATTACATAACGATTATCATACGAATGCAAGGGTTGTGTCCCGCTATCCGATAAATCTATAATAGATAACCTACGGTGACCTAAATAAGCATAATCATCGCTCCAAGTTCCTTCAGCATTAGGTCCACGATGGGCAATAGCCCTATTCATTCGCTGCAAAGCAGCAAGGGCTTTATCTTTTGCTACGGTAGTAGAAATTATTCCGGCAATGCCACACATTATACACCTATGGAATTTAAAAAGTGTTCGTTATTTAACATCAATTTAATTCCTTCTTCTAATGAGATTAAATTACGATTTAATAATTGTAGCATTTTTTGGTTATCGGGCTGGCGGCGAGTCATATCACCCTCTTTAAGTGGTGGAAGGTGAACAATTTTAGATTTTGATTTTGTAATATCTATAATGGTTTTTGCCAAATCTAACACGGTAATTATTTTATCATTACCAATATTAATTACATCATTTACAATTTCATTTTTATAAAGGCAAGCTAAACAAGTATCGATATTATCATCTATGTAAGTAAAAGTACGTGTTTGCATTCCATCACCATAAATTGATATATCCTGATTTTTTAACGCTGCCGCTATAAAACGTGGCAACACAAAGTCAGTACTTTGGCTTGGACCATATGTATTAAAAAATCTAAAAATAGTGTAATTTAAATTATATTCTTGCTGATAGCTTTTGCAAAAACTCTCTCCAACATTTTTTACAACCGCATAAGGTACACGCGAGTTAAGTGGTGTAGTATGTTCGTGTTGCGGTAACGAAACGGGCTCTCCATATACTTCGGAAGATGATGAAAAAAACACACGTTTAACCGACGTGTTTTTAGAAAGATTTAAAATATTTTTTATACCATCAATGTCATTTAATACACTAACCGGGTTCTCTTGAGTACGCTGCACGCCAACAACAGCAGCTAAATGAAATACATAATCAAATTTATGGGTTAGCATAATTTCAGAAATATCTCTGTAATTATTTGTATCGCCTTTTATAAATGTATAAGCATGCGAGTGTTGTTCAGGCAGCTTATTTAAAGAACCCGTTGAAAGGTTATCAACTACTACTACAAAATTTTCTTTATTATGAAATAGTTTCTCTACCAGTGCGCTACCCACGTTTCCGGCACCACCGGTTACTAAAATTTTAGTCATATTAATTTCATTAAGTTGTCTGCCCACATTTTTGGTGTTAATTTTTGTGCAAGCAGGTAACTATATTCTCCCATCAAATTTAATTGTTCTGTCGGCAATTGCATCATCTCTTTCATTTTTTCTTTTAAAGAATTTACATCACCCGCCTTGAAAACAAATCCATTTTTATTACCTTCTAAAAAACATTCAATTGCGCCTACTTTATCAGATGCCAATAAAGGGAAACCCATAGCTGCAAACTCGTGTAACACTACCCCCCAAGGTTCAAACAACGAAGGCATAACAAACACACCCGCTTGTTGCGCATAGGCTAAAAAATTTTCAGGCTGAACAAAGCCACAATGTTTTATTTTAGGATGTTGTACAGGTTGCAAATTACCTGTACCCAAACACCATAACTCCCACTCATTTGGATTTTCATTCTGCAGTTCAATAAAGGCTTGCCAAAGTTTATCTACCCCTTTAAAACCATAATAACGTCCAACAAAAATAAATCGTTTAGGGAAGCTTTGTTTTTTTTGCACTACAATTTTATTTCTAATAGATTTAAAATGCTCAATATCGCAACTATAAAACCCTAAAGTAATTTCAGCTTCTTTAAATCCTAATTTTTTTGCATATTTTTTTTGAATAGCCCCCGGAACCCAAGCATGAGAAAATTTATTTTTTAATATAAAAGGACTCAAGAAACTTGCCACATACTGTTTTAAATTACCGCGCCAATGTGTATCTAAAGTAAGTATGGTAGGAGTTTTTTTATAATATTTCTTGCAAATACTCAAATAATCCTTATCTATCCATCCACTACAAATAATAACAGAAGGGTTTAGTTTTTCTATTAAACTAAATAGAGAATTGAGTTGATGATCTTTACGGTTATACAAATTTATTTTTTGTTGAGATGAAAAAACAAATGGAGCTTCATTGTTAACAGGATACCTGATTATATGAATGCTTACATTATAATCTTCAGCTAATTTATTACAACAAGCTAAAAAATAAGGGGCAATTTCGGTATATAAAAAAATAATATTATACTGCTGTTGCATTGATAGCCAAATTATTTTGTTTTTCTTCTAAGTAGGCTTTTTTATTATAATAATAAAGCCAAACAAAAAACGGAAATCCATTTACAAAGTAATTTCCTTGCCGAAACAAATATAGCAATATCAGCACCAAAATAGCACCGGATATAACCCAATACTTATTATCTATTCCATCATTGCCCACAAAACATTGGATAACAATTGCTATTATAAAAAACAAGCCCATTAAACCTGTTTCTGACATAATACGTAATAATAAACTATTTGCATCAGCACTATTATTATCAAACCCTTTTATTTTAACAATGCTTCGGGTGTAGGAATATTTTTCGAAAGCAACGGGATGCGAACCAATGCCTGTCCCAAAAATAGGATGTTCTTTAAAATTATTATATGCAATGTGCGCATTGTTATATTGTACAAAGCTGGAAGTGTTTACGTTTTTTATATCAAAATCTTGATGTAACCATAAACCTAAAGCGGCGTCTATTCGTGATTTGAATTCATCAACAGAATTATATAAGCCGAAACCTACCAAAAAACCTATCGCCAAAAGCAAACCTAAATAAGATAAATAACCTAAATTAAGTCCAATAATTACGATAACAAAAAACAAACCTATATACCCCGTAGATGATTTACTTAAATACATGGCAATAAGAATAATATAATTTTGATAATTTTTATACTCAAGGTTTTGCTTACGAAAAATATTTAAAATAGCCACAAAAGCTGCTGGTCCCAACATAATTCCTAATTGAGAAGGTTCCATATATATGGAATTGATTCGGATTAAACCTTCTCCACTAGAAACAACAGCCCATTTATTAAAATGCAACCAACCATAATCATATCCTGGCGAAAAATGAATTTTAAAAGACACATACTGGATAATGCCAATAACAGCCGTCCAATAACTCCATTTTAAATATAAGTTAAACATTCTTTCAATATTCATTTCATAATACTGTATCACATAATAGTAAAATATAGTACTTAAAAGAAGTCCTAAAAATATTTTAAAAAATAAAAACCACTCATTATTTCCCATCATTATCTGAAAAACACCTATAAAAAAAGGTAGAAAAATAATTTGAAAAGGAGCTTTAGGTAAGCCATAACGGCTTATGAAAAAAGGTAATAGCAATAAAAAAATAAAATAATGTAAGTAGCCTTCGAAAGGATTGGTAAAAAAAGTAATTGTACTTACAAAAATTGAAGTAAATATTAAAAAATCAACAAATTTGTCTTTTTTCATTACAAGTCTAAAAGTACTTTTAATTTGAAATTATCCCTCGAATGTAACCTATCTCTTTTAAAATAACCTCATTCCACATAAAGTTTTCTTTCACTTTTTTTACAGATGTTATTTTTTTATTTTTAATAATTTCCACATCTACTTTTATAATCTCTGCCATTGTTTGTTCTATAATAGTTGAATTTAAAGGTGGAATTAACCAGCCATTAGTATGATCAACCATCACCTCTACTGCACCTATATCAGTCGCCAATATAGCGCAGCCACTTGCCATAGCTTCTAAAATTACATTAGGCATTCCCTCAGCATGAGATGGTAAAACAAATACATCGGTACTTTGTAAAATAGCTTTTATTTTTTGGACATCGCTAATGACTCCATGATATTTTATTTGTGGTAGGTTAATTTCAAACTCTTTTGGTATAGGGCCAATAAAGTCGAATTGAAAATCGTATTTACCAATTAAATTTTTAAGTGCCGTGCTTAATTCTTTAACTCCTTTACGAATTTCGTACCTTCCTAAAAAAGCAAAACGAATGGGTTTATTTATTGTAATATTATTTTCATAAATCCAAGAGGATTCGATAGCCGCAGGCATTTCAACTATCTTGTCAACCGTTTGCGGCAAATTAGTTTTAACAATATCAGTTATCCCACCACCGTATGAATAAACATAATCTGCCTTGTTATTAAGATACTTCGTTAAAGGTAAATACAAATATTTCCAGTACAAGTTTATCGCACCACTTCCTTGTTGAAAAATTTCGTAGCCATGTAATCGTAATCCAATGGGTGGAAGTTTTTTGCCACGTTGTTTTTGTTTAATAAAATACCAACCTGTATAACCCTTGCTATAAATAAAATCGACAGGAGGTTGTTTTACAAAACAATCATACATCATTTTAGAATGCAAATAAGATTCTTGTAAATAATGCCAAGGCCACCTACCTTTATTAGGAAATGTAAATACAAATGGGGTAATAAATTTTTTTTCTTCTTCGGTAAAAAACTCCAGTTGATTTATATCATACTTACTGTCGTTCATATGATATAAATCAACATGCACACCTTGTTGTGCAAAGTATTTTACCAAATAGTAAGAATGCTTTTGCATCCCTCCGATTCGATAAGGCCAAATTCCATCTGTAAGTAAAGCTATGCGCACAAAAAAATTATGCGCTAATTTACTATTTTAATAAAGAAAATAATAAACTAATTTATTGCCAGTAAGCTGCACCTGTAAGCCTTGTTAATTCTATTTTAGCAAGGCATAATTGATATTCGTATTGCAGTTTAGAAAGTTGGGCATTTTGCAAATTATTTTGCGCCGTAAATAATTCAACATAAATAACTGTTCCGTTTGTATAACGAGATTTAGCAATTTTCAATGCTAATTCGGCTTGCTCAACCATACTGGTAGTATTTTTAACTTTTTCTTCATTTAATTTAATATCCTCAATTGCTTGAGCAATGTCTCTGCGAAGTGTGTTATTTGTACTTTCTAATGAGAACTGATTTTGTAACAGAGTACTTTCTGCTACTTTAGTTTGTTTAAGATACTTGCCACCTTGATATAATGGAACCGATAAATTAACTCCCACTAAATAATTAAATCGTACTTGAAAAATATCGGGTTGATACCCATTTTTATAACCTAAAGCTCCTGTTAAACTTAATACAGGTAAGGCAGCCGCTTTATTTACACTTATATCATGCTTAGCCTGTTCTATTCTAAGTTTAGTAATTTGTATATCCGGATTAAATTTTTGCGCCGATGCCGTAGCAGAATCTGCTGTACTTGAACCTACATTAAAATCAAAAGCGGTTTGTGCATTTGTTTTTATGGTAGTTTGTCCAACTGTGTAATAAAGTAAATTCATTTGTTTGTCTAACATATTTTGTACATCAGCTTTACGGTTATTAGCATTATCAATATTGTTTTTTACCGTAAGCACATCCAGCTCAAGCGCATCTCCGTTTTTAACTCGGCTATCAATTAATTTTTTGCTTTCGTATAGCGTAAACAACAAACTATCCTGCACATCTATTGCTTTTTTAAGATAAATAATACTGTAATAAATATTTGCTACCTGCGCTGCCAATAACGATTTATTTGCTTCTATGTTTGCTTTAGAAATTTTGATATCGTCTTTCGCTTTTTCTACATTAGCTTTTACTTTACCAAAATCGTACAGCGTTTGATTTAAAGTAAGTGCCGAAGTAAAATTATTATTAGGCTGAAAATAAAGTGTAGTATACTGTCCTGGCCCTACAGGAAATAACACTTGAGATATAGGCGCCACATACATATAACCTGCATTTGCACTAACCGTAGGCAGGTAGCCGCTTTTAGTTCCATCTGCACGGTATATGTTTGTTTCAACTTGTTGTTGCAGCTCTTTCATTTTAGGAAAATAGCTGAACGATTGATTTATTAATGTTTTTAAATCATTACTAACAGAAACAGTTTGCGCGTTTACAAAATTTCCTATTAGGATAAGAGTGATTATAATTTTAGTTGTTTTCATATTCAATAATTAATGAGATTCTTCGGCTACTTTTTTCATAGTCTCTGCGCTTATTTTTTTATTCTGCGTAAGCAATAAAAATGGTGATGTTACTATAAAAAACACGCTTATTAATAAAAAAGCATCTAAGTACGATTGCAAAGCACTTTGTTGCATAATTGTACCGTCTAAAATTTTATATGCCGCATTATTTGCTCCAAGTGCATTAGCACCGCCTTTAGCAATGGCACCTTGCGCCATACTTTGTACGCGTGCTAATAATTCAGGGTCATTGGGTTGTAAATTACTTACCAATTCGGTACGATGAACCGCCATACGGTTTACAATAAATGTATTCATTACTGCAATGCCCACCGAACCGCCAAGTTGGCGAATCATATTAGTAAGTGAAATTCCGGAAGGCATTTCTTGCGGCTTTAACCCAGATACAGCCTGATTGATTAAAGGAACAGTTAACATAGCCGTCCCTAATCCTCTAAAAATATTGGGCCAAAAGAAAAACGAATTACCGGCATCTAAATTTGCTTGTGAACCTGTGTACCCATGCAGTATAAAAAATATAAACCCTAATACAACAAACACTACTGGTGGAACGCCACCTTGTATGCCTCTGCCAATAAAAGGCATAACTAAAATTGCTACACCGGCTGCGGGTATAAGCCCAATGCCGGTTTCAGTTGGGGTAAAACCAAGTACACGTTGTGCCAATACAGGAAATATAAATACAGAAGAGAACATACCAAACCCTACTGTAAATGTTAGTATATTACTTACCGCAAGGTTTCTGTTTTTTAAAACATGTAAATTAATTACAGGATTTTTAGTCCGCAATTCCCAAATAACAAATGTGGCTAAACCAACAAATGCCGTAATTGCCATAGCAGTTATAGTTTTTGATTCAAACCAATCATCGGTTTCTCCGCGCTCTAAAAAATATTGCAAAGAAGCTACACCTATTATTAACGCCAATATACCGACATAATCAATTTTTATGGCTTTTCTATCTATGGTTAACTCTTCAGGCTTTTTATCAATAAACGTATAAGCAAGTACGGCAGCTAAAATTCCTATTGGAATGTTGATGTAAAATATTAATGGCCACGAATAATTATCGATAATAACACCACCCAATGTTGGACCAATTGCAGGGCCTAACACAATGCCCATACCAAAAATGGCAGAAGCCATGGGGCGTTTTTTTATTTCAAATGCGTCAAACAAAATGCCTTGGGATGTTGACAATAAAGCACCACCACCTATACCTTGTAAAAAGCGCCACAATACAAGCGAGATTAAACTACTTGCTTGCCCACACATATAAGATGATATGGTAAATATTATAATGGAAGTGATATAATAATTTTTTCTACCAAAATATCTTGCCAAAAAGCCGGTCATTGGTATAATAATTACGTTAGCAATAGCGTAACCTGTTATAACCCACGATGTATCTTCGATAGTAGCACCTAAGTTTCCACTAATTTGTGATAAAGCAACGTTTACTATAGAAGTATCAATTAACTCCATAATAGCCGCCGCAATTACTGTTATTACAATAATGGCTCTTTTTAAACCTGTAGGACCTGTATGGATTTCGTTGTTGTTCATTTTTTATTTTTCGGCTTCAACCGTTACGCTTAAACCGGCACGTAACATATCTTTATACTGTGCCTGATTATCAATAAGAATTTTTACCGGAACACGTTGGGTTACTTTCACAAAGTTCCCTGTTGCATTATCTGGAGGCAATAAAGAAAATTTAGCACCTGTAGCTTCACTTAATGATGAAATAGTACCTTTAATAACCACATCAGGAAATCCATCTACATAAATATCAACTGTTTTGCCTTCTTTTAAATGCTCTATTTGTGTTTCTTTAAAGTTGGCTACTATCCAAAAATCAGTAGTGTTTACAATAGTAAAAAGTGTTTGCCCGACTTGTACATATTGCCCTTTTTCTAAATTAAGTTTACCTGTTTTACCTGTTGCCTGCGCATAAACCTTAGTATAGCTTAATTTAAGGTTTGCCGCATCTAACACCGCTTTACGTGTGTTTATAACAGCTTCAGCTTTTTTAATAGATGCATTAGATGTAGCAATTTGCGCTGCTGCCAAACTAATTTGGTCGTTATTAGCATCAAATTGTTTTTGTTGTGTTTCTACATTCGATTTTGAATCATCTAACTGTTTCTTGGTAATTGAATTATCGTTAAACAAAGCCTGATCCCTTTTTAAATCATTGATCGCTTTATCAATTCTCGTTTTTTGAACGCTTGCATTTGCCTCAGCAACTTTAGCATTCATTTGCGCATTTATTAATTGTGCTTTGGCATTTTCCAAATCAGCTTCGGCTTGTGCCACATCAGCTTCAGCTTGCGCTTTGGCAATCACATATTCTCTGTCATCAATTTTTAAAAGCAAATCTCCCTGTTTAACCATATTATAATCGTTTAAAGGCAAGCTATCTACATAACCACCCACACGCGCTATAACCGGCATACTATAACACTCTACACTGGCATTATCTGTGCTTTCATGCTTTAAGGCATGCCACACGCTTTTTATTCCAAAAAAAGCGGCTACCGCAACTCCCGCCATTAGTACATATATGATAGGACTCTTCTTTTTCTTTTCCTGAGTAATTTCTTGTTCCATAAAACAGATTTTTAAATTATGGCAACAAAGGTAAAGTAACTTTACTAAATAGTCAAGTTAATTTACTATTATTTTTTTAGTATATTTGCCGCAGAGGTACTTTTATGATGAAAAACTTAGATAAAGAGCTACAAAAAACAGATGCTTTAAGCAAGCATAGCTGGGGTAAAGCGGTAAGTAAACTAAAAAAACATTTTGATACTTGGGTTGCCGAACAATTATACGAGCACAATATTCGTGATTTTAAGTTGGCGTATATGCCTTTAATAATGAACATTGATGTGGATGGCGTTACCAATACCGATTTAGCTAAACGTGCAGGTATAACCAAACAAGGCATGAGTCAGGTGGTACAAGAACTTGAAGAAAAAAAATACATTAAAATACAAACCAACCCCAACGATAAACGTAGTTCTATTATTTATTTAACAGATAAGGGAAAAGAGTTTATTTTGACCTGCCGAGGGCGGCAAAAAGACCTGCATGCTGATCTTCAAAAATTATGGGGCAAGAAAAAATTCAATATGGTGCTTGATGCTATGTTTGAAGTTGTTCGGTATCAAGAAGAAATGAATGAAAAAAAACCAATCAAGAAAAATTAAACCAAATCATCAAACAAACTTGTTTGTGCGTTGTGTTTATTTAAAAAGACACTTGTGTTAAGCCTTAAACGTTCAGGCTCTCCCATAAATTTTTTAACCGAAATTTGAAATAGCCTTTTTATACTATCGGCTATATTTCCCTCGCCACTCATACGCTTACCTGGTCGAGAATCATTCACCTGCCCACCTTCAATATGAAAAGCCCCTACCACCTGTTTCTCAAAACGGTTATGGGTGTTTATTTGTGCCCCCCTGCCCTTTAAATATTTATCATCAACAGCATCTGACATAGCATAAATTTACAACGCAAAAAAATGCTCAGCTTAACTGTTTAAAACTAAATTTTCTTCTTTATTGATAAGGCTTACAAGGCAATTTCAGGTAAATTGCTAAAATAAAAAAGCCCGCTATCTTTATCAGATGCGGGCTTTTTTATAATCTGCAAGAAATTATTTTTTCTCTTCGGTAGCTTTTGTATCTGTAGCTCCTGCTGCTTTTTTGTCTTTGCAGCAAGATTTACCATCTTTTTTGCATTCTTTAGTGCAAGTTTTTTTGTTTTTGTCGTCGCCTTTTTTGTCATCACCAAAAGTTGAAGCTGACATTGAAGTTGCTCCTACAAAAGAAGCTAATGCTAAGGTTAAAAATATTTTTTTCATTTTAGTTTTTTTTAATTGTTATATCAAATATAGCTTATTTATTAATCTGTTCTTGTTATTTTTTCGCAAAAACCTACCAAATCTCTGCACGTTTGTTATCAGGACGGTACATTTTATTACCCTCTTTTACATTAAAGGCTTCGTAAAACTCTTTCATGTTAGATAATGGACCAAGTACCCTAAAGTTACCCGGACTATGTGGATTTGTAGCAATTAGTTGTTTTAAAGCCTCATCGCGCGATAAGGTTTTCCATCCTTGTGCCCAGGCAATAAAAAAGCGTTGCTCACCTGTAAAACCATCAATTACTTTAGATTTAGCTCCTTTTAAAGAAAGCTTATAAGCATAGTAACTCATAGTTAAACCGCCCAAATCAGCAATATTTTCACCTAAAGTAAGTTGTCCGTTTACGTGTAAGGTGTCTATAGCCACATAAGCATCAAACTGTTCACGTACAAGACCTGTACGACTTTCAAAGTTTTTCATATCTTCTGCTGTCCACCAATCTTTAAGATTTCCGTCAGCATCATATTTTGCACCTTGGTCATCAAAACCATGTGTAAGCTCATGACCAATAACCGCCCCCATTACGCCATAGTTTGCTGCATCATCAGCCTTTGCATTAAAGAAAGGTGGCTGCATAATTCCGGCAGGGAAAACAATTTCGTTATAGCTTGGGTTATAATACGCATTTACTGTTGGAGGTGACATGCCCCATTCTGTTTTATCAACCGGTTTGCCAATTTTATCAATCATACGTTTGTATTCGTAATGGTTAGAACGTAAAACATTAGCTACATACGAATCGTTTTTAATATCTAAAGTAGAATAGTCTTTCCATTTATCAGGGTAACCTAATTTACGCATAATTTTACCCAGCTTTTCTAATGCTTTTTGCTTAGTTACATCGCTCATCCACACACGGGTGTTAATGCGTTCTTTAAATGCAGTAAAAAGATTATCAACCATTGTGTTCACTTTCTTTTTAGACTCCGCATCAAAATATTTATCTACAAATATTTGTCCTAAAGCTTCGCCAATGCTTCCATCAATGGTAGCCGATACGCGTTTCCAACGTGGTTTCATTTCTTTAGCACCTTGTAAGGTGGCGCTATAAAACGAAAAATTTTCTTTCACAAAAGCAGCGCTTAAAAACGAAGCTGTTTGGTGTGCTGTACACCAACGCAAATAAGTTTTCCAATCAGCAATAGAAACCGTATTTATTACCTGATTTAATTTATCAAAATACAGCGGTTGTCTTACAATAACATCGATAAAAGGAGCTGTAGCACCAGCAGCAACAATGTATGAGTTAAGGTCTAAATTAGCTTGTTTGTTAAAGAAATCTACTTTGGTAAGTTTATTGTATTGTTTATCAGGGTCGCGTAATTCAATGCGTCCCATAGAACCATCAGCTAATTGACTTTCTATATTAAAAACAGTTTCCGAATTTTTTGCCGCTACATCGGCCTTATCTCCCAATAAAGAAAAAATATTTTCTACATGTTTTTTATACGCTGCACGTATTTTTTCATACTTAGCATCTGTATAATACATTTTATCGGGTAAGCCTAAGCGGGTTTGAGCGAAATAAATTGCATTATCGTTACTACTTTTTTCATCTGCATCTACTGCAAAAGTAAATAAACTACTAAGGCCTTGCGTATGTATTTCAGCTACGGTTTTTAAT
Organism: Bacteroidota bacterium; assembly: GCA_013287545.1. Classification (GTDB taxonomy): domain Bacteria; phylum Bacteroidota; class Bacteroidia; order B-17B0; family Aurantibacillaceae; genus PALSA-968. The sequence goes on along the minus strand of JABDDQ010000001.1, from coordinate 23,669 downwards.
AAATCGGTTTTATTGGCAATTTTATTTATGCTTGCTAAAAGGGGGCTAATTGGCGCATAACCTTCTTTTTCAAGTTTTACGGTGTCCATTCCTACATGATAAAAATCGCCTATTTTTTGTTTATTGCTACCTGGTTTTGCTGTTTTATCGGCAGCACACTCTTCCAATATTTTTTTTAAGTTATCGTTGTTATGATCGGCTAACTCATTAAAGCTACCCCAACGAGACTCTTGTGCAGGAATTTTTGTATTCTTAATCCAGGTTCCGTTAGCATATTGGTAAAAATCATCGCGCGGGTCGATGCTTTTATCCATATCGGCAATTTTAATGCCCGGGTTTTGTGCGTTTACATTCATGGCGGTAAGTGCAATTAATGTAGTTTTTATTAGTGTTTTTTTCATTACTTGTGTGGTATAAAAATTTTGCCGAATATATAGCTTGTTTTTAGTTACACCACCTTTTTTTACATCTTTTATATCAGAAAATGATTAACGGAAGAATGACGTTTTGGGTGGTTTGTTAATTTAAATTCTCAACTTAGGCAAGAAGAGATTTTTCTTCCCTTTTAGAAAATAGTAGTAACCCGCAAAAAGTAATGATACCATTTAACAAAATTATTTCGTTACCCGATTGGTAATCTTCTACAAGCATAGGCAAGCATAAATTTAGCGCATATGTAAGTATAGGAGACGCTAAACAAATAGTCGGTATAATGTTATCGGTAACTTTACGTTTTAAAATGATACCGAAAGAGAACAAGCCCAACAAAGGACCATAGGTGTAGCCTGCAATAATTAAAATAGTATCAATAATAGCTTTACTATTTATAGCATTAAATACTAAAATACAAGCCCATAAAAGCACTGCGAAAGCTATATGTATAAACCTGCGGTAAAACGTTTTTTTGCTTTCGGATATCGTTTTTTTATCCAATTCAAACATATCTATATACATAGATGTGGTAAGGGTTGTAAGTACTGAATCGGCACTTGAAAAAGTGGCTGCTGTTAAACCTATTATAAACACAAGCCCTGCAAAGGCTCCTAAATAATTAAGTGCCAGGTTAGGAAACACACGGTCGGTTAAAATTTTGCCGGCTTCGTTTACAGGTAACGGAATATTTTTTTCTTGCTGGTATAAAAACAGTAGCGCACCTAATGCTAAAAAGAAAAAGTTTACAATTACCAATACAATGCTAAACCAATAAATATTTTTTTGCGCATCTTTTAACGAACGACAGCTTAGGTTTTTCTGCATCATATTTTGATCCAAGCCCGTCATGGTTACGGCAATAAAAACACCACCTAAAAACTGTTTAAAGAAGAAAGTAGATTTATGCCAATCGAAGAAAAAAACTTGCGAATAACTTGAGTGTGTTAGTTTAGAAACCGCTGTACCAAAACTCCAATCGGTACTTGAAATAATAGCGGCTATGGATAACACTACACCCAGTATTAAAAAGAACGACTGAAAAGTATCAGTCCACACCAGTGTTTTAATGCCCCCTTTGTACGTGTACAAAAGCATTAAAGCAATAATAACTGACACACTTACTGCAAACGGAATGTGAACGGTTGCAAATCTATCAAAAACAAAAAACTGAATAACACCGGCAGCTAAATATAACCTACCGGCTGCACCCAAGGTGCGCGATAAAATAAAAAAGAAAGCCCCCGTTTTTTGTGTGCTACGCCCAAAGCGGGTTTCCAAATAAGTATAAATAGAAAGTAAATTCATTTTGTAATAAAGCGGCAACAAAACTTTGGCAATAATTACATAACCCACCAAATAACCCAGCACCAATTGCAGGTACGAAAACTGCGTGTTAATTACATTACCCGGTACAGAAATATACGTAACCCCCGAAAGTGAATCGCCCAGCATGCCAAATGCTACCGCATACCAAGGCGATGCCTTGTTACCAATAAAATAGGTGTTAGCATCACTTTTTCGGCTGGTTATGTAGGCAATTAACAGCAAGCCGCCAAAATATAAAGCAATACAAAGTAGTATAAAGGGTGCCGACATAAGTTTAACGAAGATGCCGTTTTTAAGGCTTTCTATTTCCTACAAGAATAGTTTTTCTCCACATAAAAATGTTTAATAAAATATGAGAAACAAACTATCAAAACCTGTGTAATTGTTTATTTTTACATAGTGGAATTACCCTCAAAACTTTTAGATAGTGCAGTAAATGAGTTTTCTCGTTTACCCGGTGTTGGGCGCAAAACAGCTTTGCGTTATGTATTGCATTTATTACGCAACGAAAAAGATTCATCACACAACCTGGCACAATCTATTTTAAACATGCGTACGCAAATTAAATTTTGCAACAATTGTTATAACGTTTCTGATACCGAGGTTTGCAGCATTTGTACCAATGGCATGCGCGATAAAAAAATTATTTGCGTAGTACAGGATGTGCGCGATGTAATGGCCATTGAAAATACCGGCATGTACCGTGGCGTGTATCATGTATTGGGTGGTTTAATTTCTCCTATTGATGGCATTGGTCCGGCAGATTTATTTATTGATGCTTTACTAAAACGCATAACTGAAAACGAAACCGCCGAAATTATTTTTGCGCTAAGTGCCACTACCGAAGGCGATACTACAGCATTTTATTTGTCGAGAAAATTACAAACACTCCATGTATCTATATCAACCTTAGCGCGCGGCGTGCCTGTTGGCGATGAGTTAGAGTATACCGACGAAGTTACTTTAGGCAGATCACTACAAAATAGGGTTCCTTATCAGAAAAATTAAATTATTACTTTAGGAATATCTAATGAGTAATTTTCTTGATACTCCTATTGAATATTTAAAAGGCATTGGTCCGCAACGCGGCGATATCCTAAAAAAGGAATTGCAAATTTTTACCTATTACGACTTACTTAGCTTATATCCTTTCAGGTACGTTGACCGCAGCAAGTTTTATAAAATAAAAGATATAAACGAGGAGCTGCCTTACGTACAGCTAAAAGGAAAAATTATACGAACAGAATTGCTTGGCGAAAAATTTGCCAAACGCTTTGTTGCCTATTTAAAAGATGATACGGGTGTTATAGAATTGGTTTGGTTTCAAGGTGCTAAGTGGCTGGAAGGAAAATTTAAACCTGATATAGAATATGTAGTACTTGGCAAACCATCTGAATTTAGGGGCAAGTATAACATTACGCACCCTGATGTTGATTTGGCGAGCGACGAAAGCGTTAAACTGAATGCGGTGTTGCAACCGGTTTATCCATCTACCGAAAAATTAAAAAGCAAGGGTTTAGATAGCAAAGGCATTTTAAAATTGCAGGAAGTTTTAATTCCGCAACTGCAACATAAAATAGAAGAAACGTTACCTGATTCTATTATCAATCAATACAAATTTCTTAGTAAAGAGTTAGCCTGTAAGCAAATTCACTTTCCTGAAAACCCGGAACTATTAAAGAAAGCCGAGCTTCGGTTAAAATTTGAAGAGCTTTTTTACATTCAACTAAAATTATTAAAGAGCAAACACTTTCGTAAAAACAGCGTGCAAAGTTTTGTGTTTGAAAAATTGGGGCATTATTTCAATTCCTTCTTTAACGAGCATTTACCGTTTGAATTAACCAACGCGCAAAAACGTGTTATAAAAGAAATTAGAAATGATGTTCGTTCGGGCAAACAAATGAACCGTTTATTACAGGGTGATGTTGGCAGCGGCAAAACCATTGTATCCTTAATGTGCATGCTAATGGCACTCGATAATAATTTTCAGGCATGCTTAATGGCACCTACCGAAATATTGGCACAACAACATTTTATTACTATTAGCGAATTAATAAAACCACTTGGCATTACGTGTGCCTTACTTACAGGCTCAGTAAAAACTAAAGCACGAAAAGAGATTTTACAAAACCTGGCTGATGGAACCTTGCAAATTATTATTGGCACACATGCTTTGTTAGAAGACCCTGTGAAATTTAAAAACCTGGGGTTTGTAGTGATAGATGAGCAACACCGTTTTGGCGTAGCACAACGTGCCAAGTTGCATAATAAAAATGTAAATCCGCCGCACGTTTTAGTAATGAGTGCAACACCTATACCACGCACACTTGCCATGACTTTGTATGGAGATTTAGATACATCGGTTATTGATGAATTACCTCCCGGACGTAAACCTATCCAAACCATACATTATACCGATGCTAAACGATTACGCGTATATGGTTTTATGAAAGAGCAAATTGCTTTAGGCAGACAAATATATGTGGTATATCCGTTAATTGAAGAATCTGAAAAGTTGGATTTAAAAAATTTAATGGAGGGTTACGATTCTTTATCCGAACAATTTCCATTACCTGAATATCGCATCAGTATTTTGCATGGCAGAATGGAATCTGATAAAAAAGATTTTGAAATGCAGGCTTTTGTAAAAGGTCAAACACATATTATGGTAGCTACTACTGTAATTGAGGTTGGTGTAAACGTACCCAATGCCAGTGTAATGGTTATTGAAAATGCTGAGCGTTTTGGTTTATCGCAACTACATCAATTACGTGGTAGGGTTGGGCGTGGTGCCGACCAAAGTTATTGCATGCTACTAACCTCATTCAAATTATCACAAGATGCTAAAGTACGCATGGAAACTATGTGTCGAACAAATGATGGTTTTGAAGTAGCCGAAGTTGATTTGCAATTACGTGGTCCGGGCGACATTGAAGGCACACAACAAAGTGGCATTCTTAATTTAAAAATTGCCGATTTAGCTAAAGACCAACAAATACTACAATTGGCCAGACAAGTAGCTACTGAAATTTTAGAAGCTGACCCACAATTATTAAAAACCGAAAATCAAATTTTAAACAGACAATTAATCCGCCAGAATAAAACAAACATTAACTGGGGTAAAGTAGCCTAAAGCTAGTTTGTATTCTTAGGAAAAGAAATTGGATGGTCGTTATTATACTTACGTATATATAATATCATAAAATCTTTGCGCTTACGTTTTTTAATTTTCATATACTGCTCGTAAAGCGGCATATCCCTGCTTAAAATAACTTCTAAATTAGTTGGTGTGCATTCAACAATGTCTCCAGTTTTAAAATCTAATAAAAATTCGTGCGTTTCATTTTGCTTAACCGGCACCGATGGCCCACCGATTCCATAACCTCCCATGCCCCCATAAAAACCACCACCATAGCCCATACCATATCCATTGCTTACATAACGAGTAACTACAATAGTTGCTATAAAGTGAGATATACTGCCAAACACGGTTACACGCCAGTATTTATCTTCTTTAAAATGCACATATATATTCCCGTTTTGGCAATAGCCCCATACTTTATTTACATCACCACGATACTGCGAACCTTTATAGGTAAAAATAATTTCTTTGTTCTCGGTTAATGTTTTAGAAATAAAATCAGGTTGTGTTTTATCACCTGTACCTGAAATATTTTCTTTAGGCAAGGGGTTATTTGTTTGAAAATCTTTTAACGAAAGATACACCCCATCTTTTAAAACATAATCGGGTGCAATAGAAGGAGAAAGAGAATCATCCTGAGCAAGCAACTTAGTTGTTATACCTAAGCAGAAAAAAATATATAGTAGAAACCGTTTCATTTATTTACACAAAGGTTGCAATAATTATACCTCGTTGTATGCCTATTTTAACAAATAGCATTTTTTAACTTTTTATTTATATACTCCATCTAAAAATACGTATGATATAATATTGGCTCCCATCCGTAAAGCTTTTTCGTGCGCGTCTTCACTATCTTTATGTACTTCGTAACTTTCCCAGCCGTCGCCCAAATCACATTCGTAATCGTAAAAACAAACTAAACGCCCCTTGTAAATTATGCCAAAACCTTGCGGAGATTTATTATCATGTTCGTGAATTTTTGGCAAGCCTTTATCAAAATTATATTTCTGATGATAAATAGGATAATCAAAAGGTAATTCTACAAACTCAAGTTCGGGGAAAACTTTTTTCATTTGCGGGCGAATAAATTTATCCAAGCCATAGTTATCTGATATTTCTAAAAAGCCACCACCCATTAAATACTTACGTAGGTTTTGTGCTTCGGCATCTGTAAAAATAATGTTACCATGCCCCGTAATATGCACAAAGGGGTAATTAAAAAGTTCGGTACTGCCAACCTCAACAATAGCCTGTTCGGGGTTAATGTTGGTTTTAATGTTTTCGTTACAAAATTTTATAAGGTTAGGTAATGAGGTTTCTAAATTGGCATACCAATCTCCTCCTCCACTGTATTTTAATAAGCCTATTTGATACGAATAACTTTGCGAGAAAATTATATTACAGGATAGTAAAAAAGTCATCGCAAAAATTTTCCGCATAGCTTAATTTTATTTTACCACTTAGCAGTTGGGTGCATCCTCGGTAAATATTGCATTTCTGCCAATATATAACCTAAATGCTCTGTATGTTTTGCATTGCGGCTACCCGTTTGCATAAAAACAGTTTCAGGTAATTTTAGGTTAGCTTTTTCTAAAATAGCATCTACTTGCTTTTTCCAAAGTGGCTTTATGGCTTGTAAGTCAACAGCAATTTTTTCTTTTAATAGAACTGCATCCACCTCATTCATTTCAAAAAGCTCATCAGTAAAACGCCACAATTCATTTAACGCATTTTGTATGCGTGTATGGCTTTCTTCGGTACCATTACCAAATCTATCTACCCATGATGATGTATGTCTTACATGGTACGTAATTTCTTTTATTGATTTTGCTGCAATGGCAGCCAGTGTTTCATCCTTACTTTTTGCAAGCTCTTGGTAAAAAAGTAAATCAAAATTATCAATTAAACATTGGCGCAAAATAGTTTGCGCATAATCGCCATTTGGTTGTTCAACTAACAAGGTGTTATAAAACTCACGCTCGTTACGGAAAAATGCCAAATCATCAGAGCTTCTGCCCTTGCCTTCTGTTTTAGCAGCATACTCTAATAAAGAATTTGCCTGCCCTAAAATATCTAAGGCAATATTGGTAAGCGCTAAATCTTCTTCTAAAAACGGACCTTTAGATGTCCACTCAGATAAGCGTTGCGCTAATATCAAACTAGTATCGCTTAAGCGAAGTGTATATTTAAATAAGGCTTCTTGTGTGGTCATACTTAAATATATTTTACTCCTTCGGGAATTTGATAAAACGTTGGATGGCGATACACCTTATCGTTTGCAGGCTCAAAGAAAGGGCCAATATCTTCAGGAGAACTTGCCACAATAGCCGCAGCCGGAACAACCCATAAAGCAGAACCTTCGCTACGACGTGTATACAAATCACGCGCATTTTCTAATGCCATTTCTTTGTCATAGGCATGTAAACTACCGCAATGCACAAATGGCTGACCTGCTTTTTTTTGTACAAACACTTCCCATAAAGGGCCTTGAGAATCTTTTGACATAATTAATTTATTTAAGCTGCTAAAATATTTTCTTTTTTCTTTTCGGCATAAGCCATAGCTGCCTCACGCACCCAAGCACCATCACTATGTGCTTTGTTTCGGGCTTCTAAACGTTCTTTATTACAAGGTCCGTTTCCTTTAATTACATTATAGAACTCTTCCCAATTTGGTTCAGAAAAATCGTAACCCTTTTTAGTTTCGTTCCATTTTAAATTTTTATCAGGAATGGTTAAACCTAAAAATTCTGCTTGCTCAACTGTGCGGTCAACAAATTTTTGGCGAAGCTCATCGTTCGTTTCACGTTTAATGCGCCACTTAATTGCCTGCTCACTATTAGGTGAATCTTTATCGGGCGGACCAAACATCATCATGGTAGGAAACCACCAACGGTTCAACGCATCTTGTGCCATTTCTTTTTGAGCTTCCGTTCCAAAAGATAAACGACACATAATTTCGTAACCCTGACGCTGATGAAAACTTTCTTCTTTGCAAATGCGTATCATGGCACGGCTATATGGTCCATATGATGTACGTTGCAACATAACCTGGTTCATAATAGCGGCACCATCAACTAACCAACCAACTGCACCAATATCGGCCCAAGTAAGTGTTGGGTAATTAAATATAGATGAGTATTTTGCTTTACCTGTGTGTAGCGCGCCTAACAATTCGTCACGACTTATACCTAATGTTTCAGCAGCTGTATATAAATATAAACCATGCCCGCCTTCATCCTGCACTTTGGCAAGCAACACCATTTTAGAGCGTAAACTTGGCGCACGCGAAATCCAATTTCCTTCGGGCAACATGCCTATAATTTCGCTATGTGCATGCTGAGAAATTTGCCTGATTAAATGTTTACGATAATTTTCGGGCATCCAATCTTTAGGCTCAACAAAATCATTCTTCTCTAATTTAGAGTTGAAATTTTTTTCTACGTCTACAGCATTACTCATGGTAAATTCAGTTATGTATCCTACAAATATAAGGATTTGTGCTGTTAAAACCGAAAACAAAAAATCCCGAAATCTTCACGATAACGGGATTTAAATTGATTAAATGCTAAAATTAAGCTGTACCTGTTTTTCTAACTCCTGCCGTTTTTTTAACGCCTTTGCTAACCGCCACTTTTGCTGTATCAGGTTTTACCTTAGCAGCAACCTTTTTAGGTTTTTCTTCGGTGTGGGTTTTAGGTTTTTCTTCGCCAGCACCTTCTTTTCCTTTTACAATAAGATTACCTGTTGCTTGTAATGCGTTATACCAGTTAAATAACTTGCGCATGTTTGATGGGTGCACACGTTCTTTATCATAATCAGGTAAAACACTTTCAAAATAAGCAACAATTTGTTTTTCATCGGCTTTATGATCGATACAAGCTCCACCTTTTTCTTTATCATAGATGGCTTTCATAATATCTGATACAGGTTTGTTATCGCCTGTTGTAAACATACTGATATCTTCCAAAGTTGATATTTGTTGATGCGCGTATATAGGAGAACGTTTTTTATCGCTTAACGACTCTGCAATAACGCCGTTTTTCATTTGCCCCACTACTTTGTATAAGCCGGGCATTCCGCTAATTGATATAATTCCTTCTAAATTCATAGTTTTAAATTGTTCGCAAAAATATATATTATTATTTAAAGTAAGGCGTTGATTTTGGTCCTGACGTGTTACCGACAGAGTTACCGTAACCCGGGTTCCAGTTATAACGCAATATAAGTTCTAATCCACCTTGCAGTCTGCTATAAGGTGTTAATTGAGATACGTTTAAATCGTAACTAAACCCAACTCCATATTTACTGTATTCAAATAATATTTGCGGTATAAATGCATCAGTTGAACGATAATAAGCTCCGGCCGAAATAGCCATAGATTTTCTTAAATTACTACGTGCTGCTGTTTCTGAAATGATGTACCTAAACATAATGCCTAAATCAATTTCCGTAGATGGACCCTGAAACATTAACATATAACTCGGTATAATATTAGCTTTTACACGAGGTAAGGCAATAGTAAAAGTTCCGTGTGTAATGTATTTTATATACTGCGATTCTCCGGTATTATAAAAAGAAATAAGCGGTGTATTTACGTGATATATTGAAAACCCTATATCAACACGATTGCCATCATTAGAGCTTATAAATTTTTCGCTTTTACTGTAATGGTAATTAATTCCAAAACCAAAATCAGCATAGTTTACTTGGTTAGTAGGTACAGCTTCTCCTTGTATAGATGGGTCATATTGATAGCCATTATACTGGTTTTCCCACTGAAAATTACCCGAACTAATTCGTCGTTGATCAAAAGAGCCCGTTGCCGCAAATGATAATTTGCTGTTTGCACCCGTGTTTACAACAGCACCTAAAATACCGCCAACGTGCAATTGAGTCATACTTCCTGACCCGGCAACATCCTGATAAATCATTAAACCGGTAGTTAAATAAGCTTTGCGTGTTTTCACATGTTTAACGGCAAATTCTGCTGATGCACCATATGTTTTATAAGGCGTTGAAACACTGGCCCACTGACTACGGTAATTAACCATAGCACGTACATCGTAAGCTACACCACAAAGCGCAGGATTTATATATACTGAGGCTTCATTATACTGAGAGTAATGCGGGTCTTGTGCAAATGCCTGTTTAGTTTGCAAAAGCGATATAACGGTTATAAAAAGTAAAAATCTTTTCATGTTTATCTAATTAATGATACGTTACCTTTTTTCTTAACCTCTGTTCCACTACTTAAAAAACCATCTACCGTATACATAAATACAGCACTGTCCATAACTTTATTTCTAAAGGTTCCGTCCCACCCGTAAGTCGGGTCGTTACTTTCAAAAACTTTTTCGCCCCAACGATCAAATATTTTAAATGAAAACTGCGATATAGTACAATTACTCTTTACATGCAGCACATCATTTAAACCATCACTGTTAGGAGAAAATGCTGTTGCTATATAAACATCTTTGCAAATTATATCAACATTAATTGTTACCGAATCGGTGCTTGTGCATCCGTTTTTATCTAAAACAACTAATACATATTGCGTGGTGATACTTGGGGTTACAGCCGGTTTAATACAAGCCGGACCTGAATTGCAACTCATATAACCTGAATCTGATTGAGTCCAATTATAACTAATTATGCCACTTTGTCCCGAACTGGTAGAAGCATCTAAATTAGTTGTAGTTCCTTGGTCAATTGTTTGATCTGCCCCGGCATGGGCATAAGGTCCGGGATATACAATTATACTATCCTTATAAGTACTTGTTTGATTCAAACCATTTTTCACTATTTCAGTTATTGTAAAAAACTGAGGGCAACTTGCGCAATTATTATTTGTGCTATTAACATTAAAACAAGCTCTGATAGGTTTAAGCGGTGTGTTATTTGTCATAGCATAAGTAAGTGTATCGCTAAGTCCATTGTTAACAGTAGACCCAAGAACCGGACTTATTTGGGTTTGACCCGGAAATATAAACGTATAAAATAAAGGTTTTGTACTATGATATTGTGCTGTATCTTTAAATGTAATACAATGGCGCACGCATATAGTATCGCTACTTTCAGTAAAGCCTGCCTTTGGCGGGGTACAATTATTAACCGTAATACCATAAGTAACTATGTTACGTTTTACACAAGTACCATAAACAGTTAGTGTATATACTGTATTGGTGGATGGCATTACAACCACAGTATCTCCACTTATACTGGAAGAAAGTAGTGGTTGAGGAGTCCATTCATAATGATACGGATTAGGATTGCTAATTTGTCCGTTTTGCGGATAAGCTATAAACTGATTTGTTTGGGAATTACATATAATATCATACTCGCTGGTAATGGAGGCATTGGTAGTATCGCCTATAAAAACTTTTACAGAATCTTTAAGTCCGGGACATCCATCTCGCACAGGTGTCATATAATAGGTGGTTGTAACAGTTGGTTTGGCAGTAACCGGGCTACCCGTAGTACTTGAAAGTGCTGTGCCTGGCGACCAATTATACGTTAAACCTGCTGTTGGTGTACCTACAGCACCTAACACTGCACCCATTTTATTACAATTGTCTACCGTATCTGCCAACACATGCGCTATAGGCGTAGGTTTTACTATTACACGCGATATATGATACGGGTAGCTTGGACAACCTTTAACATTAACAATTACCGTATCTATAATAGTGGTATCTGCTGTGCTATTCGTAAAATTATAATATATAGGTGTTTCTATTACCGAAGCACCTGAACTGGAACCAAGACCCGCGCCAAAAGCTGCGCCCCAGTGGTAAGTAGTGTTTACAGGCATATTGGTTACAAATAAGGTAGCCGATGAGCCCGAACAAATAGTATCGGTAGGAGAATAAACAGGAGTAGGTTTTGGTTGAACAGATACCGTTACCACCACTTGTGGAGAAGCACAACCTATTGTAGTAGTGCCAACAACACTATACGTTACAACCTGATGTGGTGGAGTACCCGGAGGATTTACATTTACGCTATCTCCGTTAGCATCTAAATAAGTAGGTGGCACTACAGTAGCTGCTTGTGACCACACATACGTACAAGTACTGGTAGCCGTAGCATATAAATTAGTTCCTGTACCTCCTTGACAAACATACACAGGACTTAGAGGTACTACAGTAACAGTAGGTGTTTGATTTACATGAATAACAAAAGGAACAAAAGCAGTTGATGAATCTATTCCATTATATTGGCTACTTGCAATTACAGTTACGGTATACGTTCCTGTAGTAGGAAAAGTAATATCGACACCACTTTGCCCTAAACCAGGATGAGCAGGATTGAAAACAATGTTGGTTGAAGGATACACGTACCATTGATAAGCCAATATAGGCCCCGGATTTGCATAGCCGGTAAAATGATAAGGAGTATTTGTGCAATAAATAAAATTGTGGTTAGCCGTATCAGGCGAAAAAACAGCCACTGTATCAAGTGTTGAGTGCCCACCACCTGTACTGGTAGCCAACAATTCAATATTATCTATAGCTACTGATGGATTGCCACCTTTTCCATCATCATTATTTATCCATTGAAAACCAATTTTTACAGCACCATTATTATTAAAATTAGCCGAAAGGTTATAAGTAACTTGTGCCCACTTACCAACCGTATCCCCCGGTATAGCAGAAGTACAAGTACCTGTAGCAACCGGTACACCTAAGTTTACCCAAACAGCACCATCAAACGCCCATACATTTAAAGAATCTCCTTTATTGCCACGTAAAACATAATCAAACTGTAAAATAACACCTGTTTTACCAACGGTGCTTATAACAGGCGATTCTGCTCTTACATTTGTTCTAACCTGGTTTAAACCAAAGCCCGGGTCATATATAGCACCGCAATCTCCGGTTGGGCAAACCGTACCATAAGTTGGTGAGTTTTGTGCCGCACCAATATGTAAAGTTCTGTTTGTAATAGTTGCAGTATCTAAACAACCTGCACCACAAGAGCCAACCGGTTGACCGCCTTCTGTTTGACTTATATACCAAACGTTAGGAAGTGCATCGTTTGTGCCTAAAGATGTATTTATGCTCCAAACACCATTGCTGCTGTTAAATCCGTTAGCTAAAGTACCTTGGTTGTTTGAGCATGTGGTACCAATTCCAAAAGTTTCTCCCCAAAAAACGGTTTGAGACTTTAGAGCCAGTGAACACAAAATACAAAACAGCAAGTAGATATTTTTCATACCCTATTTTTTTGGTTTACGAATATAGATATTTTCTTTAAATAAAACGAAAAATAACAATTTATTGGGTTTTTGGAGCAATGGATTTTGTTAATTATAGTTCAGAAATTTCGTTTGCCAAAAGTATAGGTAAAGGCAACTTTTTTAATTGCTTTAAAGATGTTTGCTTGTACGTTAGGTTAGTAAAACTATCCACATTTACATAAGTAAATCTTGCATAAATTGTTTGATGCGATAGTTGATGTTTTTTATAACCCGTTTGTTTTATAATTTCAAAATTATTGGTTTTTGTTTTAAGAATTTCTTTTTTCAATTGCTCTAAAACTCCTGTATCAGTAGGTTTTTCATTATGCTCAAGTAAAGGAAATTGATGCAGATTTTTCCAAATATCGTTTCCGGTACGCTGTTGTGTGTAGGTGTTTCCTTTATTAAAAATTACAAAATATTCGAAGTAACGTGTAGTTGTTTTTTTGTTTGTAATTTTTACCGGATAGCTTAGAGCCTTATCCACTGAGCCGCTTAAACAAGTATCGTAAAAAATACAAGCTTCGCAATTAGGTTTGTGTGGTGTGCAATACAAGGCACCAAATTCCATAATGGCTTGGTTATATGCGCCCGCATTTTTTTTATCTAACAACTCCTGTGCTAATAATGCAAATTGTTTTTTTCCTTCGGTAGAATTTATGGGCGTATCAATAGCAAATAATCGGGCTAAAACTCTATACACATTACCATCAACAACAGCTTGTGGTTTATTAAAACAAAAAGATGAAATAGCCGCTGCTGTATAATCACCCACACCTTTTAGTTTTTTTAATTCTTCAAATTCGCTCGGAAAGACACCTTTATAGTTTTTCACTACTTCTTTCGCAGCTGTGTGTAAATTACGTGCACGTGAGTAGTAGCCCAAACCCTGCCACAACTTCAACACTTTTTGCTCGGGTGCTTTGGCTAAATCAAACACGGTAGGAAAGTTTTTTACAAAGCTCAAATAATATGGCATACCTTGTACTACACGGGTTTGCTGCAAAATAATTTCAGATAACCAAACTTTGTATGGGTCGGTGGTATTGCGCCAAGGCAAATCGCGCTTGTTTTGTTTATACCACTTTATAAGTTTTGCGCCAATCATTTTTAATGTGCACTTTTTTTATTCCATTTACCCAATACAAGGGATATGCCAAAGTAAAACGGAGAAAATTTAGATGGAGATACTATATTTTTAGATAGATGCAAACCAATTCCTACACCATTACGAGCAAGTAAAAAAACTTTAAGTTCAATAGGAAATGACAAAACTCCTGTACTTACACTATCTATATAATGATTTGCAACTGTAGCATTTCTATCTAAATAACGGACCTCGATATTTGATGAAGCAATGCCCGCTGATATTGAGAACATTGCGTGTTTGAATCTTACTGACTCTCCGATTAAAAAACCTATGTAATTTGCACGATAAAAAACAGAATTATCTGCCCCTCCAGCTAAAAGAGTGCCGCCGCCGCCTCTGGTTACAGAGAACAATAAACTTTTGTAAGCCATAGAATAACTGAGCAATGAAATTGCTCCGCTTATCCCGTAATCACTCCCACCGCCAATGCCAGCTGAAAAATAATGTCCAAAATCTGATACGGTTCTCTTTATTGTATCCTTTATAGTTTGATGAAAAGGTCCATAACGATTATCAAACTGTGGATTAAAATTTTGTGTAGTAGGAGTAAAATCTTGGGCTTTAAACTCAAAAAAACTCAAGCAAAAAAACAAAAATATTAAAAGATATTTTTTCAAAGATTAACCTTCTTCTCTAACAAATAATGGTTGCGTACCGATGAGTTGCGTAAAATAAGCTCGCCCACAAAACCGGTTAAAAATAAAAGTGTACCTAACACCATGGTGGTTAAGGCAATAAAAAATAGAGGGTTGCTGGCTACCAAAGGAGCGCGCTCGTGGTTATAAACACAATACAATTTTTCTACACCTAAATAAATGGTCATAAAAAAACCAACAATAAACATAAATGTACCCATTGTACCAAACAAATGCATAGGACGTTTACCAAATTTTGACAGAAAAGTTATGGTCAGTAAATCTAAAAAGCCATTAATAAACCTATCCCAGCCAAATTTAGATGTACCGTATTTTCTTGCCTGATGCTGTACCGTTTTTTCGGTAATATTATCAAAGCCCGCGTTTTTTGCCAGCACCGGTATAAAACGATGCATTTCACCATAAATTTCAATGCTTTTTACAACCTCTTTTTTATAGGCTTTTAAGCCGCAATTCATATCGTGCAATTTAATGCCGCTTATTTTTCGGTTAGTCCAGTTGTACAATTTGCTTGGTAAATTTTTGGTAAAAGCGTTATCGTAGCGTTTTTGTTTCCAGCCACTTACTAAATCAAAACCACCTTGGGTTATCATATTATAAAGCTCCGGTATCTCATCCGGACTATCCTGTAAATCGGCATCCATGGTTATAATCACATTGCCTTCAGCAGCTTCAAAACCAACATGTAAAGCAGGCGATTTTCCGTAATTTCTTCTAAATTTTATGGCTTTAACATTCGGATTTTTTTGCGATAAACCCTCAATTACACTCCACGATTTATCTTTACTCCCGTCATCTACAAAAACAATTTCGTAGCTGTACTTGTGCTGTTGCATAACGCGCACAATCCAGTCGTGTAACTCGGGCAAAGACTCTTCTTCGTTTAAAAGGGGGATAATTACAGATATGTCCATAAAAAGATAAGAAGCAAAGTTTGCGATTTTTATTTTAATAACGAAATAAAGTGCTAATTTTGCGGTGGGTAAGTCTTTCACGATCAGCTCCTACCAAATCCCCCAGGGTGGGAACGCAGCAAGGGTAGGTGGTTGTAGCGGTGCGATGAAAGTAGCTTACCCTTTTTTTATGCCCTATTTTTTGGTATCCTAAATCTTCGTATATTTGCTTAATTAAAATCATTATAAATAATGAATATTGTAGTTGCCGATAACAGTGTGCTAATGCGTGAAGGGTTTAAAGCCTTAATGCAAGCCAGTTACAGCGTTAACATTAACGAGGTAACTGAAAAAAATGGTCTTTTATCCGCACTAAAAAAGCATAAACCACAAATTTTGGTTGTAGACCCTGTGTCTATGCAAATTACCCCTACCGATGTTACTCAAATAAAAAACCAATATAAAGCACTTCAAATACTTGCCATCAGTCCTATGTTACCTAAAGAAGAAATTTCTTTATTGTTAAACGCCGGCGTTACCAGCTTTTTATTGAAAGAATGTGATAAACAAGAAATTTGTGATGCTATTGATAATACAGAACAAGGCACACGCTTTTTATGCGGACAAATTATTGACGCTTTAACAGCAGAAACCGGAGTTGTTGCAAAAACATACAGCAAAAAAACTTCGTGCGAAGGCTTTGCCGTATCTGACAGAGAGATTGAAATTATTAAACACATTGCGCTTGGTTTATCAAACAAGCAAATTGCTGAAAAACTTTTTTTAAGTTTTCATACCGTGCACACACACCGCAAAAATGTAATGCAAAAACTTAGGGTAAATAATACGGCGGGCGTGGTTATGTTTGCCGTAAAAAACAATTTATTGGTTGATGAGGAAATACACACCAACTAAATTCTCTAATGAAAACCTTCGAAATTCCTGAGTTTTACCGAAGCCCGCTTATAACAAAAATAAAAACGTATCAAAAAACAAACGACCCTCGTAAAAGAGATATGTCGCCTACGTATGTAGATTTTGGTCCGGTGGGATTTTACATTGCACGCCATTTTGGTTTTTGTTATGGTGTAGAAAACGCCATTGAAATTTCATTTAAAGCTGTAAACGAAAATCCGGGCAAGCGTATTTTTTTGCTGAGCCAAATGATACACAACCCCGATGTAAATAAAGACTTAACCAATAACGGTGTGCAATTTTTACAAGACACCAATGGCAAACAACTTATTTCGTTTGATGAACTTACTCCGGCTGATGTAGTTATTATACCTGCTTTTGGCACTACGTTACAAATAGAAAAACTATTAGAGCAAAAAGGAATTGAAGTACAAAAATATAATACTACTTGCCCGTTTGTAGAACGTGTTTGGAAAAAATCGGAACAAATAGGAAAAGAAAATTATACCATTATTATCCATGGGAAATATACGCATGAAGAAACCCGTGCAACTTTTTCGCGCAGTGCACAAAGCGCACCCGCTGTTGTAGTAAAAGACTTAGCCGAAGCAAAAAAATTGAGCGATTATATAACCGGTAAAAAAGATGCTTCGCTTTTTTACGAAGAATTTAAAGACAAACACTCTGCAAATTTTGACGTAACAAAACATTTGCAACAGGTTGGTGTAATTAACCAAACTACTATGTTGGCTACTGAAACACAAGAAATAGCCGAGCATTTTAAGCAAGTAATGGTTGCCAAATACGGAGAAGAAAATACCAAACAACATTTTGCCGATACCCGCGATACACTTTGCTATGCTACCAATGAAAATCAAGATGCTACATACGGCTTATTAAAAACAGATGCAGATTTAGCGGTGGTGGTTGGTGGTTATAACAGTTCAAACACGTCACATTTGGTAGAATTGTTAGAGCAAAAATTTCCTACTTATTTTATTTCTTCCGAAAAAGAAATTGAGTCAAATACTTTGATACATCATTTTGATTACCCGCATCAAAAAAAACTAAGCAGCGAAAACTTTATTCCCAAAAAAGATAAGGTAAAAATTATACTTACCAGTGGTGCCTCGTGCCCCGATGCAACGGTTGAACGTGTTTTAAACCAACTGCTAAGTTGTTTTAAAAACGCAACAACTAAAGAAGAAGCATTAAGTTTTATTAAATAAAAAAATCGCCTTTCGGGGCGATTTTTTTCGTACAATTTTTATTTTTAGTCAATTAACTCAACCGAGCGTTTTATAAATTTAGTAAGCTCTTCACCTTTTAATAAGCCTTGCGATAGCATAGCCAAATCTGCGGCTTGTTTGCTTATTGCTTTTCGTTTATCAGCATTTTTTTCTCCTAAAATTTTACCAATAAGCGGATGGTTTGTGTTTACAACCAAATTGTACATATCAGGCATATCACCATAAAAATTCATTCCGCCACCACCCATAGCACTCATATCTTTCATACGGCGCATAAATTCAGGGCGTGTAATTAGCATAGGCGCATCTTTTTCACTAAGGCTTTCAAACACCACCGTAAATTTATCTTTAGCCACCACTTCTTCTACAATAGGTTGTAATTCTTTTTTCTGCTCATCGTTTAGTTTCGATACTTGCTCTTCATCTTTTTTAATCAGTTTGTCAACCGTATCAGCATCTACACGCACAAAAGCAACTTCTTTTAGGGTGCTTTCTAATTTACCAATAAAATGAGGATCTAATGGAGTATCAAACACCAACACATCATATCCCCTATCCTTAGCCGCTTGTATATAACTATGTTGTTCAGCAACATTAGTAGTGTATAAATAAATTAGTTTTTTGTCTTTATCAGTTTGTATTGGTTTTATTTTGTTTTCGTATTCTTCTAACGTAAAGTGAGCGTCTTCGGTATTTGTAAGCATGGCAAATTTTTGCGCTTTATCGCTAAATTTTTCGTCGCTAAGCATTCCGTACTCAACAAAAATTTTAATATCGTTCCATTTTTTCTCAAAATCGGCACGGTCTTTTTTAAATATTTCCTCCAGTTTATCAGCCACTTTTTTGGTAATGTGAGCCGATATTTTCTTTACGTTACCATCTGCCTGCAAATAACTACGCGATACGTTTAATGGAATATCCGGACTATCAATAACACCACGTAACAACATTAAAAAATCAGGTACAACATGTTCTACGTTATCAGTTACAAAAACCTGATTGCTGTATAATTGTATTTTATCTTTTGGAGCCTCGAAGTTGTTTTTAAGTTTAGGGAAGTAAAGCACACCTGTTAGGTTAAATGGATAATCTACATTTAAGTGAATCCAAAAAAGAGGCTCTTCAAAATTCATCGGATATAATTCGCGATAAAAATTTTTATAATCTTCATCCGTTAAATCAGCAGGCTTTTTTGTCCATAAAGGGTTTGGATTGTTTATGATGTTATCAACCTCTATTTCCGTTTCTTTATCGCCTTCTTTCTCTGCTTTTACATACTGTTTTTTAGTCCCAAATTTTATTTCTTCCGGTAAAAAGCGACAGTATTTTTTTAGCAAAGTATCAATACGAGCTTCTTCTAAAAACTCGGTGCTGTCATCAGCTATATGTAAAATAATATCGGTACCTCTAAACTCTTTAGTAGTTTCTTCCAATTTATATTCAGGACTTCCATCGCATATCCAACGTGCCGCTTTAGACCCTTCTTTAAATGATAGGGAAATAATTTCAACTTCCTTAGCAACCATAAAGGCCGAATAAAAACCTAAACCAAAATGCCCAATCATAGCATTGGCATCAACCTTGTCTTTATATTTAGTTACAAATTCCTCAGCTCCCGAAAATGCAATTTGTGTAATGTATTTTACAATATCATCAGCCGTCATGCCTATACCTCTATCGCGGATGGTAAGTGTTTTTGCTTTTTTATCTAAAATAACTTCAAGCGTTGTTTTACCTACTTCGCCTTTAAACTCACCCATTGATGAGAAGGCTTTTAGTTTTTTGGTAGCATCAACTGCATTACTCACTAACTCACGCAAAAATATTTCGTGGTCAGAATAAAGAAATTTTTTAATGATGGGGAAAATGTTTTCTGTTTGTACGTTTATCTTACCTGTTTGCATAGTTTTAATTTTTTTAATTCTTATTCCTCCCTGTCAATTTTTTTGCCAAAGATAGCAGGTGTGACTGATTGACAGTACATAAATAAAAAAGGCTTCCATATTTCTATGAAAGCCTTCTATATATTCGTTTTATTCTTTACCTGATTAAAGTAACCGTACCGTCTTGCTTATACGTTTTACCATCTAAGCCTTGGGCCTGCAGTATGTACATATAGGTTCCATCAGGAGCTTTATCACCATTAGGTACCAAGCCATCCCAACCTTGGTTAGGTGCTGTTAGCGTATGTAATAACTGGCCCCAACGATTATAGATATCGCAACTTAAACTAACCATGCCTGTATTAACAATAAAGAATACATCGTTAATTCCATCTCCGTTTGGAGTAAATATATTTGGAATAATAAGCGTAGTAGGCACCTCCGTTACAATAGTTACTTTAGTCGAATCTTTACAAGTACCATTTGTTACATATAACGTAGCGGTATAGGTTCCCACATTTGTATATGTATAATTTGTATCGTGCGCTATGCCACCATGTCCGTCTCCAAATGTCCAAGTATATATTGTTGTACTTGTAACATTTGTTGATTGATTAGTAAATACTATATGAAAAGGAGTTTGCCCAGTATTAGAACCTGGTGTAGTTGAAAATGCAGCTGTTGGCTGTGCTATTGCAGGTACGCTAAATGTTGTTGAACCGCCTGTAACATTAGCTACACAATGGTTTGCATCAGTTATTTGCAAACTATAACTACCGGCCGGCTGACCACTTAAAACAGGCGACGTTGCACCTGCTATTGGTTGCCCGCCCGAGAACCATTGAAAATTATAGCCCGGCGTTCCGCCACTTACGTTGCTAACACTAATACCTGAAACTCCACCGGTCGGCTTTCCGCATTTTGCCGTATCTATTTGTGCACCCGTAAGTGTTACAGTAGGAACAGGATTAACTGTTACATTTATAGTAAGTGTATTTGCAGTTTGAGCACTTGTACAACCTGTAACTGTATTTGTATTTATAATACTTAATACATATGGTACTGGCGAACTAGCCCAGTTTGCAGGAGGTGTATAAGTAGAACCTGTATTCACAATCGCATTATTATAGTACCAAATAGCAGTAGTTGTACCTGAGTTTACAGTTAAAGGCACAGGCAACCCTTGACAATAAGACGTATCAGGGCCCGTTGGTAATGAGTAGGTTAACGGACCTGGTAATGGGTTTACTGTTAAACTCAACGTAAATGTATTCGCTGATGGTGAAGCATTTGTACAACCACCTACCGCAGGAATTGAATCTATTAAACTATACGTATAAGTGCCCGCTGTAGCTGTGCTTGGATTATAACTCGAACCTGAATGTACAAAAACTCCATTACTATACCATACCGCGGTATTCGTTCCTGAATTTACTGTCATTGTAACGGGGGTGCCTTGACAAACACTTGTATCCGGACCCGTTGGTAAGGAATAACTTAATGGCCCTGGCACTGGGTTTACTGTTAAACTCAACGTAAATGTATTAGCTGATGGTGAAGCATTTGTACAACCGCCTACCGCAGGAATTGAATCTATCACACTAAATATATATGTGTTTGCCGGTAAAGTACCAGGTAAAGTAAAGCTTGAACCTGAGTGTACAAAAATACCATTACTATACCATGCCGCTGTATTCGTTCCTGAATTTACTGTCATCGTAACCGGTGAACCCTGACAAACACTCGTATCAGGACCTGTTGGTAAGGAATAACTTAATGGCCCTGGCAATGGTTTTACTGTTAAACTCAACGTAAATGTATTTGCTGATGGTGAAGCATTTGTACAACCACCTACCGCAGGAATTGAATCTATTAAACTATACGTATAAGTGCCCGCTGTAGCTGTGCTTGGACTATAGCTTGAACCTGAATGTACAAAAACTCCGTTACTATACCATACCGCTGTATTCGTTCCTGAATTTACTGTCATTGTAACCGGTGTACCTTGACAAACACTCGTATCAGGGCCCGTTGGTAAGGAATAACTTAATGGGCCTGGTAATGGGTTCACTGTTAAGCTTAATGTAAGTGTGTTAGCTGATTGAGATGCGTTTATACAACCACCTGGTACCGCAACAGAATCTATAATACTAAAAACATAGTTTCCTGCTGTATAGGTTGCAGAAGGTGTAAAAGTTGAGCCAACATTTACAACTGTATTATTATAGTACCATACGGCTGTAGAAGTACCTGAATTTACTGATAAAGGAGTTGGCGAACCATAGCAATATGAATTATTTGCACCTGTTGGTAAAGAATATGTTGGTGTAGGAGGAAGTGGATTAACTGTTAAAGTTACTGTACTTGCAGAACTTGAACAACCGCTGGCTGTAGCTGTTACACTATAAATTGTTGTACCAGCAGCCGAAGGGGTTACTGTTGGGTTGGTAGAAGTACTACCTGTCATACCAACAGTTGGAGTCCATACACAATTTCCATTACTAGTTGTTGAAAACGTAACTGGTGAGTTTACACAAGTTGTGTATGATGATGGCGTAGCACCTACAGTTGGCGAAGCAATTACAGAAACTGTTGCTACAGCGGTAGCGGTGCAATTTCCGGATGTAACAGTTTCAGTAACTGCATATGTTCCTTGCGAGGCGTATATATGACTAACCGGCGAACCACTTCCTATAGCAGAACCATCTCCATAATTCCATGAATAAGTAACAGCCGGAGTGCCTGTATTAGTAAATGTAAAAGTATTTGTTACACATCCAGTAGTAGAAGAGCTACCGATTCCTGCCGTAACTGTACCTGTTTGACCAACAGTTACTGTAGCTGTATAAGTGCAACTTTTAGAGTCCGATAAAGTAAGCGTATAAACTCCGGCGGCTAACCCTGTTGGGCTTTGAGCCGTAGATGTATAGGAACTTGGTCCTGCCCAAGAATAAGTATAACCAGGAGTACCACCACCCGGCGTAGTTGTAATTTTACCACTGGCAGCGCAAGTAACGTTAGTTGGTACAAGAGTGGCTGTTACAGCCGTAGGTTGCGAAACAATAAGTGTTGATGTAGCTGAACATAAATTTTTATCGGTAACAACAACTGTATATGTTCCTGCAGGTAAACCAGAAACAGAGTTGGTTGTTCCAACAGTTACTGTATTTGTAGCTATTGAGCCACTTGGTCCAGTCCAATTAAACACATAAGGGTCTTGATTGCCAGAAACTCCAGTTGTTGCTGTAGCTGTTAAAACACCTGTAGAACCTCCGTTACAAATAACAGGGGTCGTAGCAGCTACGCTGGGTGGGCAACAAGCCTGTACCGCATTAAATAACAAAGGTTGATCTCCGGCACAACCTGTTGATGTGTAATCTCCCGATTGTCCATCTCCTGTTGTAGTAACCGTTACTGTTAGAGGGCTACCGGGGTTACAACCCGTATTTAAAACTTGTATACTCCAGCAAAAATTCCATTGGTTAGCAGGCGGTGTAATTACTGCACCATTTCCTAAATCAGCACTTCCATCTCCTCCTCCTGCACTACTGGGAACCCCGCCTGGGTTAGCACTTGTATAACAACTGCAGGCACCTGTACCCGAATTATATAAATAACTTCCATTGTGGTAAAAACCAGGACCATAGTGTACACCTGAAGAAGAGTTTGTACATCCAGCAGCATAATAAGCCCAAGCACCACAACTACCTGAACAGCCTGTATTATTAGCTGCATCAGAAAGGTAAGTCGCAGGAGCCGTAGTGGTTAATGTTGTTAAATC